>CAYNQF010000040.1:0-21187 GCA_964399265.1 uncultured bacterium | reverse complement strand
ACCCGAACCCCTTCAATCCGTCGACCACGATCCGTTACACGGTGCCGGATCCCGGCGCGGTCGTGAGGCTCAGGATCTACGACCTCACGGGCCGGCTTGTGAGGACGCTCGTGTCCGAGCAGAAGAGCGGCGGTGAGCACTCCGCCGTCTGGCTCGGCCGCGACGACAGCGGTAGCCGGATGGGCTCCGGTGTCTACTTCTACCGGCTCGAGATCGGACGTGACAGCTTCGAGAGAAAGATGGTGATGCTGAAGTAACGGGCATCGCAGAGCCAGGTGAACCGATGAACGCCCCGCGTGCCGAGCGCGGGGCGTTCTCGCTCACAGGGAGATGAGGACGACGCCGAGAGTCATGAGCACCGCGCCTGCCAGCCGCGCCTTGAGGTGTCTCTCGCCGAAGAAGAGGTAGCCGAAGAGGACGGCCGCCACGGCGCCCGCCCGCTTGATGGCGATCACGTAGCCGGCGAGCGTCAGCTCGAGCGCCGTCATCTGGCTCAGGATCATGACGGCCGAGATCGCGCCCAGGAGGAAGAGACGCGGGATCTGTCCCTTCTCGAGCTTGGTCCGCTTGACGCCCATGACGAGAAACGGCGAGTAGAGCACTCCGAAGGCCACGGCGAAGTAGGCGGTGTAGTACGCGGGGGAACTCCGCACCACGGCGAGCTTGTCCAGCGTGGCCGCCCAGCTCCATATGAAGGCTACCGCCAGCATCATCACGCTGCCCCGCTCCGACCTTATCGCGCGAAGAGGCTCGAGCCAACCGCAGCGCAGCTGGTCGAGGAAGACGGCGTAGGCTCCGATCGCGACCAGTATGATGCCGGCCAGACCCTTCGCGTCGGGCGTCTCGCCGAGGACGATCGACCCTGTGACGAGCATGAAGAGCGGCGTGAACGCGAGGAACGGCACGGTGACCGACAGGGGCGACAGGCTGAGCGCGCGGACCTGGAGCGTCACGGCGATCATGTTGAGGCAGACGCTGCCCAGGGCGGCCGCGTGGAACCCCGGCCGCAGCTCCGGCACTCCTCGCACCGCCAGCATCAGGAGGGCCCACGGAAGCGAGAGCACCATCATAGACCACGTCACCGTGAAGGTGTGCGATCCGGCCGAGAGGGCCTTGGCGTAGCTGTTCGAAGCGGCGAAACCGATCGCGGTGATCACCGCCAGCAGGACCCACACGACGCCGCGTCTCCCGAACGGGGCCCGATGCTTGCACCCTTCCCTCCCGCGAGAACTGAAGAGCATGGATGCTCAACATGCCGCGCGGGCGCGTGTGGAAGATGCTAGCGGCTGCCGGCGCGCGTGTCAAAGGGGAGCGTCGTGGAACGCCCTGCCGCTATGGACTGCGCAGCCGGAGGCGTGCTATGTTTCCCCCGGCGCCCGTTTCGAAGACGGAACGCGCGCATACGTCAAAGAGCGTGGGAGGAGGACCCCGCCTTGGCAGTCGGAGATACCGGCCACAGGCTCACAGTGCTCGCCGTATACCCATGGGACAGCTTCTGGTCCATGGGGGAGGGCAGCGGTGCGCCGTCATTCCACCTGTCCGTGACGAGCTTCCCGATGCGCGGGCACGACATGCACGTGCTCATGCCGGGGGGGAGCGACGTTCCGTCCGTCGAGGAGTACCACGGCGCCACGCTCCACCGCATCCGCACCGGCGTCGACTTCATGCCCGAGTGCGGGCGCAGCAAGCTCATCCACCACGTGCGGATCCTTGGGGCGTTCGTCTACTGGTTCATCCGGGCGGTGCCCGCCGGCATCCTTCTGTCGAGGGAGCTTCACGCCGACGTCGTTTTCGGGATGGGCTCTCTCGGGGCGACGGCCGGATGGCTGATCGCGCGCGCCTCCGGGATACCCAACGTGACCAGACTCTTCGGCACGGAGCTTCCGGGGCTGATCGGAAGCCCCTTGAGGTTGCTGCTCAGATACAGGGACATCGCCGCCTACGCGGCGCCGGCGAGCTACTACGTAATGTGCAACGACGGGTCCGGCGCCGACAGGATAGCCATGAGATATGGCGTTCCTCCGTCGCGGATACTCCATTGGCCTAACGGCATAGACAAGAGCGCGTACGACGCGAGCGGCGACGGTAGCGGGCTCAGGGCCCGTCTCGGCATCCCCGCCGCCGCGCGGGTCGTCATGACCGCGTCGCGGCTTCACCCGCAACTCCACATCGAGCGGCTGGTGGAGGTCATGCCGCAGGTGCGTGCGGCCCGTTCCGATGTCAGGTTTCTCATCGTGGGAGACGGTGAACAGCGGGAGGAACTCGAGCTGCTCGTGAGGGAGAAGGGAGTGTCGGACAGCGTCGTCTTCGCCGGGGCTCTCCGCAGGGACGAGATGGTCGAGGCCTACGCGCTGGCCGACGTGTTCGTCGCGCTGTCGGACCGCACCAACATCAACAACCCGATCAGGGAGGCGATGATGTCGCGGCTGGCAGTCGTCGTGCTGAACAGCGGGACGACCGCGGACGTCGTGCGCAACGACCAGAACGGAGTCCTGTTGGAGCGCGAGGACCTCCCGTCGCTGGGCTCGATACTCGTCGGCCTGCTGTCGGATCCCGACCGGATGTCGAGGCTGGGGCGGCAGGCGCGGCTCGACGCCGACTCGATGTTGCCTACCGTCGAGGAGCGTCAGGCAATGGAGGTGGAGGCGGTGGAACGGGCGGTCAAGGAGAGCAGGAGAGGGCGATGAGCGACATCGAGCCGGAGAGTCACGCCAGGACGGTCTTCAGACACAGCGTGATGACGTTCGGGACCCGGATCGGCATAGTCCTTGTCAACATACCGACGTCGATACTCGTCGCCAGGATACTCGGCACCGAGGGACAGGGCACCTACGCATCCGCGCTCATCTTCCCGACCATGTTCGCCTCGATAGGGCTCATGGGCATCGACGCTGCGCACACCTATCTGCTCTCGGGGAAGCGCGCTACGCTCGGCCAGGTCAACACGCAGAGCGCGAGAATGATGGTGGCGCTGTCTGTCATCGTCTCGGCGCTCTATCTGGTGTTCGTCAGGTTCTACAAGGTCGCGGGCGACCCTTCTCTGTCCTCGATACTCGCGCTGTCCACCATCATCATCCCCATACTGCTCGCCAAGTACCTCTCCGTCGCGATGCTGCTGGGGCTGCACCGCATCAAGTGGTTCAACGCCGGGAACATGATCCAGGCCGCCACGCTCCTGGCCCTGATGTGCGTGAACATGTTCGTGCTCAGGGGAGGGGTGCGCGGCGCGATCATCGCCTACATGGTGAGCGAAGTGACGGTCGTTCTGCTTGCGGTCCGAGTCGCGCGACTCGCGTCGGAGGGGCGCCCCATCTTCGACCGACCTCCGAGCGGTCTGCTCAGACGTTCGCTTCTGTACGGGCTCTCCGGACACGCCGGCAACGTGCTGGTGCAGTTCACCTATCGCTTCGACATGTTTCTCGTGTTGTCGATGCTCGGTCTCGGCGCGCAGGGGCTCTATTCGATATCGGTGCTCCTGGCCGAGAAGCTCTCACACATCCCGCAGTCGGTGCAGGTCGTGCTCTTCCCCAAGCTCTCGTCGTTGACGGCGGAAGAGGCCAACAAGCTGACGCCGCGCGTCCTGCGCAACTCGCTCTTCCTGACGTTCGTGGCGGCGCTGGTGCTCTTCCTGCTGTCGAGACCTCTGCTCGTCCTGTTCTACGGCACCCCCTACCTGCCGGCCCTGCGCGCGTTCCAGGTGCTCATCCCGGGAATCGTGATGCTGTCGATCGCCAAGATCCTCTCGGGCGACTTCTCGGGAAGGGACCGCCGCATATACCACACCATCGCGAGCGGCGCCGGGTTCGGCGTCAACCTCGCTCTCTGTCTGATGTGGATACGTCCGTTCGGCATTGAGGGTGCGGCGTGGGCCTCCACGGTCGCCTACTCCGTGCAGAGCATCGTGATGCTCTTCTACTTCAGGCGTTTCTCCGGGCGGGGGATAGTGGAGTCGGTGTTCGTGCGAGGTGAGGACCTGCGCGCCTACGCGGACGCTCTGAAGAGGCTGAGACACCGCTAGAGGTTCCGCTCACACGTGCGGCTGGCGCTCCGCGACCCGTATACTTCTGGCCGTGATCACATCTCCGGTGGAAGCTCCGGCACCGGTATCCTCATGAAGAACGACGTGCCCTTCCCGAGTTTGCTCTCTACCCAGATGCGCCCGTGGTGCCTCTCGACGATGCCGTACGCGATGGCCAGACCGAGGCCCGTGCCGCGGCCCACCTCCTTGGTCGTGTAGAACGGCTCGAAGATCTTGTTGAGGTCGTCCTCGGGTATGCCTGGTCCGGTGTCGCGTATCTCTATCTCGACGTAGCGACCGTCCTGCGTCAGGTCGGTGCGCGTGGTCAGCCGGCCCTTGCCCTGCATCGCCTGCGCGGCGTTCAGCACGATGTTCATGAACACTTCCTGCATCTGCGTCGCGTCGACGTCGACGAGCGGCAGACTCGGACTGTGCTCCTTCACGATCTCGATGTTGTGGAATATGGCCTGATGCTCGAGGAGGGCTATGACCTCGTTCATGATGTGATTGAGGTTGGACTCGGTCCTCTCAGGCTTCGTCTGCCTCGCGAAGTCGAGGAGGCCCTTCACGATCTTCTTGCACCGGTCAGATTCCTTCGCGATCTTCTCGACGGTGTCACGGTTCTCCGGGCGCTTGAGTTCCTCCTTGAGGATGTGGCTGTACATGAGGATTCCGCCCAGGGGGTTGTTGATCTCGTGGGCGATGCCGGCGGCGAGCTGGCCCAGCGTCGCGAGCTTCTTGCTCTCGGTCATCTTGCGGGCGTTTTCCTGGAGCTGCGCGTCCCTCTCGACTATCGAATCGGCCATCGAGTTGAAGGTCTCGGCCAGCTCCCGGAGTTCGTCGGCGGCCTTCGGGTCGACCTCCACGCGCGCATCGATGTCGCCCTGCGCGATCCTGTGTGACGCGGTGGCCAGGTCTCTGACCGGGCGCAGGATGCCCGAGGAGAGAATGCTCGCGATGATCAGGGCTATGACCATTCCGGCGACGCTGACGCCGGCGAACGTTGCCACCGTCCTCGTGCGGAGGGCGTCGAACTTGCCGGCAAGGAGCCCGACGTTGAGAATGCCCACGACGTTCCCGTCCAGGTCCCTTATGGGGCCGTAGGCGGTCATGTACCAGTCGTCGACGACGAAGGCCATGGCGATCCACCGCAACCCCGTGCCGACCACGGTCTCGTAGACCTCCTCCGACACCCGCGTGCCGAGGGCGCGCCCGCCGTCGGTGAGGACGTTCGTCGCGATGCGGACGTCTCCCTGGAAGATGGTCGCCGTGCCCATGTCCTTGCCGTTCCAGGTCTCACCCGCGTACGCCGTCTCCTTGACCCGGTCGACGATGTCCTCGCTGCCGTTAAGGAGGACTCCCCCGTACACGATCGCGACCGTCTCGCCGTGGCTCTTCACCGGAGCTCCCGCGACGAGGATCATGCCGCTGTCCAGCGTCTCGACGTCGGATGGACGCGCCCCCGGCGTGTCGAGCACGCGCATGCGGGTCCTCTCGCCGAGGCCCGGCGCCTCCATCTCCAGGTCTGACGCCTTCGCTATGAGCGTCCCGTCCACGGTGCGTCTTGCGGAGATCACACGCCGCACGACCTGCTCTGCGGCACCCGGACCGCCGTTCGCGTCGACCCTGCCGCCGCGAGCCACGACGGCGCCTCGGATGTCGGTGGCCGATAGGAAGTCGAGGCCCACCGCGCGCATACGGTTGGCCAGGAGCCCGTGCAGTGCCACGGCGGCGCCTCTGGCGGCGGCTCCCTCGATGTCGGGGTCGCTCGCGACTCTCTCGACCTGGTCCTGGATGTCCTTCAGGCGGTACTCGTAAACAAGGTAGGCCGTATTGAGGTCCTGCTCGACGCCGCGCCGCACCTGAGTGACCAGGCTCCCCACGAACAGACGCGTCCCCACCACGGTGGAGACTACGCCCATGGCGATGACCACGATGACGATGCTCGCGGCGACTCTGGTCTTGAGGGAAAAGGTCATTGGGTGCGCTCCGGGGCCCGGCATCTCCACCGGACGGGTCCGCGCCGCACGACCTCGGGGCGCGAACCGCGGCGACTCACACGCGGCGCTACCACTTGCCGGTCTGCAGGAACTCGTGCATCGCCCGTGCGGCCTTCTTGCCGGCGCCCATCGCCAGTATCACGGTCGCGGCGCCGGTCACGATGTCGCCCCCGGCGAAGACGCCCTTCAAGCTCGTCTTCCCTGTCTCCTCGTCGGCGACGATGTTGCCCCACTTGTTCAGTTCGAGTCCAGGTGTCGCGGAGGTCAGAAGCGGATTGGGCCCCTGTCCGATGGCGGGCACGACGACGTCCACGTCTATTGTGTACTCGGAGCCCTCCATCGGGATGGGCCTTCGCCTTCCGGAGGCGTCCGGCTCTCCGAGTTCCATCTTGATCAACTCGAGCTTCTTCACCCACCCGTTCTCGTCGCCGATGACGCGCGTCGGATTCCGAAGCGTCAGGAGCTCGATGCCCTCCTCGACGGCGTTCTCGATCTCCTCGTTTCTGGCGGGCATCTCCTTCTCGGAGCGGCGGTAGACTATGTAGACGTTCTCGGCGCCGAGACGTTTGGCGCAGCGGGCGGAGTCCATGGCCACGTTCCCGCCTCCCACGACCGCCACGTTCCTGCCGATCCTGATCGGCGTGTCGTACTCGGGGAAGAGGTAGGCCTTCATGAGGTTGGTCCGCGTGAGGAACTCGTTCGCTGAGTAGACGCCGTTCAAGTTCTCGCCCGGAATGCCGAGGAAGTAGGGAAGGCCGGCTCCGGTGGCCACGAAGATCGTTTCGTAGCCCTCCTGCATCAGGGACTCGAGACTGCCCAGCTGGCCCACGACGTGGCTGGTGCGGAACTGGACCCCCAGCTTCATCACGTAGTCACACTCGACCTGTACGATCGATTTGGGGAGCCTGAACTCGGGGATGCCGTAGACGAGGACGCCGCCGGCCTTGTGCAGCGCCTCGAACACCGTGACCTTGTGACCGAGCTTCGCCATCTCTCCCGCGACCGTAAGTCCCGCCGGGCCGGCTCCGACGACGGCGACCCTGTGTCCGGTCCATCCCGGGATCGAAGGCGCGCGCACCTCGCCCTGTTCCAGCTCGTAGTCGGCGGCGAAGCGCTCGAGCCTTCCGACCGCTATGGGCTCGCCCTTCTTGAGAAGCACGCACTTGGCCTCGCACTGCTCCTCCTGCGGGCAGACGCGCCCGCAGATGCCGGGGAGGCTGTTCTTCTCCTTGATCTTCCTCACGGAGCCGAGGAAGTCCCCCTGCTGGATGAGTTTGATGAAGGCAGGTATGTCGATCTCGACTGGGCAGCCGGTCACGCACGGGGCCTTCTTGCACTGCAGGCACCGCAGAGCCTCCTGCTGCGCCAGGTCGCGGGTGTACCCGAGCGCCACCTCCGAGAAGTTGTTCACCCTTGCCCGGAAGTCCTGCTTGGGCATCGGAACGCGGTGCCTGGCCTTCTGGACCTCCTCGGTCTCGGCCGCGAGCAGGCATTCGTGATGCCACAGGGCCCGGTATTCCTCGCGCGCGTACATCGCCTGTCGTCTCATCAACTCGTCGAAGTCGACCAGATGAGCGTCGAACTCGGGCCCGTCGACGCACGCGAACTTCGTCTCGCCTCCTACGTCCACGCGGCAGCATCCGCACATGCCCGTGGCGTCTATCATGACCGAGTTCAGCGAGGCTATCGTGGGCGTCCCCTTGTCGCGCGTGGCGTTGGCCATCGCGCGCATCATCACCACTGGACCGATAGCCACGATGCGGTCGATCTTCTCGCCGCGCTCGTAGAGCGAGTTCAGGGCGTCCGTCACGAACCCCTTGACGCCATAGCTTCCGTCGTCGGTCGTAACGATGAGTTCGTCTGAGATGGCGCGCATCTCGTCCTCGAGAATGAGCAGGTCCTTCGAGCGCGCGCCGATGACGGAGATGAGCCTGTTGCCGGCCTTCTTGAGGGCCTTGGCTATCGGGTAGACCGGTGCCACCCCGATGCCGCCGCCGATGCACACGACCGTGCCGAACCTCTCGATCTCGCTCTTCCGGCCGAGCGGGCCGACCACGTCCATCAGCGTGTCGCCAGGGCCGAGCATCGCGAGCTTGCGCGTGGAGGCACCGACGGCCTGGAAGATCACGGTGATGGTCCCGGCCTCGGGGTCGACGTCGGCCACCGTGAGAGGGATCCTCTCGGCGTAGTCGTTGGCCCTGAACACGACGAACTGGCCGGGTCGTACCGCGCGCGCTATTTCCGGGCAGCTCACCTTCCACAACCTGACGTCGGACGACAGGTCGCGTGCTTCGACTATCTGGTTCCTTGAAGTCGCTCGAGCGTCCGTCGCATCGGTCACGGTGATCTCCTGGTGTCCTGGGTGGTAGCGGTCGTGCGTGAGGGTTACTCCTCGCGTTCCTGCTCGGCACGCTCGATGAGCTTGCCGACCCGTTCCACCAGCTGGTCCGGCGGCAGGGGTTTCTCGGCGAAGTCGTCGGTCTTCATCCAATGGCCGTCGCTCTCCATGGAGAATCGGAAGCCCGTGGCCTCGCCGACCGCGGTCAGCATGAGGATCGGTATCGACCTGAAGACCGGGTGCGTCTTGAGCTTCTTGGCCAGAATGAAGCCGCTGTCGTGCCTCTCCATCATGAGGTCCAACACGATGGCATCGGGCTGGCCGTACTCGACCTTGGTGAAGCCCTCCTCGGAGTTGTAGGCGGACTCGACCTCATAGCCGGCCGCCTTGAGGGTCGTGCTGTTCAGCTTCTGGAACTCAGGGTTGTCGTCAATGATCAGGATCTTCTTCTTGTCTGCCACGACTCGACCTCCCCGTTGCTGCCTCGCCGACCCGGTTTCCAACCGTCGATGCTGTCGCTCAGTCGGCCGGCTCCCAGCCGCGCGTCAACCGGTCAGCTCCTCGATCTTCTCAAACAGCTTCTCGGGGTTCGCGCCCTTGTCCAGGAACGCGTCGGCGTGCATGAGTTCCTTCTCCTCGTCGTTCTTCGGACGGAAGTCCATGCCCGTCTCCTCGCCGATGGCCGTCATGAGGATGATGGGCAGATTCGGGAACTCCTGCTTGATCTCCTTGCTGACGTTGAAGCCGGAGTCGAAGTGTTCCATCATGACGTCGAGCACGACGACGTCGGGGGACGACGCACGGAGCGTGTCCACGGCCTCCGCCGCACTGTACGCGGCCGAAACGTCGAGGCCCTTGTTCCTGAGGAACAGGGAGTAGAGTTTCACGAACTCCTTGTCATCGTCCACGATGAGCACATGCTTCCCAGCCACCGCTGCCTCCTGCTAGTGATTGGCCACCCTCTTCAGGATCTCTAACAGCAGCCCCTCGTTCGCGACCGGATCGATCGTCGAGGTGACGCGTTCCCCGTTCTTGTAGTAGTGGTACTCGATCTTCGTCCCGCACTTCACGTGGCACGTGAAGAGCTGCTGGAACACCTTCTCCGCGTCCGACAGGTCCAGCTCGCCGCCCTCGAAGTACGGACACATCGCGTACTCCCCGGGCGAGATCATGCGCTGGCACTCCGGACAGAACACCTGGATGTGTTTGAACTTCTCCGGTTCCGCCATTGAGATTCTCTCCTGTCTCCCGTCAGTCGTAATCCTGTTCCTCAACCTCGTCGCAGCCCACTAACGGGAGCTGCACCTCGAACACCGTTCCCTCTCCCTCGGTGGACCGAGCCTCCACGGTTCCGTGGTGGCCCTCCACGATCTTCTTCACTATCGAGAGGCCGAGTCCGGTGCCCGGGATGTCGGCCGTCTGCGAGCTGGTCACGCGGAAGAAATCCTCAAAGATGAACGGAAGCTCCTTCTCGGGAATGCCGATGCCCGTGTCCCGCACCTGTACCCTGAG
Source organism: uncultured bacterium (assembly GCA_964399265.1). GTDB lineage: Bacteria > Joyebacterota > Joyebacteria > Joyebacterales > Joyebacteraceae > WJLY01. The sequence goes on along the minus strand of CAYNQF010000040.1, from coordinate 11,319 downwards.
CGCGCCGTCGACGCACAGGCCCTCCACGGAGACCGTGCCCTCGGGCCTGTTGTACTTGATCGCGTTCGACACGAGGTTCTTGAAGACCGTGACCATCGACTCCGCGTGGGCGCTGACCGAACAGGACTCGGGCGGCGGGTCGAGCCGGAGCGTCACGCTCTTCTCGCGGGCGAAGGGCTCCATTTCCCTGATCACGGTCTCGAGTACCGGCCACAGCTCGACCCGCTCCATGCCGCCCGCGATATCTCCCGCGCTGATGCGCGAGAGCCTGAGCCAGTCGGCTATGATCCCGAGCAGGCCCGTGAGCGTTCCGTGCGCTCCGCTCAGCATCTCGCGTGCCGTGTCGTCGATAGTCCCCATCTTGCCGTCGAGTATGAGGTCGAGGTACTGCTTTACCAGAAGCAGAGGAGAGCGCAGCTCGTGGGCCACGATCGTGATGAAGTACTGCTTCATCCGCTCCTTCTCGGCGCGCAGCTCCGACGTTTCCTCGAGGAGCCTGTGCTGCTCGAGTCCGCGCGTGACGATGAGGCGCAGCTCTTCGGGAGTGAACGGCTTCGGGAGGAAGTCGAACGCCCCGCGCTTCATGGCGTCGACCGCCGATTCGATCGTGGCGTAGCCCGTGATCACTATGCAGACCGTGTTGGGGAGCGTCTGCAGAACCTGGCCCAGAACGGCAAGCCCATCTATCCCCGGCATCATGAGGTCGAGCAGGATCAACTCCGGCTCGACCTGATGTGCTACGTGCAGACCCTCGATGCCGTCCACCGCCGTGTGGCAGTCGTACCCCGCCTTGGTCAGTACCTGGCGGCAGGAGTCTCGAATGGCCTCCTCATCGTCGATGACCAGGACAGTCTGACGCTCGGCCATGGTTCCTCCCTGTGGGGCGCTGGGTCGGAGTTCTCGAACTCTGGTTGGCCGCGGCCGCGGCCAACTGGTCGGCCGCTCACGGCGCGCGTGGGGGCGCCGGTTCCGAATGAGCCTCAGAGCCTTCATCGTACCAGAGGCAGGGGGCTTCCTTCAACAGGATTCACCCGGCAAGAGCCCGTGCCGCCCCCTCTTTCGCTTGCGCGCCACGCCCAACGGATGCTATTCTGTTCGGACGCATTGCGCCATCTTCTGGAAGCTCGAATACCATGCTGTAATCCAAACATCTAGTGGAGGGGAACACGTGGCCAAGCCGAAGGTAGCCTTCTACTGGAACGCATCGTGCGGAGGTTGCGAGGAGGCGGTCGTCGATCTGGCCGAGGACATCCTCACGGTCGCGGACGCGGTCGACATCGTCCTCTGGCCGGTCGCGCTCGACTTCAAGCGCAAGGACGTGGAGGCCCTGAAGGACGGCGAGATCGCAGTCGCGTTCCTGAACGGTGCCATAAGGACCTCGGAGCAGAAGGACTGGGCCGAACTCCTCAGGCGCAAGTCGCAGCTAGTCGTGGCGTTCGGGGCCTGCGCCCACCTGGGTGGCGTGCCCGGGCTCGCGAACTTCTACGACAGGGAAGAGGTCTTTGACGCCGCGTACCTGTCGGCCCCGTCCAACGATAACCCCGAGGGGATCGTTCCGCAGCTCGAAACGGACATGCCCGAGGGCAAGTTGGAGCTCCCGGAGATCTGGGACACGGTCCACGCGCTCGATCAGGTCATCGACGTCGACTACTACCTGCCGGGATGCGCGCCGCCCCCTGACCTCATCCTGGACGCCGTGAAGGCGATACTGGCTGGCGAACTCCCGCCGAAGGGCTCCGTTCTGGCGCCGGACAAGTCGCTCTGCGACACCTGTCCGCGCAACGAAACGAAGCCGGACAAGATCGAGATAACGCAGCTCAAGCGCCCGCACATGACGATGATGGATCCGGAGAAGTGCTTCCTCGCGGAGGGCGTCATCTGCATGGGGCCGGCGACGCGTTCGGGGTGCGGCGAGCGCTGCATCAACGCGAACATGCCGTGCCGCGGCTGCTTCGGACCGACGCGCGAGGTGAAGGACCAGGGCGCGAAGATGCTGTCGGCGCTCGCCTCGCTGATCGACATCGAGGACCCGGACGAGATGGAGAAGATCGCCGACTCGATCCCGGACCCGGCGGGCCTCTCTTACATGTACAGCCTCGCGACGTCGCTCCTGACGCGCAAGCAGAAGAGCTAGGGGCAAAGGTGGCATGAGGGTGTCCCCCGGCATCCCGGAGGAGAAATGGGCAAGAGGATCACAGTAGACCCGATCACCAGGCTGGAAGGGCACGGCAAGATAGAGATATTCCTCGACGACAAGGGGAACGTCCAGAACGCGTATCTCCAGGTTCCCGAGCTCAGAGGGTTCGAGAAGTTCAGCGAGGGGCGGATGGCGGAGGAGATGCCGAGGATCACTCCGAAGATCTGCGGCGTGTGCCCGACTACCCATCACATGGCGTCGACCAAAGCGCTGGACGACCTCTTCAAGGTCGACCCGCCCAGGCCCGCCAAGCTCATCCGCGAGTTCATCAACTCAGCGTTCATGTTCGAGGACCACGCGCTGCACTTCTACTTCCTGGGCGGACCGGATTTCGTGATGGGGCCCGACGCGCCGGCTGCCGAGCGGAACATCCTCGGCGTGATCGCCAAGGTGGGGCTCGAGATCGGCGGCAAGGTCATCGACATGCGCAAGCGCGCCCGCAACGTCATCACGACGCTCGGCGGACGCGTCATCCACCCGGTGTGCGGACTTCCGGGCGGCGTGTCGAGGGGGCTCACGGAGGAGAACCGCGAGGAGTTCAGGAAGACCGCGGCGGACGCGATCGAGTTCGCCAAGTTCAGCCTCGGGCTCTTCGCCGACGTCGTTCTCAAGAACAAGGGCTACGTCGACCTCATCGTCGGCGACGTCTACAAGCACCGCACGTACTACATGGGGCTCGTGGACAAGAACAACAAGGTCAACTTCTACGACGGCGACATCCGGGTCGTGACCCCGGACGGCGATGAGTTCGTGAAGTTCAAGCCGCGCGACTATCTCGACCACGTCTCTGAGCACGTCGAGAAGTGGTCGTACATCAAGTTCCCCTTCCTCAAGAACGTTGGATGGAAGGGCTTCGTCGACGGTCCCGACAGCGGCGTCTACAGGGTCGCTCCGCTCGCGCGCCTGAACGCGTCCGACGGCATGGCGACGCCCCAGGCGCAGGCGGCCTACGAGCAGCTCTACGAGACGCTCGGCGGCAAGCCCGCGCACAACACGCTCGCGTACCACTGGGCGCGCCTGGTCGAGATGCTCTATGCGGCCGAGCGCATGAACGAGCTGATCAACGACGACGAGATCATGAGCGACAACATCCGCACGATCCCGACCGAGACGCCGACTGAGGGCATCGGCGTGGTCGAGGCGCCGCGCGGAACGCTCTACCATCATTACAAGACCGACGAGCGCGGCGTGATAACGAAGGCCAACCTCATCGTTGCAACGGTCAACAACGCCGCCGCCATGTGCATGTCGGTCGAGCGCGCGGCAAGAGGCCTCATCAAGGACGGGAAGGTATCCGACGGCCTCCTGAACATGGTCGAGATGGCCTTCAGGGCCTACGACCCGTGCCTCGCCTGCGCGACGCACTCGGTCCCGGGACAGATGCCTCTGGTGGTAGAGGTCAAGGACCAGGAGGGCAAGGTCCTTCACAGGCTCACACAGAACGTCTCCGGATAGCGCGGCAGAGGCTCGCGGATAGCCGGTGGCCCCGGCGCGGGTGAGCATCCGCGCCGGGGTCTCTTCTTGGTGGAGGGGCACGAATGCGCAGGACGCTCGTCCTCGGCGTGGGCAACTCGATACTCTCGGACGACACGATCGGCCTTGTCGTGACGCGCCGGCTCGAGGAGCGGTTCGGCGGGCTCGAGGGCGCGGACTTCGGGTACAACGAGGAGGCCGGCTTCACGTTGCTCGAGGAGTCGCTGGGGTACGAGCGCCTAGTGATCGTGGACTCGATCCTGACGGGGGCCGAGCCCGGCACCATACACCGCATGGACCTCGCCGACCTCGGCAGGTCGATCCACTCCAACTCGCCGCATGGCCTGAACCTGGCCACTGTCCTCGCGCTCGGGCGCTCACAGGGCATGGACGTCCCCGAGGAGGTGAGGATCTATGCCATAGAGGTGGTCGACACCCTCACGTTCGGGGAGGACCTCACGCCTGAACTGGAGGCATGCCTCGACTCGGTCGTCGATGAGATAGCCGTGGAGGTCTTCGGAGAGAGGGACTCGTAGCGCCCACCCCGCCCGCCGCGGGAGGGCGCGCGACATGGCGCGCCGACGTTCGGCGGGCGCCGCGGCAGGGCATGCGATGACGGAGGCACGATTAGCGAGCTCTACACTCATCCCGAGCACTATGACATAGCATTCACTTGGGACCTCGATCCCGAGATCAAGTTCTTCGGGCGCGTGTTCGCGGAGCACGTTCCGTTCCCGGTAAAGCGCATCCTCGAGCCGTGCTGCGGGACGGGCCGTTTCCTGCTCGCACTCCCGAGGCACGGTTACTCGGTGACCGGGTACGACAGAAGTCCCACGATGCTCGCCTACGCGCGCGCGAGGATTGACGAACTCGGCGATCCCGCTGCGGCCGCCGCGGTCGAAGGCGACATGACGACCGCGCTCTTCGAACGAGAGTTCGACGCGGCTCTGAACTCGATCAACAGCATCGGCTATCTGCTTTCGGACGACGACATCGTCGCGCACCTCCGCAACACGGGGACCTCGCTCAAGCCCGGCGGCGTATACATCGTGCACATCTCCTGCCGGCATGAGGGACGACCCTCGTCGGAGGGCAGCGTCTGGACGCTCGAGCGCGAGGGGGTCAGCGTGACCACGACGTGGCGCATCGAGCGGGATGACCCGGATGCCGGGCTGTCCCATCAGGTCTGCACGATGCAGGTCGAGTCCGAAGGGGAGCGGGCCGTCCACGTCTTCCGCGAGACGATGCGCCTCTGGCGCGACGACGAGTTCAGGGAACTCGTCAAAGGGTCGGGCACGCTCGAATACGAGGCGCTCTACTCGGAGGGTTTCGAGAGGTTGCCGGTCGACACGCACGTGACCGGCGAGATGGGGAACCTCTACCACATACTGAGGTCGAAGTGAGAGGGCGGACGGCGCCACGGCGGTGTCCGGACCGCGCGGTACGTTGCCGTGCGGGAGCAGCGGCGGCCGGCCGGGCCCAATGGCGTGTGGCCAACCGTCTCGGCCCGCTGTATCATGTACGAACCTGATGATCCTGGGGAGACGGCCCGGAAACCGCGAGCGCGGAGACCGGAAGAGCGCATCAACCGACACGACCGGAGGCGCAGACGTGAAGCGAGACATAGACGGGCTTATGGAAGAGAGAGGGATAGATGTTGCCGTCGTGATCGGGCCCGTGAAGGGCAGCGCGACGATGTACTACCTGGTCAACGGCGCCGCCATCAGCCACGCGGTCGTCATCAAAAAGCGCGGGAAGGACCCAGTCCTGCTCTGCGCGTCGATGGAGCGCGAAGAGGCGGCCGCAAGCGGACTCGAGACGATCGACACGTCGCGCTACGACTACATGAAGATCCTGAAGGAAGCAGCCGGCGACCGTCAGAAGGCGCAGGTCGGCTACTACAAGGCCATCTTCGAGGACCAGGGCGTGTCGGGACGCACGGCCTTCTACGGCCTTGGCGGCGTAGGCTCCAGCTGGCTCTTCCTGAACGCCCTTGACAAGGGCCTGCCGAACGTGACCGTAGCGGGCGAACTGACGGACGACGTCTTCCTGACGGCCCGGATGACCAAGGGACACGAGGAGGTCGCGAGGATCCGCGAGGTCGGCAGGAAGACCAAGGAGGTCGTCCAGCACATCGTTGACTACATCCGCTCCCACGAACTCAGTGGTGACACGTTCATGAAGAGCGACGGGGAACCGCTCACGATCGGCGACTGCAAGTCCGAGATCCGGATGGCTCTGGCCGGCCGCAAGCTCATCGAAGAGGTCGACACGATCTTCGCCATCGGAAGGGATGCCGGCATACCTCACAGCAGGGGGCACGACCCGGACCCGATCCAGGTCGGAAAGACGATCGTCTTCGACATCTTCCCTCAGGAACAGGGGAGCGGGTACTTCTTCGATTTCACACGCACGCTCGTCTTCGGGCACGCGTCGGACGAGATCCTGAAGGCGTATCACGACCTCGAGGAGTGCTTCGACCAGGTCTCGGTCCAGATGAAGATCGGCGAGAAGGCGTCGATCTACCAGACGAAGGTCTGCGAGTTCTTCGAGTCGCGAGGGTACGAGACGCCCAGAACGAACCCCCAGGTCACGAACGGATACGTCCACAGCCTGGGTCACGGCATCGGCCTCCAGATCCACGAGAAGCCGACTCTGTCCGACGCGGTCGGGAACGAGGACACGCTCGACGTGGGCTCCGTGTTCACATTCGAGCCCGGCCTCTACTTCCCGGACAAGGGGTTCGGCATGCGGATCGAGGACGTCTACCATGTCACCGAGGGCGGCCAGATCGAGAACATGACGAACTTCCCGCGCGGCCTCGTCTTCGAGGTCTAGCGGCCCCCGAGCGGAGGAAGATTGGGCAACTCCATCTCGAGCGTTCCGCCTGCGGCCGGCGGGGGCGAACCGGTCATCATAGACTCGCCGGAGAGGATCCGGGAATCGTACTCGGACTACCTGTCCGATGAGTCGAGATACGGCCCGGCCGACGCCGAGAGACTCGTGCTCGCGGCCGACGAGCTTCAGGTCGCGGAGACTCTCGACGACGCGCGGGAGCGCGACGGCGAGGTTACCGTCTCGGCCGGCAGGACCGGCATCGTCGGCGGAGCCGTTCCACCGCGCGGCACGCTGCTGTCTCTCGAGCGCATGGACCGCATCCTCGGAGTGTCGAGGTCGGACGATGGCCGGTTCGTGGTCCGTGCGCAGCCCGGCATCTCAGTGGCGAGGCTCCGCGAGAGGCTCGAGTCCGGCGACCTCGGTCTGGACCCGGCGGCGCTGGATGCGGAGAGCCGCGATGCGCTCGAAGCCATGACCTCCGACGAGCGAGGCTTCTTCTATCCACCCGATCCCACCGAGGATACCGCGCATCTCGGGGCGACCGTCGCGACGAACGCGTCGGGCGCCCGCAGCTTCAGGTACGGGGCGACCAGACGCCACGTGGCGGGGCTCCGCGTGGTCCTGCCGTGCGGCGAGGTAGTCGACGTGGACAGAGGCGTCTGCCGCGCCTCCGGCCGCAGGTTCGAGGTACGGACCACCGGCGGGTCCGTGACATTCGATGTGCCGTCCTACCGAATGCCCGCGACGAAGAACGCGGCGGGGTACTTCTCGAGTCCCGGCATGGACCTGGTCGACCTCTTCGTCGGTTCCGAGGGAACGCTCGGCGTCATCACCGAGGTTCGCGTCATGCTCACCAGGAGGCCGGAGGGCATCCTGAGCGCCCTCGCGTTCTTCGACTCCGACGAGGACGCCGTCGCCTTCGTGGAGCAGGCGAGGGGCGAGGCGGACCCGCTCGCCCTGGAGTTCTTCGACTCGCGGAGCCTGGACTTTTTGAGAGAGCGCAAGGCCGAGGAGGGACAGGGGTCCGAGATACCCGACCTGCCGGACGACGCCCGCGCCGGCATCATCTTCGAGCAGGACTACACGGAGGCCGACCTCCTGGACCTGTACGAGGTCTGGGAGGCCATCCTCTCGGCCCACGGGTCCTCGATGGACCGGACCTGGGGAGGGCTCGAGGAGTCGGAGATCGTGAGGCTCAAGGCCCTCCGGCACGGCGTGGCCGAGGAGGTCAACTCGACCATCGCCAGAGCCAAGGCACGGCACCCGGAGATCCACAAGGTCGGCACGGACGCCGCCGTACCCTCCGGCGAGCTAAGGGGCATGCTTGCATACTGCAGGGAGTTGCTCGATCCAAGCGGCCTTCGCTACATCGTCTTCGGACACATAGGCGACAGTCACCTTCATCTCAACATCATGCCGCGCGACCCGGCCGAACTGGCCGATGGCAAGGAACTCGCCACCGCCGTCGCCACGCGGGCAGTCGAGCTGGGCGGCACGGTTTCTGCAGAACACGGCATAGGCAGGCTCAAACACGAGTTCCTGCGCGTAATGTACGGGGACGGTGGGCTGGAGGAGATGGCCGCGGTGAAGCGTGCCCTCGACCCTCAGGGCGTTCTCAACAGGGGCGTCATGTTCCCGGCGGAGCTGCTGCGTTCCGGTGATTGATGAGGGCCGCCGCCCGGGGCATCGTCAGGCGACACGCTCTCCATCGAGGTGAAGATGCTCGAATTCCGCGAGTTCAACAACCTGGAAGACAACGAGCCGACCTCCACGTGGAGAGCGTTGGAGGAGGCGGGTGCGAGCCCGAGCGTGTTCACCTCACTCGTGTGGGTCCGGGCGTGGGGCGCCGAGTTCGCGCGCGACTGCTCGATTCGAGTGTTCGTAGGGTACTCGGACGGCGACCCCGTCGCCCTGGCGCCTCTTTTCCTGCCTTCCGATGGGCCGGCTGAACTGGCGGTGAACTTTCTGTCGCTGCGAGGCGAGTTCCTGCTCGGGGACGCGGACACGCTGCCGTTCGTGGCGAACGTGCTCGAGGCCGTGCGCGCGGATGGCCGGGAGATCGTGCTCAAGAGCGTCCCGTCCGGCTCCAGGACAAGATCTGAGGTCACGAAGTGCGCGAGGTCGGCCGGGTATCTCGTCGATGAGACCGAGAGCCGGACCTCTCCCTATCTCGAGATCACGGGCTCATGGGAGGACTACCTCGCCACGCGCACGACCAAGCGCGTCGCCAGGTGGAGGAAGCGCGTCAGGAAGATAGAGAACATCGAGGGCATGTCCGTGCGTCGGCTCGACGAGTCGGTCGACGTCGACTCGCTCGTGGACGCGTTCGTGGACGTGGAGACGCGAAGCTGGAAGGAGCGCAACGGCACCTCGATCCGCGGGCGGGGCCTCGAGGACTTCTACCACCTGATGTGCGGGGCTTTCGCCGACCTCGGCTGGCTCCATCCCGTCTGGCTGGAGCGCGACGGGACGATGTTCGCGTTCGTCTTGGGCGTCGTCTACGGCGACGTGATGTACGCGTTGAAGACGTCGTTCGACGAAAAGTACGGCGAGTTCTCGCCCGGAACTCCTCTGTTCCACTATCTGGTCACCGACGCTTTCGAGATGAATCTGAACCGCGTGGACTTCCTGGGCGAGCCCTCCCGCTGGAAGAGCGAGTGGGCGACGGGGGAAAGGGAGCACGTCAACCTCCACCTCTATCCCGCGGGCGTGTCCGGAGCCGTGAAGTACCTCAAGGAGGCCCGCGTCAAACCCATCGCCAAGAAGATCCTCCGCGGAGAATGAGCGTCCCTTGAACGATCAGAGCCACGTCGAGTACAAGGGGTACCTCTCCAAGGCGACGCGGGAGGCCGGCTTCACGTTCTTCGGCCAGGCCTTCGCTCTCGCCTTCGGCTTCGTAGCCAACGCGGTGGTCGCCAGACTCTTGGGCGCCGACGTGCTCGGCGTCTACGTCCTCGCGTGGACCGTCGTGATGGCTGTCTCCATCCTCACCACGTTCGGAATCGAGGGCGGCTTCGTTCGGTACATATCGATGTACCGGGGGCGGGGGGAGGAGGGCCGGGCGCGCTCGGTCTTCCGGTTCGGCATGCGCTTCGGCGCTCTCGCGGGGGCGGCCGGGACGGTCGCCATCATACTGACGCGTGGGTTCGTCGCGAACGCCCTCTTCAAGGAACCGCGGCTCGAGAGCGCGCTCCTCGTGATCGCCTTCGCCATGCTCCCGTACACGCTCGCCAGGCTCATGTCGGCCGCGCTGCGTGCGCTCAAGGACATGCGCCGCAGCATCATCGGCCTCGAACTCGGACTGCGCGTGCCGAGGCTCGTCATCTTCCTGGCGCTCTTCCTTCTCGGATACAGGCTGGGAGGGATCGTTGCGGCCGCGGCGGTCGCGTGCGGCGTGTCGGCCGTACTGACGGCGGCCTTCCTGAGGCGGAGCGGACCGTTCCTTCTTCGCGGCGCCGGCGAAGGCGTTCCGCGCGGCAGGTTCCTCGGCTACTCCGCTCAGATGCTCGCCGAGACCGGAACGGCCTTCGTGATGCTCCAGAGCGGAAGGCTCGCCCTCGGCTACTACCTGCCGTCCGCCGACGTGGGCATCTTCAACGTCGTGGTCCTGCTCGCGAGCCTCGCGACGCTTTTCACGTTCTCGTGGAACGCGATATTCTCTCCGATCATCGCCGACGTCTACCACAGGGGCGGCGTCGACCTCATGAGATCGCTGCTTGACACGATCACTCGCTGGGTTGTGCTGCTCACGCTTCCCGTCTTCGCGTGGCTGCTGGTGTCGGGAGAGGGCGTCCTGTCGATATTCGGCGAGGAGTTCGTCGTCGGATACGGCGCGCTGGTCGTACTGGCAGGGGCACAGGTCGTTGACAGCACCGCGGGCCAGGTGTCGAGCTGTCTCGCGATGACGAATTTCCAGAGGTTCAACGTCTACAACATCCTCGCAATGGCGATTGTCAGCGCCGTCCTGAACGTCCTGCTCGTTCCCAGGATGGGGCTTCTTGGCGCGGCGATAGCGACCGGCGCCTCCATCGTCCTCGTCAACGTGGCGAGGCTCGCGGAAGGCCGCGCGCTTCTGCACGTGTTCCCCTTCGACCGCTCGTCGTGGAAGATCCTGGTGACAGGGGCCGTGCTCATCGGCCTCGCGATCGCGACGAAGCACGGGCTCGGCGTCCCGCGGGAGTGGTACTGGTCACTGGCGACCCTGTTCGCATCCTACGCCGTGGCCGCGATCCTGATACTGCTCCTCGGCGTGAGCGACGACGACAGGATGGTCTGGTCGTCGGTGCTCGGGAAGGTGTTCGGTCGTGGAAGGCCGGAGTAGCGCGATGCGCGCGGCGAACCGCGCGCATCCGAACCGACCGAAAGCTACAGCAGTGACCTGCCGGCTAATTGCGGTTCCGCCTGGCCTCGTCCTCGTCGAAGTAGTCCAGCCTGTGAAGAGGCATCACGACGCTCGTCGCGATGTTGGAGAGGTGGAGGCACAGCCGCTTCAGGTATCGCGCTAGGAGCGCCATCAGCACGGCGTCTCGCGTCGGTACGTCGCTGTCGAGCAGGTCGTCGATGACCTCGTCGTACTTGCGCGCGAGCGTCCTCCCGAGTTGCACCGCCTGCTCTCCCAGCTCCCTGTCGGAGTCGGCGAACGCCTTCGCCGTCGGAGCGAACAGTCCCTGTGTCTCGTCCAGCAGAGCGCTGAAGCGGTCCCTGTACTTCCCCGCCGGCAGCGCGCCTCCGCGGGCCTCCGCGACCTCGAGCATGTTCTTGCACATGTCGCCCACGCGCTCGGCGTCCTTGGTCACGCTCATGAGCACGAG
>CAYNQF010000039.1:0-21242 GCA_964399265.1 uncultured bacterium | reverse complement strand
TCGACGTGGCGCCTGAGGCCAGGAACTGGTACATCAACGTCGCCCGCGTTGAGCGTGAGTACTGCGTCGACGTCGGCATCGTCACGCCTGACGGTTCCTTCATTGTCATCGCTCGCTCGAACCGCGTGACACTTCCTCCGGTTGGTCCCTCGGACTCGGTTGACGAGGAATGGGTGACCATCGAGGCGCTCGACGAGCTTTACATTCGCATCGACGGAAGAGGCGGACCCACGTCCGGTTCCGGAGGTTGGGGATCGGGCGGATTGGGCTCCGGTGGGCTGGGTCGCTAGACAGCGTTCTCATCGCCGACCGCCCGGCCGGATAGGCCGGGCTATTCAATAGAGGTCAGGGTCACAAATGGCAAAGGGCTATCTGAGCCTCGTCCTTCACGCTCATCTTCCCTACGTTCGTCACCCGGAGTATCCGAGCTTCCTCGAGGAGGACTGGCTCTTCGAGGCCATCACCGAGACGTACGTCCCGCTCATCCGCGCGTTCCGCAGGCTCACCGACGACGGTGTCGACTTCCACGTCACTATCTCGCTCAGCCCGCCGCTCGTCTCCATGCTGCAGGATCCGCTCCTCCAGGAGCGCTACCTCAAGCACCTCTCGGGGCTCCTCGAGCTCACGGAGAAGGAGGTCGACCGCTGCCAGGGGGATCCCGTCCTCCGCGGACTCGCCGAGACGTACCGCTCGATGTTCGCTGAAACGAGGAAGGTCTTCACGGAGGACTGCGGGCTCGACATCGTCAAGGCGTTCAGAGAGTTCCAGGATCGAGGCGTCGTCGAGCTGACCACCTGCGGGGCCACGCACGGGTTCCTGCCGCTCATGCAGGAGTACCCCGCGGCAGTCCGGGCCCAGGTGCGAATCGCGGCGGAGCACTACAGAAGGACCATAGGCCGCGATCCGAGAGGCATCTGGCTGCCTGAGTGCGGCTACTTCCCTGGGGTCGACGCCTATCTTGCGGAGCAGGGGATCAGGTTCACCTTCGTCGATACGCACGGGATCCTGAACGCCGCGCCGAGACCACGATACGGCAACTTCGCCCCGATCCTCACGCCGGCCGGCGTGGCGGTCTTCGGGAGGGACCTCGAGTCCTCGAAGCAGGTGTGGAGCGCTCATGAAGGCTACCCGGGCAACCCCGTCTACAGGGACTTCTATCGCGACTACTCCTACGAGCTCGACTACGACTACGTCCGGCCGTATCTCGGCGGAGACGGTTCGAGGAAGATGCTGGGCCTCAAGTACTGGCGCATCACCGGCCCCACCGACGACAAGGAGTTCTACGACCCCGAGGCCGCCGGACGACTGGCACGCGAGCACGCCGGCAACTTCATGTTCAACCGCGAACGTCAGATCGAGTACCTGAACGACGTCCTCGGGCAGGAGCCGGTCATCGTGGCGCCGTACGACGCCGAGCTGTTCGGACACTGGTGGTTCGAGGGGCCCATCTGGCTCGAGGAGTTGTTCCGCAGGATCGACTCGACGCGGGGTCCGGTCGCGACGGTTACGCCGTCCGGTTATCTTGAGTTGGGACGACCCATACAGAGGGCGATGCCGTTCCACTCGAGTTGGGGATACATGGGCTACAGCGAAGTCTGGCTCAACGGCTCGAACGACTACATCTACAGGCACCTCCACCGCGCGGCGGCCCGGATGACCGAACTGGCCAAGACCTACCCGAGGGCAGAGGGCCTCAGGCTCAGGGCGCTCAACCAGGCGGCTCGGGAGCTCCTGCTCGCCCAGGCGAGCGACTGGGCCTTCATAATGAAGACCGGCACGATGTCTGAGTACGCGCACAAGCGAACGAGGGACCACGTCGCTCGCTTCTCGAGACTCTACGCGGAGATCAGGTCGAACGCGATCGACGAGGGCAGGCTCTCCGAGATCGAGTGGCGCGACCGGATCTTCCCTGACATCGACTACGGCATCTACGCGGACGACTCGCGACCGTACTGAGGAGGTCGTTCCTTGCCAGCCAAGAAACGCTCGCGACTGCCCGTCGCCATCCTGTGGCACCAGCACCAGCCGTACTACAGGGCGCACCTGGGCGGCGATCCTCACGGCGCATACCTGATGCCGTGGGTCAGGCTGCATGCGGTGCGCGACTACTACGCCATGGCCGCGCTCGTGGCCGAGTTCCCGAACGTCCATGTCACGATCAACTTCGTGCCGTCACTGCTCGCCCAGCTCGACGACTACGTAGAGAACGGCGCGACCGACTACTGGATGGAACTCACGCGGAAGCCGCTCTCGAAGCTCAGCGAGATAGAGCGGGACTTCATCGTAGCGCGCTTCTTCGACGCCGACCGCCGCAACGAGATCAGGATCCATCGCCGCTACTCTCAGCTCCTTGACCTCCGCATCAAGGGCACGCGTTTCTCCGACCGCGACCTGAACGATCTCCGGATGTGGTTTAACCTGGCATGGTTCCCGCCCGAGACCCGCCAGGGCGAGTGGAAGCTTCCCGACGGCGACCTCGCGTCGGTCGCGCGGTTCGTGAAGAAGGGGGAGGGGTTCGACGAGTCGGACATCGAGGAGATGCTCGAGGAACAGCTCAAACTCATCCGGAACGTGGTGCCGATACACAGGGCCATGATGGACGAGGGCAGGATCGAGGTCTCGGTCACCCCGTATTACCATCCGATACTTCCCATCCTCGTCGACAGCGACCTGGCGACGATCGACGCGGCAGGGGCGACGCTCCCGAACCGCTTCCACCGTCCCGAGGACGCTCAGGCACAGATAGAGCGCGCGGTGGCCTTCTACAAGGAGAAGTTCGGGAGGCCTCCGGCCGGCATGTGGCCGTCTGAAGGCTCCGTGGGTGAGCACGTGGTCGACCTCGTCTACGACGCGGGGATCAGGTGGTGGGCGACCGACCGTGGAGTCCTCGAGAAGTCCGGGAAGTGGGGCTACGAGACCGAGGATCCGGAGGTGCTGCTGCGGCCTTATCTGGCAGGCAAGAAGGGCCGCCAGGTTTCTACCTTCTTCCGGCACACGCGGCTGTCGGACGACATCGGGTTCAGCATGCAGGCGTATCCGGACTACGACCGTGCCGCCGAGGAGTACCTGGGCTGGATACGCACTGGTTTCGCGAAGCGCGTCAAGGACCCCGGCCAACGCGTCATCTCCATCATTCTCGACGGAGAGAACGCATGGGGGTCCTACCGCGACCAGGGCAGGGCGTTCCTGAGAGGCATCTACCGCCGCCTTAACGACGACCCCGATCTCGTCAGTGTGACCTTCTCCGAGTTCATTGACGGGAACGAGGACCGCGGCGTACGACCGCATCCGGTGAAGAAGCAGTACGAGGTGTCTCCGCTCTTCACGGCGAGCTGGATCGACGAGATGGGCTCGCCCCACGGGAACGACCTCAACATATGGATCGGGTCGCCCGAAGAGAACCACGCGTGGAACGTGCTCGGCGCTGCGCGGGACCGCATCGACGAGGTCGGCGCGACGCCCATGACGCACCCCGACGTCTACGAGTCTCTCTACATCGCCGAGGGAAGCGACTGGTTCTGGTGGTACGGCGACGACTTCGTGCTCCCGGACGGCGTCGGCCTCATGTTCGACTGGCTCTTCAGGGAGCGAGTCAAGGACATCTACAGGGGGCTCGGTGAGACACCTCCGGACGAACTCGACAAGCCGATCGTCCGCGGATGCGCCACGTGGACCCGGGAAGATCCAGTGAGTTCGATCGAGCCGGGCCAGGCCCTGAGGTTGGTGTCGGAAGACGCGGGGACGGTTCGCTTCACGACCGACGACTGGGCCACGTCCGACGAGCGCCTGCTCGAGCCCGCGGGCGACGTGATGGCGCGGCTCACCGGCTACTCGACACGCCTCGGTCCATTCGGTCCCAAGGTGCGCTCCGTGCAGTTCGAACTGATGCCCGCCGGAGGGAAGGGGAGGCCCGCGACCTACTCCGTTCGGGTCCGGGCCAAGCGTGCCCGCAAGAAGGCTTGACCCTTCACGCCCGAAGGCCGGGCACGCATCGGCCGACGGTCCTCGATGGCCGCGGCCGCTCCGCCCCAATCCTTTCGAGTACCCGTTTTGAGCCACGGCTCCCGCCTGATAGACTCGTCTCAACGGGCGGGAGGAATGTCTCTTGCGCAAGATCCTCATAACTGTCGTAGTCGTAGCGGCCGTCCTGGCGGGTCTGGTCAGCGTGCTCACGCTGACCCCCGTGGGGCTGCGCGTCGGGCTCAGACTCGTCGAGAAGAGTCTTGAGGAGCGAACGGGCCTCGACGTGACCGTCGGCGGCGTCGGCGGGCGCCTCGTCTCGCAATTCGATCTGTCTCAAGTTTCGCTCTCTCTGCCCGACGGCTCGACCTTCCTCTCCATAGATTCGGCTCAGGTGACGTACGACCCGCGGGCCCTGGTCTTGCGGCGTGAGCTACTCGCTGGCATCACGCTTGAGGGCGTCGATGCCGTCTTCGAGATGCGCGACGACGGCCTCGTAGGCTGGAAGGAGCTGGGACGACTCTCGAGCGGCGAGCGCGCCCCCGACACCACCGGCGGCACGTTCTCGTACGACGTCGAGCTGTCGACCCGCTCCGCGGCGGCGACCTACAGCGACACCGCTTCCGGGACCTGGGCGTCCTGTCTCTTTGACGCCGACGCGTCGCTGCTCTCGGAGTCGTTCGAGGCGGCGCTCGAGGGCACGGTCTCGGTGCGGACGCCGGCGCTCGCGGGTCAGTACGGAGCCAGGCTCGCCGCCTACGTCGGGGGCGAGGGCGGCCGCCTCGACATAAAGGGCGTGTCGGTTGCGAGCCTGCCCGTCTCGGTGGACGGCAGCGGTACTCTGACGACCGCCACGGGTGCGCCTCCGGTCGTGTCGCTGTCGGGAGAGGCTCACGTCAACCTCGAAGCGCTCTCCACGCTTCTGTCCGCGGAACGGCTACCGTCCGGCCTGTCGGGAAGCATCGACGTATCGGCGGCCGTGGACGGCCCCGCGGATTCGCTCTCGTACCACGCGAGCGTGTCTTCGCAGTCAATGTCCGTAGGTGGTGTCGAGGTGCACGAGCTCGCGGCGAGCCTGCTCGGCGCACCCTCTTCGGTCACGCTCGAGCGGCTGACGGCAGGTGTCCTCGGCGGTTCGGTGCGCGCCGACGGGCGGGTCACGTTTGGGCCCGCGGGCGCGGATGGCGAGGCCGGCCTCGAAGCGGAGGGGCTCGAGCTTGCCGACTTGGCCGGGCTGGGCGTCGCCGCGGACCGGCAGGGCCCGGCCCTCGGAGGCACGCTGTCGCTCACGGCCTCCGTCAAGGCCTCAGGCCTCGACCCCGGCAGTCCGTCACTTTCGGCCCTTGCGGGCGCCGCGCGCGGCAACGTGGGCGGGCTGACCGTGAACGGCCGGTCTCTCGGTGAGCTGGCCTTCGAGGCCGCTCTCGTCTCAGAGACGGCGTCGGCCGACCTGCACTGCTGCGCGACCGACGTGAGCGGCGAGGCCTCACTTGCCGGGGGAGACCCGCGCGAAGCGTCGTTCTCGATCTCCTGCGAGGACCTGTCGGTGCCGTCGGGCACGTTTGGCGTCGACGGCATAGAGGGGGCGCTCTCGGCTGGCGGGGTCGTGCGGTTCGGGGGCGATGTGGTCACGGCGAACGCCTCGATCTCAATTCCCTCTGGTTCATGGCGCGGCAAGTCGTTCGCTCCCGTCGAGGCGGACGTTGCGTGGTCGGGAGCCTCGGGCGAGGCGGACTTCACCGCCCTGGGCGGAGTGGTGACGGGAACGGCGGACTTCACGAGCGAGTGGACGTACGACGGCACCGTGGACGTCAGCGGACTCGACCTCGCGACAGTCATCCCCGACTCGGTCCTCGACGCGTGGCAGCTCCGCGGTGCGGTCAGCGCGCGCGCCTCGGTGTCGGGCGACACGGGAGCCGTACGTTCGGCTGAAGGCGAAGTAAGGGCGCTCAGTCTCACGGCCCGCGGGCACAGTGTCTCTCTCGACGCGCCGTTCACGTTCCGGGCTGACCAGGACACGGTGGAGGTGTCGCACGTGGCGCTCACGAGCGACCTGGGGTGGATCTCGGTCTATGGCCATCTCGCCAGGGGTTCGCAGGGGCGCATCGCGGCACGCTTCCGGCAGCTGGACATCGCCGGGATGGCGGAGTTAGCGCCCGGCGAGACGGTGCCTCCGCTGGAGGGACGAATCGACGGCACGGTCAGTGTGGAGGGCGACCTTGCCCGCCCGAACGTGGCGGCCGACCTGTCCGTGGACGGCTTCTCGGCGGCGGGCGTCGACTTCGACTCGGTATCACTGTCTGCGGAGAGCGACACGTCCGACCTCGTGTTCGACCTCGAGGCGTCGAGCGCGGGGGCGGGCCGCATCAGCGCCACCGGGAGCTTTCCCATGGACACCTCCCGAGGGACCGTGCCGTCGTTCGACCGCCGCCGGGAGTTCGCCCTGAGTCTCGTCTGCGACGGACTCGAGTTCGACGCCGGCGACTACCTGATGCCGACGATACGCGGCGACAGGCTGATATCCGCGAGCGGATCGGTTCTCGTTACCGGCAGGGCAGACTCCCTGGACACGATCAACGGGCGTGGGAGCTTCGATAGGCTTGGCGTCACGTTCGACCTTCTGGGCTTCTCGATAGCCGACACGCTGGACTTCGATCTGGACGGCGGCGCGATCACTCTGGCGCCCACCACCATCGCTATCACTCGGAGGAGGGTGCTGAACGATGAGGGCGGCGGCTCCATCGTGTTGAGCGGAACCGTGGCGGGAGACGGCGCTCTCTCGGCAAGCGCCGCGGTCCGTGGGGTGCAGGTCGCGCGGCTGCTCCGCACGTTCGCTCCGCGTTCGGGGGCGCCGATGCAGGGCGACCTGGAGCTGGACGTGTCGGCCACGGGCACCGTCAGTCAGCCGCTCGTGGACGTCATGTTGCGCGTGGGCCGGCCCGTCATATCGGGACTGGCGTTCACAGATCTCTCCGGCAGCGCCAGGTACGAGAACGGGCTTCTCTCAATCGCGGATGCGTCTCTCCGCTCGGGCAAGCACTCACTCGATGTCCGTGGAACGGTGACGCTCCCGGAGTCGAAGAGTCGTGACGCCGTGCCCGGTCTCGACTTGAGCGTAGCCACCTCGAACTTCGACCTTGGAACGATACGGCTTGTCGACTCGAGGCTGTCGCGCGTCGTCGGGATGCTGAGCGCCGACGTCCACGTGAGCGGACCCTCGAACAGACCCTCTGTGCAGGGAGAACTGACCCTTCGCAAGGGGGCCTTCAGGGGCTACGGGCTCGAACAACCTCTCGAGCACATCAGCGCAGACATCGTTGCCGACGGGCACACCGTGGCCCTGAACGACGCGCGCCTGTCGGCCGGCGACGGAACGGTCAGTACTGTCGGGTTCCTGTCCTTCGGCGGGGACGGGGGCGAGACGTTTCTTCTCAAGTCGAAGCTGGACGGTGCGCACATCGTGAGCCGGGGCATGTTCGACGCGAAGTTCTCGGGCAACCTGCAGTGGGCCGGCAGTGAGCGGCACTCGCAGCTCTCCGGGGCGGTCTACGTCGAGGACGCGTCCATCTCGTACGACGTAGGGCTATCGGACGTGTTGCAGAGGCGCCCGGTGCGAGTGACGGTCAGGCGATCGGCCGGGGCCCTCAACAACGCGACCCTCGACCTCGAAGTGAACATCAGGGACAAGCTGGCCGTTGAGAACGGCCTCGCGAAGTTCGACGTGACGGGAGGCGTGCATCTGGGCGGCGCGCTGTACTCTCCCAGCGTGTCTGGAGGGTTCTACGCCGAGGATGGCAGCTTCCGCTTTCTCGAGAACGAGTTCAAGCTGGAGACGCTGTCCGTTGCGTTCACGGACCCGCGGAGGAGCGACCCCTACATCGATCTCACCGGCACGTCCAACGTGTCCGACCGTGCAGGCGAGGAATACGTCGTTACCGTCAAGGTCCAGGGGTTCGCCCGCGACGCGGTGCCGGAGCTGACGAGCGACCCGGCGCTCTCCGAGCCCGACATCGTATCGCTTCTGACGTTCGGCGACACGGCAGCGACTCTCGTGGGAGGCGGCGAGGCCGCGGGTTCGTCCGGCGACGCGTTCGGGAGCCTCGCGCGCAGTGCCTTCATCTCTCGCGCGTTCGGGATCGCCGAGAGCGCCCTCGAGCGGCTCCTCAGACTGGACACCGTCTCTATCGACGACGCGGCCCTGAAGAACGGGAACGCCGCGGCGACGGACGTGACGTTCGGGAAGGAGTTCGGCGGGCTGCTGCGCGTGAACTACACGACGGCCGTCGGCAGGCTGGACGAACACGAGATAGAAGTGTCGCTCGAATTCAACAAGTATCTGGCTCTCGAGTCCCGAGCTGACCCGGAGGGAGACCATGCGATCGACGTACGGCTTCGCATACCCTTCCGGTAGAGGGCGAGCCGCCCGCGTTCGTCGGGCACTCATGGCCGCCCTGCTTCCGCTCCTGCTCCTCGCGCCGGCGTCGCCGTGCTCCGCCGTGTACGACCTGACCTTCAGGCAGAGGCTGCGCGAGGAGGCCGACCGCGAGGGTCCCGTCCTCGACTCCATCGAGTTCGCCGGCAACTACACGTTCGACCGCAAGACGCTCCTACGCTACATGACCCTGAGCGAGAGCAGCTTCTTCCACACGGTCCGCTACAAGCGGCGCGTGATGGAACGCGACCTGGCCAACCTGGAACGCTTCTACGTGACTCAGGGCTTCCTCCAGGCTCAGGTCGTCGTCGAGGATGAGAGCCTCTCGGACGACTGGATGCGCATAGATGTGCTCGTAGGCATCTACGAGGGCCCGAGGTGGGAGGTCTCGTCGATAACATTCGAGGGCAACCACGTCCTCGACGAGCGGCAGCTGATGCGTGATATGACGCTCGCGCCGGGAGGTCCTTACCTCCCTAACGCTCTCGAGGGCGACCGCAGGTCCGTGCTCAACGCATACGCCCGCCGCTCCTACCTGGACGCCCGCGTCTTCCAGACGGTCGACGTCGACGACGAAACGCACACGGCCGGAGTCCACTATCGCATAGTGGAGAGACAGCAGGCGGTCATAGCTTCCATAGACGTCACGGGAGACGAGAAGACCAAGCAGTTCGTGATAGAGCGCGAGCTGACGGTCAAGCCGGGCGAGCTCTTCGACCCGGAGCAGATAGGAGAGAGCCAGGCGAGGCTCTACCGCACGGGGCTCTTCAACTCCGTCTGGCTGGAGCCGGCCAGGCAGGACACCGGCAAGGCCATGAAACAGCTTCTCGTCAGTGTCAGGGAGAGGCCGAGTGGCCACGTGGAGTTGAAGGCCGGGTACGCGGCCCTGACAGGCATGGAGGCCTCGGCCGGCATCACGAATCGCAACGTTCAGGGGCAGGCGATCGAGACGACCCTCTCGGGTACGTACAGCAGTTTCGAGCGCGGCGTCGAGGCCTCGCTCGGAGATCCGTGGTTCATCGGAAGGCCTGTCGCGGCCGAGGCCACGGGGAAGTACTACTGGAACGACGAGGAGTCGTACATCGCCGAGACGACCGGAGGACGGTTCGTCCTCACGAAGAGGTTCGGAACCGCGACGACTCTGGACGGCGGATACGAGTTTGATCGGACCATCATCCTGAAGACGCCGGAGTCGACCGACGAG
The DNA here is from genome assembly GCA_964399265.1 of uncultured bacterium. Classification (GTDB taxonomy): domain Bacteria; phylum Joyebacterota; class Joyebacteria; order Joyebacterales; family Joyebacteraceae; genus WJLY01. The sequence goes on along the minus strand of CAYNQF010000039.1, from coordinate 11,646 downwards.
ACCGGCGCCAACTACACGAGCGACGTCTTCGCCGCGCTCACCTACGACACCCGCGACGACATCCTGGACGCGACAAGGGGCATCATGGCCGGCGCCCTGACCGATGTGGCCAGCTCCAGGCTGGGCGGAACCAATGACTTCGTGCGTTACGAGGCTGCGTTCCGCGGCTTCACGGGCATCGGGCACGGACGGGTGGCGGCGCTGGCGCTCAAGGTCGGGTGGGTCAAACCACAGGGTGACGGTTCCGACGTGCCCGTCAATGAGCGCTACTTCGCGGGCGGCGACGGTTCGGTCCGAGGGTTCGAGAGAAACTCACTGTCGCCTCGGGACGCCGAAGGCAAGCCCAAGGGTGGACGTGCCCTGACCGTCGTTCGTGCAGAGATCCGCTTCCCGATATGGAAGGTCTTCTCGGGAGCCGGCTTCGCCGACGCGGGGCAGGCCTTCGACGATCTGGGCGCCGTGAGGCTATCCCGGCTGGAGGTCGGCGCCGGAGGCGGCCTCAGGATCGCGACGCCGGTCGGGGTCCTCCGGTTCGATGTGGCGGCCCCGGTGACGGCGCCCGGCCATGGGGCCTTCTATTTCGGCGTTGGACAGGCGTTCTGAGGTTCTTCGCTTCCCACCTCGGCCAGGCCCTCTTGGTGGGCTTCCCGCTTGCCTCGCCGGGTTCCGGAGTGTATCATATCAGTTCGTCCATCAGCTGGCCGAAAGGCACGTTCTTCTGGTCTTTCTTGCTCCTGTCGGGCTAATCCAGACGAGAGGAAAGGAGTGGTTGCATGGCTTCAAAGGAACTTCTGTACGGCGAGAAGGCACGTCAGGCGGTCCTCCGCGGTGTCGAGCAGCTCGCGAAGACGGTCAAGGTCACGCTCGGTCCCAAGGGCAGGAACGTCGTCCTCGACCGGAAGTGGGGCGGGCCCCGCATCACCAAGGACGGTGTGACCGTAGCGAAGGAAGTCGAACTCGAGGACCGCTTTGAGAACATGGGTGCACAGATGGTCCGCGAGGTCGCCGCGAAGACCAGTGACGTCGCGGGCGACGGCACGACGACGGCGACCATCCTCGCAGAGGCCATCTATCGCGAGGGCCTGAAGAGCGTGACCGCCGGCGCCAATCCGATGTACGTGAAGCGCGGCATCGAGAAGGCCGCGGGCGTAGTCACCGACGAGCTCACGAAGATGTCGCGCAAGGTCAGGGACCGCAGCGACGTCTTCAGCATCGCAAGGATATCGGGCAACAACGACGAGACCATCGGCAATCTCATCGCCGACGCGATGGACAAGGTCGGACGCGACGGCACGATCACCATCGAGGAAGCCAAGAGCATCGAGACGACGCTCGAGGTCGTCGAGGGCATGCAGTTCGACCGCGGCTACATATCTCCGTACTTCGTCACCGACGCGCAGACGATGGAGGCCGTGTTCGAGAGTCCTTACATCCTCATCTACGAGGACAAGCTTTCCAACATGAAGGACCTGGTCCCGCTGCTCGAGAAGGTCGCGCAGTCGGGCAGGCCCCTTGTCGTCATCGCCGAGAACATCGAGGGTGAGGCGCTCGCGACGCTCGTCGTCAACAAGCTCCGCGGAGTCCTGCCGGCAGTCGCCGTCAAGGCGCCCGGCTACGGGGACCGCAGGAAGGCCATGCTTGAGGACATCGCGATCCTGACCGGCGGAACGTTCATCGCCAAGGATCTCGGCCTCAAGCTCGAAGGTCTTACCCTGAAGGACCTCGGTACTTCCAAGAAGGTCATCGTGACGAAGGACGACACCACGATCGTCGAGGGCCCGGCCAAGAAGAGCGAGATTCAGGGCCGCATCGCCCAGATCAAGCATCAGATCGAGGACACCACCTCCGACTACGATCGCGAGAAGCTGCAGGAGCGCCTCGCGAAGCTGGCCGGCGGCGTCGCGGTCCTGAAGGTCGGCGCCGCGACGGAACTCGAGATGAAGGAGAAGAAGGCCCGCGTCGACGACGCGCTGCACGCAACGCGCGCCGCGGCCGAAGAGGGCGTGGTTCCGGGCGGCGGCGTCGCGCTGCTGCGCACGATCCCTGCTCTCGAGAGTCTCAAGGCCGACAACTCCGACGAGAAGATGGGCATCGACATCGTGAAGCGCGCGATCGAGGCGCCGATGCGCCAGATCGCCGAGAACGCCGGCTACGAGGGCTCACTCGTCGTCCAGAAGGTGAAGGGCGAGAAGAAGTCCGTCGGTTTCAACGCGGACACGGGTGAGTACGGCGACATGTTCAAGTTCGGCGTCATCGACCCGACCAAGGTCGTTCGCACGGCCATCCAGAACGCCTCGAGCATATCGGCCCTGCTGCTCACGACCGAGTCGCTGGTTACGGAGAAGCCGGAGAAGGAACCTGAGATGCCCGCCGGCATGGGTGGTGGAATGGGTGGAGGCATGGGCGGGATGATGTAGTGCCCGTGCGGTCCGCGCCGCGCCGGTCGCACCTCGCGACCGCGCCGTCAGTGGACGGGACGGCACCGTTCTCTGGACGTGTGACGGGCGCTCTCGTTCCTGGGTGGAACGAGAGCGCCCTTTCTGTTATCAGTGGGGCCGTATGCGGTCGCTCGGCGCTCTGCCGGAGGCCGCACGGCGGGCCCGGGTCGCCCCGGGCCGTTGACACGCACGAGGGACAGAGATGAAGCTGCCGAAACGCTACGACCCCAGGGAGGCGGAGCCTCGCTGGCAGAGACGCTGGGACGAGCAGGGGATCTACCGTTTCAACCGGACGCCCGATCGTCCCGTGTACAGCATAGACACGCCGCCGCCGACAGTGTCGGGCGCCATCCACATCGGCCACGTGTTCAGCTACGTGCAGGCCGAGGTCGTTGCGCGTTTCTGGCGCATGCGCGGCATGAACGTCTACTACCCGTTCGGGTTCGACGACAACGGTCTTCCGAGCGAGCGTCTGGTCGAGAAAGAGAAGGGCGTGACGGCGGCCCAGGTCGGCCGCGAGAAGTTCGTGCAGATGTGTCTCGAACTCACGAAGAGCTACGAGGCGGAGTTCAGGGACTTCTGGCGCAGCCTCGGCATCTCGGTCGACTGGGACGAGAACTACTCCACGATCGAGCCCTCGTCTCAGCGCATCTCTCAACGCTCGTTCCTCGACCTCTACGCGAAGGGGCGCGTCTACCGCAAAGAAGCGCCGACGCTCTGGTGCCCCGAATGTCACACCGCGATCGCTCAGGCGGAGGTCGAGGACGCGGAACACGACTCGGTCTTCTACGACGTTGCGTTCCGGATCGACGGGCGCGACCTCGTCATCTCGACGACGCGACCGGAACTCCTGCCCGCATGCGTGGGCATGTTCGCGCACCCCGACGACGAGCGCTACTCGGGCCTGATCGGGCGCAAGGCCACCGTGCCGCTCTTCGGCTACGAGGTGCCGATCTACGCGGACGACAAGGCCGACCCGGAGAAGGGGACGGGCCTCGTCATGTGCTGCACGTTCGGCGACACGACCGACATCGCCTGGTGGCAGGAACACGGGCTGGACACGAGGATCGCGTTCGACGGCGAGGGCCACATGAACGAGCTGGCCCGCGGCTACGAAGGGCTGTCCATCAAGGAGGCGCGCGGGAAGATCGTGGCCGACCTCGAGGCGGCCGGGCTTCTCAAGGGCCGGAGGCCGATCACGCACGCGGTCAACGTCCACGAGAGGTGCGGGACGGAGATCGAGTTCTCAGTCGCCAGCCAGTGGTTCATACGCGTCCTGGACATCAAGGACAGGATCATCGACGCCGGTTCGAAGGTCGAGTGGCATCCCGAGTTCATGGAGGTCCGGTTCCGCAACTGGGTCGAGAACCTGAAGTGGGACTGGTGCATATCGCGCCAGCGCTATTACGGCGTGCCGTTCCCGCTGTGGATCTGCGAGTCGTGCGGTGAGATAGTCCTCGCCAACGAGGAGGACCTCCCGGTCGACCCGACGGTTGCGTCACCGCCGGTGGACGCGTGCCCGAAGTGCGGAGGGGCGCTCGAGCCCGAGCGCGATATCATGGACACTTGGATGACGTCGTCATGCACGCCCTTCCTCAATCTCAAGTGGCGCGAGCCCGGAGACAGGACCGGCCAGTTCGGAAAGAGGGGTCCGGACGGCACCGAGTATCTGATGGACCTGCGGCCTCAGGCGCACGACATCATCAGGACGTGGGCCTACTACACCATCGTGAAGGCGGTGCTCAACGAGGACAAGGTACCGTGGCGCACCGCGATGATCTCGGGACACGTGCTGCACCCGGACCGGGCCAAGATCTCGAAGTCGAAGGGCGGCGGCGCCCACTCACCGGGCGACGTAATAGAGCAGCGCTCGGCCGACGGCACCAGGTACTGGGCCTGCTCCAGCAGGCTCGGCGTCGACACGATGCTGGCCGACGAGGCCTTCGAGGCGGGCAAGCGTCTCGTGGTGAAGCTCTGGAACGCCTCGAAGTTCGCGATAGGCAGGCTGGAGGACTTCGATCCCGAGGCTCCCGGTGAGTTGTCCGTGATCGACCGGTGGCTGCTCGCGCGGCTCGAATCGACCGTGGAACGCGCGACGGCGGGCTACGAGGCCTGCGAGTACCACGCCGCGATGGAGGCGGCGGAGGCGTTCTTCTGGCACGACCTCTGTGACAACTACATCGAGATAGCCAAGAAGCGTCTCTACGGAGATGAAGGCTACGACGGGGCGACGAGACGCGGCGCCCAGTTCGCGCTCTATCAGGCGCTTCTCGCGACACTCAAGATAGCGGCCCCGGTGATGCCTCACATTACCGAGGAGATCCACTCGCTCTTCTTCGCTGACAGAGAGGGAGCCGAGTCCATACACACGTCGGCCTGGCCGGAGCCGCCCACCGAATGGCGCGATCCAGAGGCCGAGGAGACCGGATCCATCGCCCTGTCCGTCATCGAGGCTATGCGAAAGGTCAAGTCGATGGCGAAGGTCTCGGTCGCTGCGCCCGTCGGAACGCTCGCCGTCGCATGCGACGAGGCATCCTGGGTCAGGCTCGAGCCCTTGAGGCGTGAACTCCTTGACGTGTCGAACGCTCAGACGTTCGTACGTGTCGAGACGCCCGACGAGGGCTTCGTCGAGACCGACAGGGAAGGGCTCCTGGTCTCCGCCGAACTGCTCGAGCAGGAGGCCTGACAGCCCCGCTCAATCTCCGGGGAGGAAGCTTGGCCACCAGGCGGCCCGACCCCGGCCTCGTGCCGGAATCTCCCAGTGTGCTCGCGATCGAGACCGGCCTCCTTGGCGAACTCCTCGTCATCACGCCGGCGCTGCGCGCCGTCAAGCAAGCGTGGCCCGGCTCGCGCGTGACCGTAGTGGTCACCCCCGGGTCCGCGCCCGTTCTCGTTGGGAACCCCAACGTCGACGTGCTGCTCCCGCTCTCCAAGGAAGAACGCTCGGGCTTCGTCGGGCTGTTGCGCCTGTCCTCGTGGATCAGGTCGCGCCGCTTCGATGTGGCGCTCGTGTTCCACACGTCGTTCAGAAGTGCGCTGGCGGCGTTCCTGGGTGGTGTGCCGGTGCGTGCGGGCCTGGCGAGCGAGGGGAGGGGATTCCTGCTGACGCACAAGTGCCCGCGCGACAGGAGCGCGTACGAGGTCGACGAGCATCTGCGCGTCGTGGCGCTTCTCGGAGTGGAGTCGGCCGGCCGCGAGCTGGAGATGCACCTGACCGAGGAGGAACGCAAGGAGGCGGCTTCGCTGCTGCGCGACATGGCCGGACGGCGATTCGTGTGCCTGCATCCCGGCGCCAGCAGGGAGATCAGGCGCTGGCCTGGCGAGAGGTTCGCCGAGCTGGGAGCGAAGCTGTCGGGATTGGAGGGACTCACGCCCGTCTACGCGTTCGGCCCCAGGGAACGCGACCTCGCGGAGACGGTGGAGTCGTGGTTCCGGGACGCCAGGCTCGACAGACCGCCGCTGGTTTTCCCGAGAACCGCGCGCGTGCTCGGCGCCGTTTTCGAACTGGCGGAGGCGGTCGTCACGAACAACACGGGCCCGATGCACGTGGCCGCGGCCGTCGGGGCGGCGGGCGTCTTCATTCACGGGCCCACGCCGGTCGACCGGTGGCATCCGCCCGGCGAGTGCTACGAGCCGGTCCTGGCCGAAGGGGTGGCGTGCAGGCCCTGCGACTCGCCCCAGTGTTCTCAGAGTTCGCTGCTCTGCATGGAAGAGGTGAGTGTGGACAAGGTGTTCGATGCCTTGCTCGAGGTGCTCGCCCGCGGGTCGAATAGCCCGAGGGGACGGTCGGCCCGGTGGTTGTGAACCGGTGACGAGGCCCTGTGTCGGCGGAGCCTGACATGACGATCCTGCACATCATCGAGTCACCCTCCTGGACGGGAGCCATGGCCCAGACGCTCGAGCTGCTGCTGGGGCTCCGGGCGAGAGGTCATCACGTGACGCTCGCGACGACGAGCGGGAGCATCCTGTGGGACAGGGCGAGGACTGAGGGCATCGACACGCTTGAGGTGGAGACCCGTTCGGAACTGAACCCGGCCGCCGTATCCAAGCTCGTCGCCTTCATTATTCGCAACCACGTCGACGTCGTTCACGCGCACAGGGCGCACGCGCATTCGCTGGGGCTTCTGGCCGCCGCGGTCACGGGCCGTCCGTTCCTCGTCTCGAGGCGCGTGTCGTTTCGCCCGAAGGACAACCTTGGGAGCAGGCTCAAGTACCGGAACCGCATGGTCACCGGCATCATCGCCGTCTCGCAGGCGGTCAAGGACGTGCTCGTCGACTACGGAGTGCCAGAGGAGCGCGTCGCGGTCATATACAGCGGGTCCGATCCGTCGGTCTACCGCGACGACATCGACGGGAGCGCCGTACGGGAGGAGTTCGGGATACCTGTGGACGCACCCCTGGTTGGGAAGGTCGCGAACTACTACCACGGCTGGAAGGGACACGACACGTTCCTGGCGGCCGCCGCCGACGTCCGCAGGTCGTTCCCCGGTGTGCGGTTTCTCTTCGCGGGACACAGGACCGACGAGGAGAAGATGAAGGCGATGGTGGAGAGCTTCGGACTCGCGGACAGCATCGCCCTGGCGGGCTACCGCACCGATGTTCCCAGGATACTAGCGGCGCTCGACGTGTCGGTGAACTGCCCCAGGGCGGGGGAGGGACTATCGGGCGCCGTCCGCGAGTCGCTGGCCGCCGGCAGGCCGGTGATCGCGACCGACGTCGGCGGCAACAGAGAGCTGGTCGTGGACGGCCAGACCGGGCTGCTCATCCCGCCGGACGATCCGGGCGCGCTCGCCGCGGCCATGGAGAGACTGCTTGCCGATCCGGACCTTGCCGGGCGCCTCGCCGAGCGCGGAGCCGAGTACGTCCGGGAGAAGCTGACCGTCGAGAGGATGGTCGACGAGACGGAGAAGCTCTACTTGCGGGTACTCGCAGGAGAGCCGCTGACGGCCGGCGGCGGGATGTAGGGAGACCGACGCGACAGACGGCCGTCACGGCCTCGGGCCGGTACGGGCGAACGGTCTGTCGTGATGGTTCCGGAGGCGCATTGAAGGCCGAGATCTCAGCCGGGCACAACCTCTTCGTTACGGGTCGGCCGGGCGTCGGCAAGACCACGCTCATAGAGAAGGTCCTGTCGCTGCTCAGCGTCGAGGCCGCCGGGTTCCATACGCGGGAGATTCGCGACGGCGGCGGCCGGACCGGTTTCTCGATATCGTCTCTATCGGGAGAGGCCGGTGTGCTCGCTCACGTCGACCTGGATACTCCCTATCGTGTGGGCAGGTACGGAGTGAACCGCGCCGATCTCGAACGCGTCGGCGTGCCCGCCATTGAGGACGCTGTGCGGCTCGGACGACTCGTCGTCATGGACGAGATAGGCCGCATGGAGCTCTTCTCGCCGGCCTTCAGGACCGCCGTCGAGCGTGCACTCGATTCTCCCGCCACAGTCTTCGGCACCATTCAGGACCGCAGCAATCCCTTCCTGGACGGCGTTCGTGCCAGGCCGGACGTTACCGTGCTTCGAATCACCGAGAGAAACAGGGACGCCGCGGTCGATGTTGTCGCCCGCGCTCTCGAACATGCGCTGAGGGGCGAGGCAGGGGAGATCCCGGACCGGTGGATGTCCGATGAGTGAACCGCTCACCATAGTGGTCGGTATCACTTCGCGCTCGTGGGGCGGCAACGAGAAGTGGGCCGCGGACGCGGCTCGCGGACTGGCCGACCGCGGCCACCGCGTGACGGCCCTCTGGACCCACGAGCCGGTGCGCCGCGAACTCGAGCGTCGCGGCCTCTCCCGCATCAGGGTGCACTTGAGGGGCGACCTGGACCTCGTCGGACTGGCGTCTCTCGTATCCGTGATCCACCGGGAACGGCCCGACGTTCTCCTTCTGACGAAGCAGAGGGAATATTGGCTCGGCGGCGTGGCCGCGCGAATGGCGGCGAGGCCGCTCGTCGTGCTGCGCATGGGCCTGCGACGCAGACTACGAGACGACTTCAAGAGACGGATGTCCTTCGGCAGGCTTGCCGACCTTATCGTTGTCAACTCGTCCGCGGTTCGCGAGGCGCTTCTCGAGTCGAACTGGATCGACCCCCGAAGGGTGAAGGTCATCCTGAACTCGGTCGCTTCCGGTCCCCTGCCGGACGGCGAAGGACGTCGGCTCGTCGAGGCAGTGGGAGTGCCGGATGGAGCGCGGGTCATATGCGGCGCGGGGCGCCTCACGAGGCAGAAGGGCCTGGACCTCCTGATCGAGGCGTTCGCCATCGTGCGGCAGCGCATCGGCGACGTGAGGTTGGTCATTCTCGGCGAGGGTGGACAGCGACGTGCGCTCGAGCGCGCGGCGGAAGAGGCGGGCGTAGCGGGTTCAGTCGTCTTTGCCGGGCACAGGGAAGACGTCCGCGAGATTCTGTCCGGCGTCGACGTCTATGTCCTGTCGTCGCGGAACGAGGGCATGGCCAATACGCTGCTCGAGGCCATGTCGGTCGGTGCGCCCATCGTGGCGACGGACGTCTCAGGGACCACGCAGGCAGTGACGGACGGTGTCGAGGCGCTCGTCGTTCCGCCCGAGGACGTCGGAGCGCTGGCTGACGCCACCATCAGACTCCTCGAGGACAGGAGGCTGGCCGCGTCGCTGGGGCGGGCGGCACGCGAGAGGGCGGTGGAAGCGTTCGGGAGGCAGCGGATGATTGACGAACTCGAGCTGGCGCTGCGGGACGGCCTCGCCTCGAGGGCCTGCCGCGGGCGGCGCGAAGGCTGAGGGGGGATACGTCCCGGAGAGGGTGCGTCAGGCTGGCTCAGAGAAGAGCCGGGCGTGACTACCTTGTCTTGACCTCTCTGAACCGAGCCGGGGGCCAGGTGCCGGCCCTGATGCCGTCGGCCAGGATGAGCAGGATTCCTGACGCCGCCAGCGGGACCGCCAGCAGGAGAGCGGTGCGGAGCGCTCCACCCGGAGCGTAGGTCTCGACCTTCAGTATCATCCAGAGGGCGACCGCGGCCGACTCCACGAGGAGTCCCGACCCGGAGGCAGTGGCCCACCTTATGCCGGCGAGCCCCGTGATCACTGCCACGATCGCAAAGACTATCTTGACGAGCGCGAATGCGACGCTGGCGCCGCTTCCCGCGAGCGTCAACCCCAGCCACAGGATCGCGGCGGCCGGAGCCAGGAGCGCCCCGACGAGCGCTACCGCTCGCCATCCGGGGCTGTATTCCCCGCGCGGCTCCCCGGTGGGAACCGGGCTGATGCAACTCGGCTGAGAGATCGTTCCCTCCCGTCCGACGTGCCCCTCGACGTTGCGCGTCCACTCAGTCAGGCGGCCCCTCGCCATGGCTCGCCTGCCCTGCCCGCCGAATCTACCGCCCCTCCGTTGCCGTGCGCAAGGGCTTTCGCCCTGCTCACCTACGACCGGTCTCAGGCAATTGAGTGCTAGGCCGGGCCGGCCGCCGGGCGTACGATGGAGGTGTACACCCCCCACGCGAACGCCAAGCCTCGACCGCGGCCCCTGGTACGGAGCCGCGGAAGACACGGAGGTGTGAAGATGTTTCGCAGGACACTGATCCTGTTCATGGTTGCCCTTGCCGCTCTCGCCGCCGGATGCGCCAGGCGCGTTCCCATGGGAGATCTCGAGGCGGGAGGAGCGCAGGTGGGCGCTGTGGTCGTGATGGGAGACGGGGAGACCTTCAGGTGCAGAGTGCTATCGCTCTCCCGTGAGACAGCTATCGTGGAGGCCTACTATGTCGTGGGCGGCGACGTGGCTCTCAGGGGCAGCGGTGACGAGAGGTACATCGCCGTGGACGGGAGGCGAGTCCCTGGCGAGATCGTGGAGATCAGGCTGGACGAGGCAACCCGCACCGTCACGCTCCGCCGCTCCCTGAACGTGGCCGACATCGACACGGCCACGTTTCACAGGAGCGGGAGCGAGGCGTCTCTGGGCCCCATTCTGAGCGCGCTGGTCGGCCCGGTGGTCGGTGCCCTGCTCGCGCTCCTCATATGAGAAGGAGGCCTGACATGTACTGCGTGAAGCAGACCTCCGTCCGCGGCCGCGCGCACGTCGCCCACGGCGCGCGCAGCGCCCGCGCCCGCTCAAGTGCGCGTCGCGGCGCCCGCCTGCCCGGCATCGCCGCGGTTCTCACGTTCGTCGTCCTCCTGTCGGGGTGCGCGGGAACGTCGGGCTGGGACTTCGCCGACGAGCCCGGTGTTCCGGTCGACGTCACGGTCGAACATGGCGGTACCATCTCCGGTACGCTCATGCAGCTGTCGGGAGGGGCGTTCGTCGTCGACACGCGCGTCGATCGCGGGGAGAACGTGCGCGTCGTGAGGAAGGACGGCATCGACTACGTGTACGTGGACGGCGTTGTGACCGGGACGGCGGTCGAGGTGCGTGACTACGATATCGTGACGCGCGAGCGGATCTCGCTCTCGGAGCTTGATGGTCTCTCGGTCAAGGCGCGCGGGTATCTCGGGTGGGGGACGGCTGTCGCCGGGGTGCTGGCCTTCTTCCTCGTGAAGGTGCTTGAGGACGTTTCCTACTGAACCGGCTCTGCAGTCGGAATCACGCGAGCGTCTGCCCGAGCGCCTACTCGAGCGGTCCCACCGACGCGGCATAGACGGTCGTCTCGATCTCTCCGTCCACTCCGGCCGTCTTGTTCATCGCATCGTCGTCGAATGCGCCTATCGAGCAGCATCCGTATCCCATGGCGGTCGCGGCCAGATACATGTTCTGGGCGACGTGTCCGGCGTCCATGAAGACGTACCTGTGTCCGCGACGGCCGTACCTTCCGGTGGTCCGGGGAAGGACCGCCGTCCAGATGAACGTGACCGACGCCTGCGAACACATCCTCTGTCCAAGGGCGGCCTGCGTAACCTCGGCTCCGACGTCGCCCTCCCGCAGAAGCATCAGGGCATGTTCATCCGTCAGATACCTGTAGAGGCCTCGCCTGAGACCCGAGACGCTGTTCGCGACCACGAGCGCCTCTATGGGGTAGCAGGCTCCGGCGGATGGCGCGTTGCGGAGTTCGTGCGGACCCAGTTCGCCCGTTATCCCGTGAGTCGCCCACAGCAGTTGTCCGAGAACCTCCAAGGGCATCGGCTCCCTGCCGTAGTGCCTGACCGAACGTCTTGCGGAGAGCGTTCGCCATATCGGAGGACCGCCGTCCCGCGTGGGTGGAGGCAGCTTGATGAGGGGCTGCATGAGACCTCCTTGTGTCTTCTCCAACGCC
>CAYNQF010000038.1:10620-21434 GCA_964399265.1 uncultured bacterium | reverse complement strand
CGGCCGGCGCTTCGCTTCTTGCTTCCGGCGAAGACCTTCAGGGCCATTCCGTGCTTCTCGGCGGCCGCGTACTCCGGTATGGAGCGCAGAAGGTCTATCACATCACAGACGGTCTCAGGGTGCTCTTCATCGAACATGCTCTGCAGATATGTCGCCACGCAGTTGTCGGCGGGCGTGTGAGTGCACATCATCGGAATGTCCAGCAGTTCGGCCGCGTCGACGGCGCGCATGTGGTTCGTGGGAAGCACGCGCCTCTCGACCTCCTTGATCCTGGGCTCGAGCATGCCCTCCGCGATGTTGATGGGGACCCCGAACATGTGGAGGATGTCGGCCTGCATGGCCATGACGCCGCCCAGGTTGGCGAGCGCCGGGCCCTCCGGATGGTGCGCCCAGATGAGGTCGATCTCGCGGCCCTTCTCGCGGAGCCTGTCGGCAAGCACCACCTCGCCGATCTCCATGTCGATGCCCACGAGTGCGCTCTTGATCTCGATGTCGTCGCTGCCGTAGAGCATTCTGGAATCGGAGTACGGGTTGGTCAGCCGCTCCTTGTCGAAACGCTCCTTCTCCGCCTCCGGCAGGTCCTCGTACTCCTTGCGCGCCCTATCCAGCGCCTTCTGGACTCGCTCCTCGCCCCTCGGATCCACCGCCTTGCCGTGCGCTATCGCCGCTTCGTAGAGCTTCCTGAACTTCATCCGCACCTCCGTCCTGATCGGCAGCACCGAAACCCTGCGTCGCTATCCGGCCCTGCCGAGCTTCTCCTGCACAGCGGTTCGCACGGCTCCACCGTCGGCCCTTCCCTTGACCTTCGGCATGACCGCCTTCATCACCGTTCCAAGGTCCTTCATGGACGAGGCTCCCGTCTCGGCGATCGCCTCGTCCACGATGGCAATCAGTTCGTCCTCGCCCAACTGATCGGGCAGGTAGCTCTCTATCACGACGAGCTGAGCGCTCTCGCGCGCGACGAGATCGTCCCGGCCGGCCGCGGCGAACTGGTCGATCGACTCGCGGTGGCGCTTCGCGATGCGCGTCAGGACCTCGACAGCGTCCTCATCCTTCAGGTCTCTGCCGAGTTCGATGCGCCGATTCGTCAGCTCGGAGCGTGCGAAGCGGATCGCGCTCAGGCGCGCGTTCTCCCGCGCCTTCGCGGCCTCCACCATGTCACGCTCGAGACGGTCCAGGACGGTCATCCCGGCATCCCTCGAACTGGATCAGGGTTATCTCTTCTTGCGCTTGAGCTGCTTGATCTTGAGCTTGCGGAGCTTGCGCTTGGCGGCGCTCCTCTTCCGCTTCTTGCGCTCGCTCGGCTTCTCGAAGTGAGCGTGCTTGCGAAGATCGGAAAGGACCCCTGCCTTCTCGCAGCGCTTCTTGAACCTGCGAAGCGCCCTCTCGAAGGACTCGCCTTCCTTGACTCGGACTCCCGGCACTCGGCGTCACCCCCTTAGGTGGCCGGTCACGGCGTGCAGACGTACTAACCCGCGTCCGGACCGGGCCTCGACCGGCCCGTCCCAGCGGGATCTTCTACGACACGTTACGTACAGACCTGTAATCATAGAGATTCCTGAGTCGACTGTCAAACGCTTTCTTGGGGCTTTTCGCGACGAAGCGGCCATTTCCGTTGACATCGGGACCGATGCGCGAGAGTATCCAGTGTTGTGAAGAATTACTGAGCGGCCATTCGGGGAGGCTTCAGATGGACATGGGCGCGTGCAGGAGCGCGCTCGACGCGCTCCGCGGGCAGTATCCCGAGAAGTTCGCCGACCACGACACCATCTTCGCCAACATCCACCGGGGACACACGATATTCATAAGCACGGGCTGCGGCGAGCCCCAGTTTCTCGTCAAGTCGCTCGTCGATTTCGTGGAGTCCCACCCTAAGGCGTTCAGCGACGCCGAGGTCGTGCACGTGTGGACGCTCGGCGTGGCACCGTACGCCGACGCCAAATTCGAGTACAACTTCCGGCACAACTCGTTCTTCGTGAGCGCGAGCACGCGCGAGGCGGTGAACGAGGGCCTGGCAGACTACTCCCCCGTCTTTCTGTCGCAGGTGCCTGACCTGTTCCGCACGGGCCGCGTCAGTGTCGACGTCGCTCTGATACAGACGTCCCTGCCCGACGAGCACGGGTTCATGAGCCTCGGCGTGTCCGTCGACATCACGAAGGCCGCCGCGGAGGCCGCGACCATCGTGATCGCGCAGACCAACTCATACATGCCCCGCGTCCACGGAGACGCGTTCGTCCACATCAGCGACGTCGATTACGTGATACACCACGACGAGCCTCTCCTCGAGTACGAGTCGACCGTCCCGGGCGAGATCGCCCAGCGCATCGGCGAGTACGTGTCCCGCATCATCCAGGACGGCGATACTATCCAGGTCGGCTACGGAAGCCTCCCCAACGCCATTCTGGACGCGCTCTCGGACAAGAAGCACCTGGGCGTCCACACGGAGCTCCTTAGCGACGGCGTGGCCGACCTGATGCGGAAGGGCGTGATCGACAACTCGAGGAAGAGCATCGACCGCGGCAAGGCGGTCGCCACGTTCTGCATGGGCAAGAAGGAGACGTACGACTTTCTCCACGACAATCCCGCCGTGGCGTTTCGTGAGATCGGCTACACGAACAGCCCGATCACGATCTCCCAGATCGAGAACATGATCGCCATCAACTCCGCATTGCAGATAGACCTAACGGGTCAGGCTACGGCGGTCTCGCTCGGGCAGGAGTTCTACAGCGGCGTCGGGGGTCAGGCGGACTTCATGCGGGGCGCGGTCCTGGCGCCCGGCGGCCGCACCATACTCGCCCTCCCCTCCACCGCCGTTGACGACACGATCTCGAGGATCGTCCCCGTACTGGACGAGGGCGCCGGCGTCACGCTCATCCGCGGAGACATGCACTACGTCATCACCGAGTTCGGCATAGCCTATCTTCACGGCAAGAACATCCGCGAGCGGGCCATGGAGCTGATAGCGATCGCCCACCCCAAGTTCCGTTCGTGGCTGATCAGCGAGGCGAAGCGGCGCTCGATGGTCTACAAAGACCAGGCGTTCATAGCCGGCAAACGGGGCGAGTACCCCGAGGAGTTCGAGACCTACAGAACGACGCGGACCGGACTCGACATCATGCTCCGCCCGGTCAAGATCAGCGACGAGCCTCTCCTGAAGGACTTCTTCTACTCCCTCTCCGACCAGAGCATCCGCAGGCGGTTCATCTCGAGCCGGACCGACATGCCGCACGAGAGGCTGCAGGAGTTCGTCATCATCGACTACACGAGGGAGATGGTCATCCTGGCGGTCAGGAAGCAGGATGAGATGGAGGAGATCGTTGGCGTCGGGCAGTACGGGATCGACGAAACGAGCCACACCGCGGAGGTCGCGCTCGTCGTCCGCGACGAGTACCAGAGCCAGGGGGTGGGCACCGAGCTTCTGAGCTACCTCACCCAGCTCGCTCAGAGACAGGGACTGCTGGGATTCACCGCGGAGGTGCTCTTCGAGAACGCGCCGATGCTGCACCTCTTCGAGAAGATGGGATTCGACATTCAGAGAAAGTCCGGAGCCGGAGTGGTCGAGTTGAGAATCGGATTCAGGGGAAGACATGAAGCACGCAGGTCCTGACATACGGCGCCTCTTCCGCCCCGAGGCGGTGGCGATCATAGGCGCCTCCCACAGCGAGAGCAAGATAGGCTACAAGATCCTCTCCAACATCGTGACCGGCGGGTACAAGGGCCGCATCTACCCCGTCAACCCCAAGGGCGGCGAGATACTGGGCATTCCGGTCGTGAAGTCGATGGACGAGGTCGAAGATGGCGTGGACCTGGTGTGCACGTGTGTGCCCGCCAAGTACGCCTATGAGGCCGTGAAGAGCGCCGGGGAGCGCAAGGCCGCGTTCAACCTGGTGATCACTTCGGGGTTCTCCGAGATCGGCAACATCGACGGTGAGCGCCGCATCTACGACGTCGCGCGCCAGCACGACATGCGCATCCTCGGGCCCAACATCTTCGGCATGTTCTCAGCCGCCTCCTCGATCGACGCGACGTTCGGCCCGGGCGGGATCAGGCACGGAGGCGTCGCCATCATCACCCAGAGCGGCGCGCTCGGTCTCGCGATGATCGGGAAGACGGCGGTCGAAAACGTCGGCATCTCCGCGATCGTGTCGGTCGGCAACAAGGTCGACATCGACGAGGCGGACCTGATCGAGTACCTGATGGAGGACGACATCACCGACGTCATCTTCATGTACGTCGAGGGCGTGCGCAACGGGGACCGGCTGGTCGAGGTGCTGAAGGTCGCCACGAGGAAGAAGCCGGTCGTCGTCATCAAGTCGGGACGGTCCAAGCGCGGCGCCGTGGCGGCCGCCTCGCACACGGGCTCGCTCGCCGGCTCCGACGAGATCTTCGACGCGGTCATGAGGCAGTGCGGGGTCCTGCGCACGGAGAGCGTGAAGGAGGCCTTCAACCTCTGCAAGTTCCTCCCCGACACGTCGATACCGGACGGTGAGAACACCGTGATCATCACGAACGGCGGCGGCATCGGCGTGCTGGCGACCGACGCCTGCGAGAAGTACGACGTCAAGCTGTACGACGACGTCGGAGCCCTGAAGACGGTCTTCGACCCGGCGACGCCCGCGTTCGGCTCAACGAAGAACCCGATCGACCTCACGGGTGGCGCAACGTCCGGCGACTACACGCTCGCCCTCGACGCCGCCCTCGCCGACGAGCACATCAAGGCCGTGATCGCGCTCTACTGCGAGACCGCCGTCTTCGACGCCGACAATCTGGGACCGATGATCAAGGAGAACGCCGCCAAGTACACGGCCGCGAAGAAGCCCATCGTTTTCTCGGTCTTCGGAGGCGACGCGGCGGAGAGGAGCCAGGCGGCGTTGTCGAAGGAGAACGTCGCCGTCTTCGGCGACGTCTACGAGACGGTCGACTGCCTGGGCGGACTCTACTCGTACTGGCGCTACCTCGAGACCTGGACCGACAAGATAGACGAAGCCGAGATAGACGTCCCGGCGATCGAGAAGGTCATCCGCTCGGCGCGGGCCGACGGGCGGCGGTTCCTGCTCGCCGACGAGGGGCGAGTGGTGATGAAGGCCACCGGGATACCGCTCCCGGAGACGCACGTGGCGAAGAGCCTCCAGGAGGCGGTCGACCTCGCCGAGAAGATCGGCTACCCCATCGTGATGAAGGTCGTCTCGCGCGACATCCTTCACAAGAGCGACGTCGGCGGCGTGGCCCTCGACCTCCTCGACAGAGAAGAGGTCATGGACGCCTACGAGGCGATCATGAGCAACTGCCGGAAGAACGTGCCCGACGCGCGCATACAGGGCATACAGGTCTCGGAGATGGCGCCGACCGGTGTCGAGCTCATCGTGGGCGCGAGGCGCGACCCCGGGTTCGGCCCGATCATCATGTTCGGCATGGGCGGCATCTACGTCGAGGTCCTGAAGGACATCTCGTTTCGCGCGGTGCCCCTGAACAGGGAGCAGGCACTCGAGATGATGAAGGAGATAAGGGCATACCCGCTCCTGCTCGGTGTCAGGGGCGAGGAACGAAAGGACATCGAGAGCGTCCTGGACGCGGTGATCAGGGTGGGCACGGTCATCAGACGCGTCGAGGACATCTCGGACATCGAGATCAACCCCCTCATGGCCTACGAGCAGGGCAAGGGGGCCAAGGCCGTTGACGTGAGGATACTCCTGTCGGATATCGCCGGAGGTGAAGCAGATGCGTAGGCTGGTCATTGCATCGACCCGTGGCGACGCGGGTAAGACGAGTCTCATCGTGGGGCTGGGACGGGCGTCGGGGAAGTCGTTCGGCTACGTGAAGCCGTTCGGGGACAGGCTCCTGTACAGGAAGAAGCGGCTCTGGGACTACGACTCGGCGCTCGTGGCTGAGATCTTCGGCATCGACGAGGACCCCAAGGACATGAGCATGGGCTTCGACCACTCGAAGCTCAAGTTCATGTACGACCTCGAGGGCACACAGAAGAAGCTCCTCGAACTCGTGACCTCGGCGGAGCAGGGCCAGGAAGCGGTGTTCGTCGAGGCGGGCCGCGACCTGAGTTACGGGATCACGGTCAACCTCGACGCGGTGTCGGTGGCCGCCGTCAGCGAGGCCAGGCTCGTCGTCGTGATCGCCGGCGAGGACAGGGCGATCCTCGACGACATCGCCTTCCTGAAGCGTCATGTGAGACTCGAGGGCGTCGATTTCGGCGGCGTCGTCATCAACAAGCTAAAGGACGTCGACGACTTCAAGAACACGTACGAGGCGGAGATCGGAGAACTCGGCGTGCCGGTCCTGGGATACGTGCCCCACGACCCGGAACTCACCTACCCATCGGTCGGTTACCTCTCCGAGATCCTGTTCGCCAAGATCATGACGGGCGAGAACGTGCTCAACAAGGTGGTGAAACACATCTTCGTCGGAGCGATGTCCGCGGGAGCCGCAAGCAGACTGCCGGCATGGGGTACCCCCGGAAAGCTCGTCATAACGAGCGGCGACCGGAGCGACATGATCGTCGCCGCACTCGAGGGCGACACGGCCGGCATCGTACTGAGCAACGGGATCGCGCCACCGTCGAGCATCATCGCCAAGGCGGCGGAGAAGGGCGTCCCTATGCTGCTCGCGGCCGAGGACACGTTCCGGGTGGCGAAGCAGATCGACGACGCGAGCTACCTCCTCAGGCACGACGAGGAGGACAAGATCGAGCGCCTCGCCGGGCTCGTGAGAGAGAACGTGGACGTGAAGTCGCTGCTCGGATAGAGCGTACGAACGTGAAGGGGGCCGGTCGAACGACCGGCCCCCTTTTTCATGTTGCCCGGCCGGACCGGGGCGGATCGGTCTTCGACCCGGCAATCCAACAACGGCGGACGTGTCAAGGCAGGAGTCCGCCCAGTGAGTTCGAGACCACGGCGGCAACGGCGGCGGCGGCCCAATCGGCCTTGAGTATCCGCCTGCCGAGGTCGACCGGAAGGACACCGCGTGCGCGCAGCGCGTCCACCTCTACCCCGGTCAGCCCTCCCTCGGGCCCGACCACGACCAGCAGAGACCTCGTGGATCCCGCCTCCGATAGCGCTTCGACGAGTGGCGTACCGCCCTCTTCCCACGCGACGAAGGCGGCATCGCACTCCGCCGCCAAGCCCGCCGCCTCGTCCAGGGTCGTCACCGGCAGCACTTCGGTCAGGAAGACACCGCGGGACTGCTTCGCCGCGGCGGCTGAGATCGCGCGCCACCGCTCCAGTCGGTCGCGACCCGCGTCCGTCCTGGGACGCGAGACGGTCCTCTCCGTCTCGACGGGGACGACCGTGGCCACGCCCAGTTCCGCGCAGCGGCGCACGACCTCCTCGAACCCGCGCCCCTTCGGGATCCCCTGCACGATCGTGAGAGACGTTCCGTCTTCCCGCCGGTGGGTGGCCGTCTCGAGTACATCTAACGAGGCGCCCGACCGTTCTACTGAGGCGACGCGTGCCAGGGCCTCGGCGCCCTCACCGTCGATCAGCCGCACGGTGTCACCGACGCGCACGCGGGCCGCGGAGAACGCGTGTCTGTGCTCGGCGCCCTCGAGCGAAACGGAAGCGCCGGCGAGCGAGCCCGCCGGCACGATGTAGGTGTCCAGCTTCCAGTCCGGACGTCTGAGAGAGGGTTCGGCCGCCAACGTCGTCTCCAGGTCGGACGGATGGTGAGGGCGCGCTGCGGACGCTGTCCGGGGCGATCGGCTAGTGCCTGTGGTCCGGCTTCATCGGCCCGGGCACCCTGCCCTGCGCGAGTTCACCCAAGCGCTTCAGGAGCTTCTTCTCCTCGGCGCTCGGCTTGGGGGGCACCCAGACGATGACCCTGACCAGCTCGTCTCCGGCGCCACGGCCCCTCAGGCGCGTGATGCCCTTCCCGCGCATCCGGAAGACCTTTCCGGACTGCGTGCCGGCCGGGATCTTGAGCCTGGCCCTGCCGCTCAGGGTGGGCACCTCGACGTGCCCGCCTAAGGCCGCCACGTCCAGCGATATAGACATGTCCACCAGGATGTCGTCGTCCTGGCGCTCGAACAACTCGTGCGGCAGCTCCTGTATCAGCACGATGAGGTCGCCCGCCGGGCCGCCGCGCGCGCCGGCGTTGCCGCCTCCCGTGATAGGGATGTAGTTCCCTGTCGAGACGCCGGCAGGCACATTGACCTCCACGACCTCGGTCCCCTTGGTAAGCCCCAGGCCGGAACAGGTCTCGCACTTCTCCTCTATGATCTCGCCCGTGCCCGCGCACTTGCGACAAGGCGCGACGCTCTGGAAGGCCCCGAACATGCCGAGGTTCTGTTGCGTCCTCACGTGGCCGGAGCCGCCGCAGTCGGGGCAAGACTTGGCCGACGTGCCCGGCTTCGCTCCCGTGCCGGAGCACGTCTGGCACGGCACGAGCCGGGACACGCGAACCTTCTTGCCGGCCCCCTTGGCCGCCTCCTCCAGAGTGAGCTTGAGCCTGATGCGAATGTCGGAGCCCCGCTGGACGGCGCGCGACCTTCCCGCTCGCCCGCCGCCCATCCCGAAGAGACTGTCGAAGATGCTCTCGCCCTCGAAGGCCTGCATGAACGCGCGGAGCGCGTCGTTCATGTCGTACGAACCCTGGTTGAAGGCGGGCCCGCCGCCCATCCCGGGGCCGCCGGCCCCGAACTGGTCGTACTGAGCCCTCTTCTCCTTGTCGGAGAGCACCTCGAAGGCCTTCGTCACTTCCTTGAACTTCTCTCTCGCCTGGTCGTCACCCGGGTTCTTGTCCGGGTGATACTTGAAGGCGAGCTTGCGATAGGCCTTCTTGATCTCATCGGGCGTGGCTGTCCGCTCGACGCCCAGAGTGCTGTAGTAGTCGCTGTTGGGAGACATCCACTCACCCTGCGAAACGCGGCCGGGCCGCTCTAGTTGGCGTTGTCGTCGTCGACCACCTCGTAGTCCGCGTCGACCACGTCTTCGTCACCGGCGGAGCCGTCACCGCCCGGGGCGCCACCGGCGCCTGCCGACGGGCCCGCTCCGGGCGCCGCCTGCGCAGCACCCTGCGCGCTCGCGTACATCTTCTCCGCGAGCTTGTACGACGCCTGCTGCAGCGCCTCCGTGTCCGCCTTGATGGCCGCCGCATCGCCGCCCTTCAGGGTTTCCTTGAGCTTCTCGATCGCGGCCTCGATCTGCGAACGCTCTCCGGAGTCGAGCTGGTCACCGTGCTCGCGAAGCGTCTTCTCCGTCGTATAGACGAGCGCGTCCGCCTGGTTCCTCGCCTCGATCTCCTCGCGCCGCGTCTTGTCCTCGGCCGCGTGCGACTCGGCGTCACCGACCATCCGGTCGACCTCATCCTCGGACAGACCGCTCGACGCCTCGATGCGTATCTGTTGCTCCTTGCCGGTGCCGAGGTCCTTCGCCTTGACGTGGACGATGCCGTTCTCATCGATGTCGAAGGCGACCTCGATCTGCGGCATGCCTCGCGGCGCCGGCGGGATACCGACCAGGTCGAACTTGCCGAGCGTCCTGTTCTGGGCCGCCATCGGGCGTTCACCCTGAAGGACGTGGATCGACACGGCCGGCTGGTTGTCCGCAGCGGTAGAGAATATCTGCTTCTCGTGCGCCGGGATGGTCGTGTTTCTTGCGATGAGAGGTGTGAAGACACCGCCCAGCGTCTCGATGCCCAGCGAGAGCGGAGTGACGTCCAGCAGCAGCACGTCCTTGACGCCTGCCTCTCCGGCGAGAATGGCACCCTGGATGGCCGCGCCTACCGCGACGACCTCGTCCGGGTTGACGCCCTTGTGCGGCTCACGCTCGAACAGCTCCTTGGCCTTCTCCTGAACCGCCGGCATCCTCGTGGTGCCGCCGACCAGGACGACCTCGTCGATCTCCGACGGCGAGAGCTTCGCGTCCGCCAGAGCCTTCTTGCATGGAGCGACCGTGCGGTCGATCAGGCCGTCGACGAGCGCCTCGAGCTTCGCCCGCGTCAGCGTCATCGTCAGGTGCTTCGGCCCCGACGCGTCGGCAGTGACGAACGGAAGGTTGATGTCGGTCTCGAGCGTCGTCGACAGCTCGATCTTGGCCTTCTCGGCAGCCTCCTTGAGCCTCTGCAGCGCCATCGGATCGTTGCGCAGATCGATGCCGTTCTCACTCTTGAACTCCTCGGCGATCCAGTCGATCACGCACTGGTCGAGGTTGTCACCCCCGAGATGCGTGTCGCCGTTCGTCGCGAGGACGCGAATCGTCTGCTCGCCGCCCTCGGAAGCGACCTCGAGGATGGAGATGTCGAACGTGCCGCCGCCGAAGTCGAACACGGCGATCTGCTCCTGGACCTTCTTGTCCAGACCGTAGGCCAGCGAGGCCGCAGTGGGCTCGTTGATGATGCGCAGGACCTCGAGCCCGGCGATCTTGCCGGCGTCCTTCGTGGCCTGCCTCTGTGAGTCGTTGAAGTACGCGGGCACGGTGATGACGGCCTTGTCGACCTTCTCGCCCAGGTACTGCTCGGCCGTGTGCTTCATCGCCTGGAGGATCATCGCAGAGATCTCCGGCGGTGCGTAGTGCTTGCCGCGCACGTCGATGCGAACGTCACCGTTGTCGTCCTTGGTGACCTTGTAAGGAACGAGTTTGATCTCCTCTCCCACCTCACCGTACCGCCTCCCCATGAATCGCTTGATCGAGAAGATCGTGTTCTCCGGGTTGGTGACGGCCTGCCTCTTGGCCGGCTGTCCAACCAGTCTGGTCCATGTTATCGCTCCGGGGGAGTACGTGGTGGCTCCGGGCGTAGGTGGGGGTGCGTGGGGTCGGGTGGGTTCCCGGCGTTCCCACTGGGGTGTGCTGTTCAATCTGGTCCCGCCG
>CAYNQF010000038.1:0-10610 GCA_964399265.1 uncultured bacterium | reverse complement strand
CGGCCTGCCTCTTGGCCGGCTGACCGACCAGCCTCTCCCCGGTCTTCGTGAACGCCACCACCGAGGGCGTCGTCCTGCCGCCCTCCGGGTTCGGTATCACGACGGGCTCTCCACCCTCCATCACGGCCACACAGGAGTTGGTGGTCCCCAGATCGATGCCAATGACCTTGCTCATGCTCTTGTTCCCCTTTCCTGATCGTCTCCGGTCTCACTGCCCCGTGAACGAACTATGTCTCCTCTGGGCTCGGGCCTCGAGGTCGCCCCGCCGGACGGGGCGGTGTCCCGGCCGCCGCGCATCACTTCGCCACGACGACCCTGGAGCAGCGCAGAAGCCTGTCGCCCACCATGTATCCCTTTCTGATCTCCTCCACTATCTCGTCGGCGCCGTGCCCGTCCGAATCGACGTGCGCCACCGCCTCGTGCAGAGACGGGTCGAAGCCGGCGCCCTCTGTCTCTATGGGCGTCACGTCGTACTTCCGGAGAATCTCTCTCAGGCGATCCAGGATCATCTCGACCCCGGTCCTGAAGGGATCATCCGGAGGCACGCCCGATTCCTTTCCGCTCGCTATCGCTCTCTCGAGATCGTCCGCCAGGTCGAGGAGCGAGAGGAGCACGTCCTCCCGCGCGTCGGCCGTCCACCTGGCCTTCTGACGCTCGACCCTCTTCTTGTAGTTGTCCAGGTCCGCCAGAGCGCGGAGCCACTTGGTCCTGAGCGCGCTCACTTCGTCGCGCAGCGATTCCACGTCTCCCCCGTCGACGACTCCGTCTACGTCGTCGACGCTCGAGTCGTCCAGAGGCTCCTCGGGTGCGGCACTCTCAGGCGGGTCACTTCTCATGTCCTTGCGCTCTCCATGTCTTTCTTTAGATGCCATTCGCAGGTCTCAGACGCAACAAAAGTCGCCGGCCACCGCCTCGAAAGGCCCTTGCCGTGGGCCTTATCGCCTTGTTCCCAGCAGTCCGTCGAGGGCTCCCGACAGGTAACCCACGAGCCCCACGAGCCGTGGGTACTTCATTCGGGTCGGGCCTATCACCGCCATGCTACCCAGGCCTCCGCCCACGCGGTACGAACCGACCACGAGCGACAGGCGGCGCATCTCACGCCGGGGATTCTCCCCGCCGATCCTGACCGCCACGGACCTCGGCGGCTCCTGGCTGCTGACCGCGTCGGCCAGCGCCTCGTCGCTGTCGAAGATGTCCGACAGACAGGCCGCATCCGCCGCCAGTTCCGGGTGCCGGAAGATGTACCGTGCACCCTCGTAGTGGACGCTCCTCTCCTGGCCGACGCCCAGGAACCGCCGCCGCACGCGGAGGAGCGACTTGAGCACGCCGCGCACCTCAGGCCTCGTCCGGCGCATCCTCTTGAGCACGACAGACTCGACGCCGGCGACCGGCTCGCCGTTGAGCCACTCGTTGAGGAGGCTCGACGCCTCCCTGAGATGGCTCTCGGTAACGCCCTCGTCCAGCGTGATGGCCGCGGCCCTTGTCGCACCGGACCGCATCGTCGCGGCCACCACGGCACGGCCCGGACCGAGCGGGACGAGGTCGACACGATCGACGACGCCGGCCGAGCCGGGAGCGACCGAGACCGCGAACTCCTTCGCGATGTCGCTCGCCATGCGTGAGAGCTCGGTCGCAACCGTCTCCTGGTCCTGGCCGCGCAGCCCCTCGAGCCGCGAGTCTATGGCGTCCTTCTCCTTCCCGGAGGGAACCGAGGGCCGCATGAGGAAGTCGACGTAGTACCTGTAACCCCTGTCGGTCGGGACCCTGCCGGCCGAGGTGTGAGGCTGCAGTATGAGCTTCTTCTCCTCCAGCGAACGGAGGACGTTGCGCACCGTGGCCGACGACAGCGGAAAGGCCCTGTCGGACGCGATCGCGCTCGAGCTGATGGGCCTCGCGCACCTGACGTACGACTCGATCAGGAGCCTGAGCACGTTCTGTTCGCGCTCTGTGAGTGTCGTCGACCGCACGCCGCCTCCCGTTCCGGCCATGTTAGCACTCTAGGCTGGAGAGTGCTAGGCAGTAGTAAGATAGTGGGAGGCTCTTCGGGTGTCAAGGCGAAAGAGCCCCCCGGCCCGCAGCCGGGAGGCTCTATTGTCTCAGAAGGAGTGCCGGGCGTCCGTCCCCTACCGCCGCGGGGCGGCCCGCTGCTCGAAGCGCCCCACGTACGCGTGCCGGGGCCTGCCTAGCGGATCACATCGCCTATCCTGTCGAAGCGCGGCTTGAACCGCTTGGCGTCCCAGGACCAGTAGATGACAATGGCCTTCCCCTTCATCAGACCCTTGTCCAGGAATCCCCAGTCGCGGCTGTCGGCGCTCCAGTTCCTGTTGTCGCCCATCATGAAGAGGCAGCCCTCGGGGACCTTCACGGGTCCGTAGTCCGCCCATCGCGGCGTCGGCGGCTTCAGCTTGATGTAGTCCTCCTCGACTCGTTCACCGTTCCTGTAGAGGACGTTGTTGCGCAGCTCGATCACGTCGCCCTCGACGGCGACGCAGCGCTTGACGTAGTTCTCCTTCTTGGCACGCGGGTCGGGGTTGGGATACTGGAAGACTATGACGTCACCAGGCTCGGGCTCGCGGATCCCTCGGAGCCTGAAGTCGCTGAACGGCACCTTGATCCCGTAGATGAACTTGTTGACGATCAGGAAGTCGCCTACCAGGAGCGTGTCCTCCATCGAGCCCGACGGTATCCTGAAGGTCTGAACTACGAAGGCGCGCAGAACGAGCGCCAGGATGACAGCGGTCACGACCGTCTCGACGAAGTCCTTGAAGTAGTCCTTTCGCCTTGCGGCCTTCGTGTCTTTTCTAGGCATCCGCTAAGAACCTCCTCGCCGCGCGGTGACCATTGACCACACAGTTCGCTAGAATCTGCAGGCGAACCCCACTCTCAGCGCGTCGGCGTCCCCCGTTCCGGGGACGTCCGACCACACGTCCATCAGGTCGGGCCGCAGGTCGTCGAAGCCGACAAGGTGCGCGTCGACGTAAGCATCGGCGATGCCGTAGAGCGCCGCCACGACCGCCCACCAGAGCAGCGTCTGCCTGGTGTCGAAGTGTTTCGAGTACTCCTCGAAGTAGACATTCTTGCCCGTCTGGTTGTACAGCCTCTCCGAGTTCCTCGTCCACCTGTCCTCGAGCACCAGCCTCGCGATGAGGAACGCCTCCACTCCTCCTACGACGGCCGCCTTCGCCTCCGTGCCGTTCAGGAGCTGGCCGAGTCCCGGGTAGGCGGCAGACGCCAACAGCGACTGCGCCGGTCCCGTGTGAAACCCGTGCAGCATGTTGCCGGCTTCTTCCGCCGTCTCTTCCGACAACTCCTGCGCGTGTGCCGGCCACGCAAGAGCGAGGAGAAGCGCCAAGGACAGGACGCACGACAGCCGCGTCAAACCGCGAACCTCCTCGCCTCCCTGGGTGTGAACGGCGCCACGGACACCTCGCGGGCATTCATCGGATCGTCCCATACCTGTACCCGGACGGGCTGCCCGGCCGGCGCGTCGGAGTACCTCGCTACTATGCCCGCCGCGTTCTCGACGTCGATCTGAGCGGGGTTCCCGACCAGGACGCCGACGGGTCCCTTGTGGTCGACAACCTTGAGGAACTGGGCGCCCGGAGGCCTTAGCTCGAACAGAGACTCGTTCTCGGAGTGGTTCCTCCCCACGGACAGCTTGGCCGCGTCGGAGAGACGGAACTGCCGTCCGACGGACAGGAGTCTCACCGACCCCAGATTCACCTGGTCGTGCTCCATTAGGTCCCGGAATACCCTCGCATAGTTCTCGTCGGTCAGCAGGCACCCGCCCGCCGGAGACGCGAACTTCGTGATGCCGTACCCGGCGGCCAGCTCCATTTGCGGCTTCCTGGTGCGACCGTGAAGACCCAGCAGACGCTCGCGGTCGACCCAGCCCTCGGTCTCCGGGATCGTGGAAGCCAGGAGCTTGGCCGACATCGGCCTCAAGAGCAGTCCTCTGAGGCCGGACTCACGCTCGACCGCATCCAACCCGAACCGCATCTGCGACTTCGGGCGCTGTCCGACCACCTCACCCGTGATCACGAACGACGCACCCAGCTCCTTCATCCTCTCCGCCGCGCGCCGCACCATCAGCGCGTGGCAATCGATGCACGGGTTCACGAACCTTCCGAACCCGTGCTTCGGGGAGTCTATGACGCCCAGCAGGTCGGCCCCGATGTCGATGACGACGAGTTCGATGCCCAGCTCCTCGCACGACTCTGCCGCCGCCGCCGCGCCGAAGAAGGGCGAGACGAAGCTCGCCCCGACCACATCCACGCCCTGGTCCAGGATGAGCTTCGCGGCCAGCACGCTGTCCAGGCCGCCTGATACGAGAGCTAATGCCCTCATCCGTTCGACACGCCTTCCGGGTCGAGAGTAGAAAGTGGCGGGAATGTGTGGGAATCGAACCCACCTCGGACGGGATCAGCCGCCCAACATAAGGGTTTGAAGCCCTCGGGATCCACCAGGACCCATCCATTCCCGCGCATCCGCGTTCTGGGTAGCGCGCACGTGCGGTCCGCGCCGCCGCGCGGGGCTAGATCAGCACGACCGACTCTTCCTCGCGAGGCAGCACGCGGCCGATCACCCAATGGCCGCTGCCGCCGGCCCGCTCGTACACCGTGGAGAACTCGTCCAGCCTGTCCTCCGGGAGTGCGAGCAGGAGTCCACCCGACGTCTGCGGGTCGTTCATGAGGTCGAGCGTGTACCCGTCCGCGCGTGACTTGAGACGAACGAATCGTCTGTAGTAGTGCTGGTTCGTGAACAACCCCCCGGGACGGTACCCGGCACGTATGATGTCGAGTGCTCCATCGAGGAGCGGGACTCGCGCCACATCGATCTCGAGGGTCACTCCGCTCCCGTTCGCCATGCCGACGGCGTGTCCGACGAGCCCGAAGCCCGTGACGTCGGTCGCCGCCGTCGCGCCGGCCGCGAGCATCGCCTCCGAGCCGGCCCTGTTCAGCTCACACATGACGGACGTAACGCGCGAGAGAGACTCGTCGTCGAGAGCCTCGTGCTTGAGAGCCGTCGTGATGACACCCGTCCCGATGGGCTTCGTGAGCACGAGCACACAGCCCTGGGCGGCGCCGGAGTTGGTCACGATCCGGGAGGGATCGACCATGCCGGTGACCGCCATCCCGAACTTGAGCTCCTTGTCGGTCACCGTGTGCCCTCCGATGACAGCGACGCCGGCCTCGTTCATCTTCTCCCGGCCGCCCAGCAGGACATCCGAGAGGACGGACGGCGGAAGCAGGTCGTCCGGGAAGCATGCTATGTTGACCGCCACGATCGGCCTGGCGCCCATTGCGTATATGTCGGAGACCGCGTTCGCCGCCGATATCCGTCCGAAGTCGGTGGCGTCGTCCACGATGGGCGTGAAGAAGTCTACCGTTATGACGAGCGCCGTCGTGTCGTCGACACGATACACCCCGGCGTCGTCGACGGTGTCGGTCGCCACGAGCACGCGTGGATCAGTGATCGGCGGAAGCTTCTCAAGAACCTTGGCCAGGTCCTCCGGACCCAGCTTGGAAGCTCAGCCCGAGCAGCTGACGATCTGGGTCAGCTTGAAGATCTCTTCCTTGGACACGCGTCCTCCCCCGTGAGCGGGGTTCACTCCACCGTAACGCTCTTCGCCAGGTTCCGCGGCTGGTCGACGTTGCAGCCGCGCTCGACCGCCGCGTAGTACGCGAGAAGCTGAAGCGGCACGACGGCCAGTATGGGCGTCAGGTGCCGCATGGTCTCCGGGATCTCGATGACGTCGTCGGCGAGCTTCTCGACTTGCTCGTCGCCCTCGGTCGTGACCGCGATGATGCGTCCGCCGCGGGACTTCACCTCTTCCATGTTCGACAGGATCTTCTTGTAGAACTCGTCCCTCGGAGCGATGACCACCACCGGCATGTTCTCGTCGATGAGCGCGATGGGACCGTGCTTCATCTCGGCCGCGGGATAGCCCTCCGCGTGGACGTACGAGATCTCCTTGAGCTTGAGCGCGCCCTCGAGCGCCACCGGGAAGTTGTAACCCCTGCCGAGGTAGAGGAAGTTGGAATGGTGCGAGTAGCGCCTGGCGATGTCGGCGATGTGCTCGTCCCTCGAGAGGATCTCCCGGATCTGCGACGGAAGGTCCTGCATGGCCTTGACGATCTGCCTCCCCTCGGCTACCGAGACGTCCCTCGCCCGTCCGAGCATGAGCGCCAACGCGGCCAGCACCATGAGCTGTGAAGTGAACGCCTTCGTGGAGGCAACGCCGATCTCGGGGCCGGCGTGGGTGAACACGCCGCCGTCGCTCTGGCGTGCGATCGTCGAGCCGACCACGTTCACAATGCCGAGCGTGATCGCCCCCCTCCGCTGCGCCTCCGTCATGGCGGCGAGCGTGTCTGTAGTCTCACCGGACTGGCTGATCACAAGGGCTATGTCGCCGGGGTGGATGACCGGGTTCCGGTAACGGAACTCCGAGGCGTACTCGACCTCCACGGAGACCCTTGCCAGATCCTCGATCATGTACTCGCCGATGAGCGCCGCGTGCCACGACGTCCCGCACGCGGTGATGATTATTCGGTTGGACGCATTCAGAGCGCGCCGATGGTCGCGAAGACCGCCCAGGACGGCATCACCCGCGAGCTCGATCAGCCTTCCTCTGACGGCATCGGTGACCGTCCTGTCCTGCTCGTAGATCTCCTTGAGCATGAAGTGCGGGTAGCCGTTCTTCTCGATCTTGTCGATGTTCCAGGTTACGCGCTCGACGTCCTTGGTGATCAGCTCGTTCTCGAGCGTCGTCGTCGAG
This sequence comes from uncultured bacterium, assembly GCA_964399265.1. Classification (GTDB taxonomy): domain Bacteria; phylum Joyebacterota; class Joyebacteria; order Joyebacterales; family Joyebacteraceae; genus WJLY01. The sequence continues at coordinate 3,832 of CAYNQF010000038.1, read as the reverse complement.
AACCCGTCGGGCGTCGCCACGACCATCTCGAGATCGTCCAGATAGACGACGTTCCTCGTGTGTCGCACGAGGGCGGCGACGTCGGACGCCACGTAGTAGCAGTCGGTACCTATCCCTACTACGAGCGGACTCCCGTTCCTCGCACCGACGAGCACCTTAGGCTCGTCGGCGTGCATGACCGCGATGCCATACGCACCCTGGACGCGCGCGAGCGCCGACCGCACGGCACCGGCTATGTCGCCCTGATAGTGCTCGCTGATCAGGTGGGCCAGGACTTCGGTGTCGGTCTCGGATGTGAAGACGTGCCCCTTCGCCTCGAGCTGCTTGCGGAGTGCCCTGTAGTTCTCAACGATGCCGTTGTGCACAACGGCGACCTTCCCGGTCCCGTCGAGCTGCGGGTGTGCGTTCTGCTGGGACGGCTCACCGTGGGTCGCCCACCGCGTGTGGGCGATGCCTATGTGCCCGGACAGCGGACGACTCTCAAGAAGCTCCTGGAGTCCGGAGATCTTGCCCGCCACTTTGCGAACCGAGAGGACGTCGCCGTCGATCGCGGCCACGCCGGCCGAGTCGTACCCCCTGTACTCGACCCTGCGAAGGCCCTCGATCAGGATCGGCACGACGTCCGTATCCCTGGCCACGCAACCGACTATTCCGCACATGTCCGACCACCTTCCACAAGGCTAACGACAGCCGCCGCGGCTCTCCGCGACAGATCCTCCGCCCCGGAGTCGTCGGGCGCTTCGGCTATCACGCGAACCACAGGTTCCGTTCCAGACATCCTAGCGTGAACCCAGCGGTCCGGCCAAGTCATCTTTGCCCCGTCGGTCAGGTCCTCCGTCCCGTCGGGGAAGGCCTCTCTCATAGCGATCACTATCCCGTCGCGCGTGACGCCGCCGGGTTCGAGCTTCGTCTTGAGCATCGAGTAGCGCGGCATCGAGGCGACCAGCTCGGAGGCCGGCCTGCCGCCGTCGATGAGGGCCGTGACGACCAGCGCGGCCGCGGTGCACGCGTCCCGGCCGCTGTGGACGTCCGGCAGGATCACCCCGCCGTTGCCCTCTCCCCCAACGACGGCCGAGACCTCCTCCATCTTCGTGACGACATTGATCTCGCCCACCGGCGAGCGATACATGGGCACCGAGAACTCCGAGGCGACGTCGTCCATCATCCTGCTCGTGGACACGTTGGCGACGACCGGCCCGAGCTTCCTTGAGAGGACGGCGCGTGCCGCCAGGACCAGCGTGTACTCCTCGCCGATCGGCCTGCCCGTCTCGTCGACCACCGCGAGCCTGTCGGCGTCCGGGTCACACGCGAGTCCGATGTCGGCGCCCTCGCGGACGACGGCCTCCCCGAGTCCCGACAGGTTGGCGGGCACCGGCTCGGCCCCCCGCGTGAACCCGGCGCCAGGGTCGGTGTTCATGGGCGTCACCACACACCCCAGTTCACGAAGCAGAGTCGGCAACGCCACGGAACCCGCGGCGTTGATGCAGTCGACGACGACACGGGGAGCGGCGGCGGAGGTGAGGTCCTGGTCCACGAACGGGCAACCCAACACGCGGTCGAGGTGGTCGCGGATCGCTCCATCGATAGGTTCCGCCGTGGGTATGTCGCCGATCGCCTCGCCCTCGAGAAGCCCCACGGACGAAAGGCCTGAGACCACGCTCTCCAGAGACTGCGAAGCCTGCGCCTCCGGGTCGGCGGAGTCCACCCGTTCGAACAACCTCTCCGCCTCGGCGGCGACCAGGAAGACGCCTCTCGCCGAGAAGAACTTGAGTCCGTTCTGCGTCTCCGGGTTGTGGCTCGCGGTGATCACGACGCCTCCGTCCAGACCGTGCTCCCGCACCGCCATGCCGACCGTCGGTGTGGGCACGATGCCGGCGTCCAGTACGCGTACGCCCGCGGCGGCGAGGCCGTGGACGACCGCTCGCCTGAGTTCGTCGCCGCCCCGGCGTCCGTCCCATCCCACGACCACGGTCCCACCGGTCATCTCGCCGAACGCGGCGGCGTAGCGCCTCGCCAGCACCTGTGTCATGTCCACTCCGGTCGTGCCGCGCACGCCGGACACGCTTCTGATGAGCGTCAAGTCTAGGGTCCCTCCGTCGTGTCGGCCGACGCCGGCGTGAGCGCGGTCGAGTCGAGATCGGCAGGCACGAGAGCCGCAGTGTCGGCCGACGCCGGCGTGAGCGCGGCCGAGTCGAGATCGGCAGGCACGAGAGCCGCAGTGTCGGCCGACGCCGGCATCGCCTCGGTCGTGTCGGCGGGACTCGCGGCCAGCGCGGCGGTGTCGGCCGGAGCCACCTCGGGGAGCCCGAGAGCCTCGCGGGCCTCGGCCGCATATTCCGTGCCGGGATACCTGTCGATGAGGTAGGTGTATGCGAGCTCCGCGGCCTCCGGAGACCCGAGTTTGTTCTCAAGCAGCCAGGCCCTTGCCAGCGCGGCCTTGGGCGCTTCGGGGCTGTCGGGGTGGTACTTGATCACCTGCTCGTAGTACCCCAGCGCTGTCTCCGCATCGTCGAGTTGGAAGAGATAGATCTCGCCGGCACGGAACCGCGCGTTGGCGAGCTTCTCCTCGCGCGCGGCCGCCGCCGCCGAGTCGGCCACGGCCGGTTCCGTGGGCGCGGCCTCCCCCTCGCCTACACCCTCCTCCACGTGTTGCCCCTCAGCCGCCGGCTCCTCCGAAGACTGCTCCTCGGGTGTCTGTCCGTCCCCCGGCTGCTCCTGAGTCCCCTCTCCCCCCTCCGGGCGCTCCGTTCCGGCTCCCGATGAGTCGGCCGCCGCACCCTCGAGCTCGCGAGCGGACGCCTCGGCCGCCTTCGTCTCTTCCGCGATGGTGGCCAGATACTCCTCGAGCTGCTCGATGTCGTCGCGGGCCGCGGTGGCGAGAGCGGCCACGTCGCTCCGTGGAGCCTGCGCCTTCGCCTTTTCGAACGAGTCGAGCGCCGCCCCGAGGTCGCGCTCAATGTCCCTGTGTATGAGACCTATGCGGTAGTGGGCCTCCGCCGCCGCAGGAGTCCTCTCTCGAGACGCCGCGATCCCCTCGTATGTCGATATCGCCGCCTCCAGATCGCCCGCCCGCGTCTCGGCCTTGCCGACAAGCAGGAGGACCTGGTCGAGTTCGTCGTCCCCGATGGCCCTCCCCTCGAGGTCGTCCAATACCGCGAGCGCGGACGCCGGGTCGTCAAGCTCGAGATAGGCCTCGGCGAGCCGGAGGCGCGCCTCGAACAGAAGCTCGCGGCTGCCGGACTCGTTGGACACCGCGGCATACTGCTCCGCGGCCTGTTCCGGGAGCCCCATCTCCATGTAGTTCTCCGCAGCGAGGAACCTTGCTTCCGCGCGGCGGTCGCTCCCGGGGAACCGCTCCAGCAGCTCGAGATACGACTTCGCCGCGTCCTCGTGCCTGCCGCGGGCCCGCTGGGCGTCCCCCATCATGATCAGCGCGTCGTCGGCGATGCTCGACGGGGGCTCGGCGTACGCCACGTCCCGGAGGAGTTCCTCGGACGACACGGGATTTCCCGTCCTGAGCCTGACGCCCGCCAGCGCGTACTCGGCCTCCCTCCGCAGCGGGCTGTCCGGGTATCTGGTGAGGAACTCGGTCAACCTCTGCTCTGCGCTCTCGTACTGGCCCTTGTAGTACAGCGAGACGCCCATCAGAAGCAGGGCGTCGTCGGCCCAACTCGAGTCGGGGTGCAGACGGAGCACGAGGCCGCTCTTCTCGATCGCCCGATCGAGCATCTCGATCTCACGGACAGTGGGCTCCGTATCGGGCGGCCGCGCCTCTCTCAGCAGCTCGGCCTCCCTGGCGGCGGCCTTGGCGTGATAGAAGGTGTTGGAGTAG
>CAYNQF010000037.1:0-21462 GCA_964399265.1 uncultured bacterium | reverse complement strand
CTCGGAGATGCCGCGCGGCGTCAGGCCCGCGGACCTCGGCCCGGCGATCTGGCTCTACGGCGGCGAGCGAGTGGAGCCACACCTCAGAGACCGTCGGGCGCCGGACGCTGGAAGCCCGCGCGGCGGCGATCCCGGGACGGCCCGGGAGGTCGCGCGCGCCTTCATCCCCGGCGGCTACTTTGTTGCCGGCGTTGGCGACCACCACGGCGTGGTGGACTGCGGTCCCCTGGGTTACCTGAGCATCGCCGCGCATGGTCACGCGGACTGCCTTTCGATGTCCCTGATGTACAGGGGCGACTGGTTCCTCGTCGACCCGGGCACGTACTGCTACCACAGGGAACCCGAGTGGCGCACTCACTTCAGGAGCACGCCGGCGCACAACACGCTCACCGTCGACGGCTCGAGCCAGTCGGACATGCTGGGTCCGTTCATGTGGGGCAGAAAGGCGCGTGCGTTCCCCACGTGGTGGTCGGTCGGTGGAGGGTTCCATTTCTTTGAGGGCAGGCACGACGGTTACGCACGTACCGCGAACGTCGTGCACACGCGCTCGGTCGTGTTCGGTGACGCGGGGTACTGGATCGTGGTCGACCGCCTGGACGGCGACGACGAGCACGAGCTTCGGGGCACGTTCCAGTTCGCCGAGGGGTGGAGCCTCAGCGCGGGCGACGTGATCGTCGCGACAGGACCGCGCTCCGAGGTTTCGCTGGCGAGCTGGCTTCCCGGGGCGATGTCGTGGAGAGTCGCCGAGGGAGAGGAGTCGCCTCCGGCGGGGTGGGTCTCGAGAGGCTTCGGCCACAGGGCGCCGGCCCCCGCGGCGGTCTGTGAGGGGAGTTGTGCACTTCCGGCGGTGCTTGTCTTCGCCATAGTGCCGGAGGCGCGTCATCGCGAAGTCGACATCGATTGCTCCGTCGTGGGACCGCACGGGCTTGTGCAGCTGCGGATCGGACACGAGCAGGGCGAGGACCGCCTGCTCCTCGGCGCCGGCGAGCCCTCGCCAAGCGGGCGCTTTCGGGGAAGGCTGGGCGTCGTCACCGAAAGAGGGGGAGAACGCCACGTTCTTGGCATGGATGTGGCAAGCTGGACAGAGGCTGGGCGCGAAGTGGACAGGCGCACGGTCGCGGGTCTCATCTGACACTTCTGGTGCGACACAGGGAGAGCGGTAGATCATGAGAGTCAGCGTGCTGGGTCTGGGCTACGTCGGCTGCGTGTCGGCGGCTTGCCTCGCGGAACTCGGAAACACGGTCATCGGGCTGGACGTAGACGAGCGCAAGCTTGCGCCTCTCAGAGAGGGCAGGAGCCCCATCGTGGAGCCGGGTCTCGCCGAGCTGGTCAAGCGCGGCGTTGACGAGGGGCGTCTGAGCGTGACGGGCGACTACGAGGCGGCCGTCATGAACACGGACGTCTCACTCATCTGCGTGGGCACGCCCTCTACCGAGACGGGCAGTCCGAACCTCGACTACACACGACGCGTGTGCAGCCAGATCGCGGCCGTGATATCCCGCAAGGACAGCTTTCACACGGTCGTCTTCCGCAGCACCATTCCTCCCGGCACGGTGGAGGACGAGATGGTGCCGATCCTCGAGCGCGAGTCCGGGAAGACCGAGGGCAAGGACTTCGGCATCTGCTTCAATCCCGAGTTCCTGAGAGAGGCTTCCGCGGTCAAGGACTTCTACCATCCTCCGAAGATCGTGATAGGCGAGCGGTCGCAAGGAAGCAGGGCCGGCGACGTGCTCGCGGAGCTGTATGCTCGCATCGAGGCCCCGATGGCGAGGGTCGACGTGCGCGTGTCGGAGATGGTCAAGTACGCGGACAACTGCTTCCACGCCATCAAGGTCTGCTTCGCGAACGAGATGGGGAACCTCTGCAAGGCGGTCGGCGTTCCCGACAGCCACAAGGTCATGGAGGTCTTCTGTCTCGATACGCAGCTCAATCTCTCGCCCTACTACCTGAAGCCCGGTTTCGCGTTCGGGGGTTCGTGCCTGCCGAAGGATCTCCGGGCCATCGTGAGGATGAGCAGGGAGACCGGCGTTGAGTGCCCGCTCCTCTCGTCCGCGATCCCGTCCAACAACGTCCAGATCGCGCGTGCCGTCGACCTGATCCGAGAGACGGGCAAGAGAAGGGTTGGCGTCCTGGGCATGAGCTTCAAGGCGGAGACCGACGATCTGAGGGAAAGCCCGATCGTGCAGGTGGTCAGCACGCTCATCGGCAAGGGATACGAACTCTGCATATTCGACAGGAACATCTCCTGGCCCCAGCTGTTCGGTTCCAACCTGGGGTTCCTTGAGCATGAGTTGCCGTACGCCGAGAAGCTCAAGGCCGAGTCCGTCGACGATCTCCTGTCGCGTTCGGACGTGATCGTTGTCGCCAATCCGGCCGACGAGTTCAAGGACGTCGGGACGCGAATGCGTCCGGACCAGACCATGGTCGACCTGGTGCGCATCGTAGACGACCCGTCGACGGTGCGAGGGAAGTACGTGGGCATCTCCTGGTAGCAGCCACGCTCGAGGGAGATGGGAGGCGGTCAGGGAACCGGAACCGCGGCGCCGCCGCGGTCACGGTGAGGAAGCGCGCGGGATCTGCGGAACGGGGGAGTAAGTGAGCGGCAAGAAGCGGATACTCATCATCGTGGAGAACCTGCCCGTCCCGTTCGACCGCAGGGTATGGCTGGAGTCGACGACCCTGGCGGCGGCGGGATACGAGATCAGCGTCATCTGTCCGCAGGGCAAGGGCTACACGGAGGCCTACGAGGAGATAGATGGGATACACATCTACAGGTATCCGCCTCCGCCTCCGACGACCAACAAGCTGTCGTACGCGTGGGAGTTCCCGTATTGCTGGTTCGAGACGCTGCGTCTGGTGAGCAGGGTCGAGAGGGAGAGGGGCTTCGACGCGATCCACGCATGCAATCCCCCGGACACCTTCTTCCTGATCGCGGGCCTGTACAAGCTCGCGAGGCGCAGCAAGTTCGTGTACGACCAACACGATCTCTGCCCGGAGCTGTACCTGTCGCGGTTCGGAGGTCACAGGGCGACGATATTCGGAATGCTGCGCCTGCTCGAGTGGTGGACGTACAGGACGGCCGACATGGTCATATCCACGAACGAGTCCTACAAGGATCACGCGGACCAGGTCGGCAAGTTCCCGCGCGACGAGATCTTCGTGGTGCGGAGTGGTCCCAGAGCGGGCAGCTTCACGCCGGTCGAGCCCGACCCCGAACTCAGGAGGGGCAAGAAGCACCTCGTCTGCTATCTGGGCGTCATGGCTCCACAGGACGGCGTGGACTATCTGCTGCGAGCGGCGCGTCACGTCGTGGACGTAGTGAAGAGGAAGAACGTACACTTCGTGCTGATCGGCGCGGGAGATTCGTTCAAGGCGATCAAGGGCCTGCGGGACGATCTGTGCCTCACCGACTACGTCGAGATGACCGGCCGGATCTCCGACGCGGACGTCCGGCGGTATCTGTCTACGGCGGACCTGTGCGTCTGTCCCGACCCCCGGAACCCGCTTAACGACGTGTCGACCATGAACAAGGTCCTGGAGTACATGACCTTCGGCAGGGCGATGGTCTCGTTCGACCTCAAGGAAAGCAGATACTCGGTCCGGGACGGGGCGCTCTACGCGGCGCCCAACGACGAGATCGAGTTCGGAGAGAGGATCATCCAGTTGCTCGACGACGAGCAGCTGCGCGAGTCGATGGGCAAGGCCAACAGGGAGCGCATTCTGAAGGAGCTGTCCTGGGAGCACACCAGCGCCGCGCTCCTCAAGGCCTATGCGCACCTGTTCGCCGGGGAGAGCGACTGATGTCGGGCCCGATCGGTTGTGTGGCCGCGGTCACGTACCGCTGCAACGCCCGCTGCGGGATGTGCGACATCTGGAAGCAGCCGTCGGACGTCGAGAGAGAGATGCGACCCGAGGAGTACGCCTGGCTTCCTCGCAGCCTCACTTCGGTGAATCTCTCAGGAGGCGAGCCCTTTCTGCGCGACGACCTGCCCGAGATAGCGGCCGTTGTCGCGAAGGCGTGCCCGAGGGCGAGGATCGTGATCTCCACCAACGGCCTCATGCCCGAAAGGACCGAGGCCGCGATGCGATCGATGCCCGGGGTAGCGGTTCGTGTCTCGGTCGACGCCGTGGGTCCCCTGCACGATGAACTCAGAGGCGTTCCGGGGGCGTTCGAGAAGGCGATGGAGACACTGGACCGGCTCCAGGCGGCCGGCGTCGCCGACCTGGGACTCGCGGCCACGTCCTCGGAGCAGAACCCCGGAGAGCTTCAGCGCGTGAAGGCTCTCGCGGAAGAGAAGGGTGTCTCGTTCGTGGCGAGCGCGGTGCACAGCTCGCCCATCTTCTTCGGCTCTCACGGAGGAGAGCGGCCGCACTCACAGGCTGCGGCGGAGGAGATAGGCGAACTCGTGAGGGAGGGGCTCAGGTCGAGGCGGCCGCGCGACTGGGCGATGGCCTACTACATGCGTGGGCTCGTAGACTACGTTCAGGGGAAGCCGCGCCGCCTCCCGTGCGGCGCGGGGCACCACTTCTTCTTCCTCGACCCTTGGGGTGACGTGTACCCGTGCAACATCCAGGGCGTCAAGATGGGCAACATCAGGGACGGGAGCTTCACGGAACTGCGGCTGCGGTCGGCCGACGTGGTCGGTCCCGCGGTGTCGGCCTGCACGGAGCAGTGCTGGATGGTCTGCACGGTGACCCCGCCGATGCGGCGGAGGCCCCTTAGGCCCCTGGCCTGGATGGTCGGAGCCAAGTTCTTCGGCGCCGACATCGGGCCGCGTCGGAGCAGGTCGTAGGTTCCCCTGGAGGTCGGCGCCGCCCATGAGAGTCCTGGCAGCGAACAAATTCTACTACGTCAAGGGAGGAGCCGAGCGGTACTTCTTCGAGCTCAAGAGGATCCTTGAGGAGCACGGCGTCGAAGTGGTGCCATTCGCGATGCTCGACCGGGAGAACGAGCCATCAGAGCACTCCGACCTGTTCGTCTCACACGAGAGCTTTGAGGGAACCGGCTCGCTGGCCGACAGGTTGAGGGCGGCCGGGCGCGTGATCTACTCGGTCGAGGCCAGACGCAGGATCGAGGCGCTGGTCGACAGGACCATGCCGGACGTAGCACACCTGCACAACATCGCGCACCAGCTGTCCCCATCGGTGATAGAGGGGCTGCGCTCGAAGGGCGTACCGGTGGTGCAGACGCTTCACGACTACAAGCTCGTCTGCCCGAACTACCAGATGATGGTCGACGGGGAGAACTGCGAGAGGTGCAGAGGAGGCCGGTACTACAACGTCGTGGCGAGGCGGTGCATGAAGGGGTCGGTCGCGAGGAGCCTGACGGTCTGTTTGGAGGCCTACGTCCATCGGATCCTGCGGACGTACGAGAGGGGAGTCAGGTTGTTCATCGCCCCAAGTCGCTCGCTGCGGGACAGGATGATAGACCACGGCATCGATCCGGAGAGGATCGTTCACCTGCCCTACTCGATAGCGCTCGATGCGTACGAGCCGCGGTTCGGCTACGAGCCCGAGGGATATGCGGTCTACATAGGACGGCTGGCCGCAGGCAAGGGACTCGAGACGCTGCTGGACGCGGCCGCCGAGGCGAGCGACGTACCTCTGCGGATAGTGGGAACGGGGCCCATGGAGCGTGAACTGAGGGCTCGCGTCGAGGTCGAGGGACTGGACAACGTGGAGTTCATGGGGTACCGTACCGGCGGCGAGCTGAAGGCGCTGTTCTCGGGCGCTCTCTTCGTCGTGGTGCCCTCGGAGTGCTACGAGAACTCGCCCCTGACGGTCTATGAGGCGCTGGCGCTCGGCAAGGCTGTGCTGGGATCTACGTCGGGAGGGATCCCGGAACTCGTCGAGCCGGGGCGGACGGGCCTCCTGTTCGAGGCCGGGAACGGCTCGGAGCTGGCCTCGCTGATGAGAGACCTGAGGGACGACCGGGAGGCCGCCGTCGAAATGGGTCGGGCGGGCAGGCACAAGATCGAGACGGAGTACGCGCCCACGGTCCACTACGAGCGGATCATGGACATATACGAGAGGGCCATGTCGTGAAGATCGCGATGCTCGGTCAGAAGGGCATACCCGCAACTTACGGCGGGATCGAACGGCACGTCGAGGAGCTTGCGACGCGGCTGGTCGAGCGCGGTCACGATGTGACCGTGTATTGCCGTCCCTACTACACGAAGATGGCGGGCAGCTACCGGGGTGTCAGGCTCGTGAACATCCCGAGCGTCCGCACGAAGCACCTCGACACCGCGACGCACTGCGGCCTCGCGATCCCCCACATCCTCTCCAAGGACTACGACATCGTGCACATCCACGCGCTGGGGCCGTCGATGTTCGCGAACCTTCCGAGGCTGTGGGGCATGAAGACGGTCGTCACCGTTCACGGTCTCGACTGGCAGCGCGAGAAGTGGGGACGCTTCGCGACGTGGGTCCTTCGCCGCTGCGAGTACACCGCCGTCAACTTCCCCGACCGCACCATCGTCGTCTCGAAGGCGCTCAGGGAGTACTTCCAGCAGACCCGGGACGTGTACGTGACCTATATTCCGAACGGCACCGTCCTGCCGCACGTGCGGGAGCCCGAGAAGATCCGCGAGATGGGGATCGAGCCGGGGAAGTACATACTGTTCGTGGGCCGCCTCGTTCCCGAGAAGGGGTGTCACTATCTCCTCGATGCCTACCGCAAGCTCGACACCAACCTCGAACTCATCGTGGCCGGCGGCACCAGCTTCTCGACCGACTACGTCGACTCTCTTCACGCTAAGGGCGGGCCCAAGGTGAGGTTCCTCGGATACGTCTACGGGGACGTCCTCGATGAGCTGTACTCCAACGCCAGGATGTTCGTCCTCCCGTCGGACATCGAGGGTCTGCCGATAGCCCTACTCGAGGCGATGAGCTTCGGCAACTGCTGTCTGACGAGCGACATCGCGGAGAACCTGGAGGTGGTCGGCGACTGCGGCGCCACCTTCCGTCAGGGAGACGTCGACGACCTGGCGGACAAGCTCAAGGCGCTGCTCACCAACCCCGAGCGGTGTAGGGCGATGGGCGACCGCGCCCGCCGGCATGTGCTTGAGACGTACGACTGGGACGGGGTCACACTTCATACGGAAGGCATCTACTACTCGCTCATGAGGGGGTTCTGAGTGGGCAGGGCCCTCGCACCGCTAAACGGGCGCTCACCGACCGACGTGTCTAGTCTCCTGAGGCGCGAACGCGAGGCGATGGAGAGGCATCTCAACAGGTGGCTCCCCGACGCCGGAGACTATCCCGAGGCCATTCACCAGGCGATCCGCTACTCGGTCGTCGGAGGAGGCAAGAGGCTTCGTCCGGTGGTGGCGGTGGCCTCGACCAGCGCACTCGGCCTGGACCCGGTCTCGATCGTCCGCTGCGCCTGCGCCGTCGAGTACGTTCACTGCTGCTCCCTGGTGCTGGACGACCTCCCGTCGATGGACGACGCGAGCAACAGGCGAGGCCGTCCGACGACTCACAAGGCGTTCGGAGTGGCGACGGCCATACTCGCGGCCGACGCTCTACTCATGCACGCGTTCCGACTCGTGGCCGACAACGGCGTGGACGTCCGCGCCGACGGCGTCGCGATGGCGGCCGCGATACGCGAACTCGCCACGGCGGTCGGTTCCTACGGCATGGTAGGCGGCCAGCACGTCGACCTCGAGACCTCGGCCGGTCCGGACATCGACGCGGAGACCCTGGAGTACATTCAGACGAGGAAGACGGGGTCGCTCTTCGTGGTAGCCGCGACCCTTGGAGGTACCCTGCTCGGCGCGCGACAGGAGGGGCTCGGTGCCCTCACGGAGTACGCCAAGAGGGTCGGGTTCGCCTACCAGATCGTCGACGACATCCTGGACGCGGTCGGGGACGCGTCGGTCGTGGGCAAGGACGTGGGCAAGGACGGGAACAAGGCGACGTTCGTGACGATGCACGGCATCGAGGACTCGCGCGCGACGGCGACCAGGCTTCTCGACGAGGCCGTGGACGCGCTGGCCACGCTCGACGGCGACGTGACGCTGCTGCGCGCGGTGGCCGCATACTGCAAAGAACGATCGTTCTGAGTACGCGGCACCGGTGGAGCGGCATCGGAGTGCCGAAGGGGCCGTCCCCGCGCATGCACCATCACGGGAGAGGCAGATGATGAGGGCGGCTGTGATCCTGGCCGGGGGCTGGGGCGAGCGTCTCTGGCCGATGAGCACACGTGAACGGCCAAAGCAGCTTCTCGACCTGGACGGCGAGGGCACGCTGGTCGCGAGGACGGTGGGTCGGATAGAACCTCTCGTCGACGTTCGCTCGAGTCTCGCGCTGACGAGCCTGGAACTCCGCGAGAGGATCCTGCCGGAGCTCTCGCCGATACCGCCCGAGAGGGTCATCGGGGAGCCGGTTGGGCGGAACACGGCGCCGGCGATAGGTCTCGCCGCGCGCATACTCGCCGACGAGGATCCCGACACCGTGATGGTCGTCCTTCCGGCCGATCACATGATCGGCGGAGCCGACGCGTTCCGGAAGACCCTCGAGACGGCGATAGCCGCGAGCGAGAAGATGGACGCGCTCGTGACGCTCGGCATCAGGCCGACGCGCCCCGAGACCGAGTACGGCTACCTGAAGGCCGGCGAGACGGTCGCGCCCGGCGTACGGAGGGTCGACCGCTTCGTCGAGAAGCCGGACGCCGAGACCGCCGCGCTCTATCTGGCGGACGGTTCCTACCTGTGGAACAGCGGGATGTTCATATGGAAGGCCGGCCGCATTCTGCGAGAGATATCGCGGCTCCTGCCGGAGCTTGACGCGGCGCTCGGGTCCTTCGACTCGGCTCCGGGCCGCGAAGACTTCGCGGAGGCTCTTGGGCGTTTCTACGAGGCGGCTCCGTCGGTCTCGATCGACTACGGCGTGATGGAGAAGGCGGAGGGTGTCCTCGTGGTGCCCGCGACATTCGCGTGGGACGACATCGGCGCGTGGCCCGCGCTCGAGCGCGTGTGGGAGCTGGACTCCATGGGGAACGCAGTCTCGGGAGAGGCGATCGTCCTCGATTCCAGGGGCTGCGTAGTGCACGCCGACGGGGGCATCGTGACGGTCCTGGGGCTCCAGGACATCGTAGTGGCGAGGACCGCCGAGGGAACGGTCGTCTGCTCGAAGGAGAGGGCGCGGGACGTCCGCAGGATAGTGGCGGAACTCAGGCGAAGGTCGGGTGAGACGGACAGCTGAGCCGTGCCACCTTGACTTGCCACGGGCCATCTGATAACCATATTGACTTCACTCGGGTGACTCAGCACCGCTGGAACAGAACTAGGGGAGTCAATGCCGCAGCTGAGGAAGGACCCCGTCCTGGGGCGATGGGTCATCATCTCTACCGAGCGAGGTAAGAGACCCACCGACTTTGCGCACGAGAAGGAGGTGCGCAAGAACGGATTCTGTCCCTTCGACGAGGGGAACGAGGACAAGACGCCTCCGGAGGTGCTGGCTTACCGCGCCGCCGGTACGGCGAAGGACACGGCCGGTTGGCAGGTGCGCGTCGTCCCGAACAAGTTCCCCGCGCTCTCGATCGAGGGCGACCTCGACAGGGCAGGCGAGGGGATGTACGACAAGATGAACGGCGTTGGCGCCCACGAGGTCGTCATAGAGACGCCGCATCACGACATGGACTTCGCGGACCTCCCGCGGGAGCACATCGCTCTGGTCACGAAGGCCATACAGGAGCGGATGATCGACCTGCAGGGTGACCGGAGGTTCAGGTACATACAGGTGTTCAGGAACAGGGGCAGCGCCGCGGGCGCCTCGCTCGAGCATCCGCACACGCAGCTCATCGCCCTGCCCATTCTTCCCAAGAGGCTCATCGAGGAGCTGGCGGGAAGCAAGAAGTACTACGGCTACAAGGAACGGTGCGTCTTCTGCGACATCGTCGCGCAGGAGGTCTGGACCAGGTCGAGGGTGGTGTGCGAGAACGACGTGTTCATCGCCGTCGTTCCGTTCGCCGCCAGGTTCCCGTTCGAGGTGTGGATCCTTCCGCGCACGCACCAGCCCTTCTTCGAGACGATGGACGACCCGGCGAGGAGCGCGTACGCCGGCGTCCTCAAGGAGACGCTGCAGCGGATCAATCGCGCGCTCGACGACCCGCCCTACAACCTTATCCTGCACACGACGCCGTCGGGAGAGACCGACAGCAAGCACTATCACTGGCACGTGGAGATCATGCCCAAGCTCACCAAGGTGGCCGGTTTTGAGTGGGGCTCGGGCTTCTACATCAATCCGACGCCTCCCGAGGAGGCCGCCAAGTATCTGAGGGACATCGACATCACCTCACAGGAGGGTGCCAGTTGAGGATCGTAATGGCTTCGGCCGAAGTGGCCCCGTTCGCGAGAGTCGGGGGTCTGTCGGACGTCGTGGGTGCCCTGTCGCAGGCGATATCCGCCATGGGACATGAGGTGACTGTCTTTCTCCCCAAGTACAGGTCGATCGACGACGGGAAGTACGGCGTACGGCCGGTGTCGGGTCTGGGGACGCTGCACGTGCCGATGGGCGGCGGGAGCGAGGATGTGCGGCTTCACGAGACCGAGATGCCGGGCGAGGGCAGCGCGCGGGTGATCTTCGTAGAGCATACCGGCTACTTCGACAGGGAGGGGATCTACGTCGACCCCTCGACCGGGAACGGCTATCCCGACGAGGTGCTGCGCTACGCTCTCTTCTCGAGGGCGGTCCTGGAGGGGGCGAGAGCGCTCGGCCTCAAGCCGGATGTCCTCCATCTGAACGACCACCACACGGCGCTCGCGGCGGTCTACCTGAGAGAGATGTACAAGAGGGACTCCGACATCGGCTCCGCCGGCGTCGTCTTCAGCATCCACAATCTCGGCTACCTGGGAGGTTTCGACAAGTCGCTCCTCCCGTCGCTCGGTTTCGCCGAGGGTCGATGCGTGTACGGGAGTCCGTTCGAATACAACGGCGGCGTGAGCACGCTCAAGCTGGGCATCGAGTACGCCGACTACGTCAACACCGTGAGCGAGCGCTACGCAGTCGAGATCTCGTCGAGCGCGGAGTACGGGTTGGGCCTCGAAGGCGTGCTCGCGGAGAGGCGCGACGCGGGGCGCCTCGTCGGCATCCTGAACGGAGTCGACTACGGCGTCTGGGACCCGAGCGGCGACAAGCTCACACCGGCGACGTTCTCACCCGGGGACCTGTCGGGCAAGCGGACCTGCAAGAAGGCGCTCCTCGAGCGCTCGAAGCTGGCGACCGACCTCGGCGCACCGCTCATCGGCATCGTCTCGCGACTGGCCGATCAGAAGGGCTTCGACCTGTTGCGAGAGGCCGGCGACTCGATCGTTGGACTGGGCGCCAAGCTCGTCGTGCTCGGCACCGGTCAGAAGGAGTACCACGAGTTCTTCACCGATATGGCGAAGCGCCATCCGGATGACGTGGCCGCGCACCTAACGTTCGACAATGAACTCGCGCACTGGATCGAGGCCGGGTCCGACATGTTCCTTATGCCCTCCAGGTACGAGCCGTGCGGCCTCAATCAGATGTACAGCCTCCGCTACGGCACGGTCCCGGTGGTCAGAGCGACCGGCGGGCTGGTCGACACGGTGAAGGACTACGACGCGTCCGCCGGCACGGGCGTGGGCTTCGTGTTCGAGGAATACACGTCCGCGGCCATGATGAAGGCCGTCGAGAGGGCCGTGGCGACCTACGCCGACAAGAAGGCGTGGGCCGGCATCGTACAGAGGGGCATGGCCCTGGACTTCAGCTGGACCGTATCGGCCGGCAAGTACGCGGCCCTGTACGAGCAGGCGCGCAACGCGGCGGCCTGAAGCGGGCCGGGCTTCGAGCTTGACAGGCCGCGATGGTGACGCTATACTCCGGGTCTGTACCAGTTGCGCGGGAATAGCTCAGTGGTAGAGCGCCACCTTGCCAAGGTGGATGTCGCGGGTTCGAGCCCCGTTTCCCGCTCCAGACACGAGAGGGCAGGGGCGTCGCGTTAGCTGCCCCTGCCCTTTTTCCGGGCGGCGTAGCCAAGTGGCTAAGGCAGAGGACTGCAAATCCTCGATCCCCGGTTCGAATCCGGGCGCCGCCTCCAGACAGCCGGCCTTGACTGGATCCTCGCGGAGCAGGGGAGCCGGGGGGCCGGCTTCGCGTTCCCGCCCGCCGGGGTGGCGAAACTGGTAGACGCATCGGACTTAAAATCCGCAGGGGGAGCCATCTCCCGTGCCGGTTCGAATCCGGCCCCCGGCACCAGCACACTTGTTGGAACAGGGATATAGTTGAATTGTGACTGAGCGAGAGCGCCGTGGGAATTCCTTCCTGCGGCGCTTCCTGTTGCTTGACATATGGCATAGCTCTTGCAATCTGGCATGTCCGGAAGGGGTTGTTTCGAGGCTTGCCAGGTTCAGGAGACACAGCCATGAAGGGGATTTCGGGAAGCCGGACGGGAGTGAGAGGTCTGGGCGAGGCCTTCCTCGTGCTGTCGGTCCTTCTGGGTCTGCTCGTGGGGTGGATCGGGGACGCCGATGCGAAGGAGAGCTTCCCGAAGCTCGCGAACGTCTACTTCGGCACGCTGATAGGAGCCGACCTGGAGTCGCTTGCCAGGTGGGACGTCCTGGTGCTGCCGAAGCGGGCTCAGACCTGGTATCAGGCGGAGCTGACCACGCTGCGTGAACTCAATCCGGACATCATCATACTCGTGCACATGCCGGTCGGCTACAACGGCTCGTGGGAGGCTCCGGAGGACAACGCGACCCTCACGAACAAGCTGAACTCCGAGAACTGGTGGCTGCGCGACACCGTGAACGGGAGAGTGATGATCAACTCGCGTGACGCGCTCATCGACGTCACGGAGAACTGCCCCATCGACTCTCAGGGCAGGAAGCTCAACGACTGGCTTCCCGAGTACATCGCCGATCGTTTCGGCCCGGGCGGTTGGTGGGACGGGATCTTCCTTGACTACTGCATGGACGAGATGTCCTGGCTCAACAGGTATCTGTCCCACCCGATCGATCTCAACAAGAACGGGATCGGCGAGAGCGACGCGGCCGTCGACGCGGCGTGGGACCAGGGGATGAAGCACCTCGTTCAGAAGCTGCGCCAGTTGGTCGGCGACGAGTACATCGTGACGACAAATGGGAACAACACCTACTACGATGTGTGCGACGGCTCGACCCGCGAGAACTTCCCCAACATGCACGGCGACTGGTACGAGAACATCACGAACCCCAAGTACGGATACGTGGCCATCGAGTCGAAGTACCGTACCCCGGCCGCCAACGTCATCAACACGATCTGGACCGGGGCGTACACCTCCACGGGTCCCGTGTGGACCGCGGAGGCGAAGCGGAAGTTCCTGTTCACCTTCGCGAGCACTCTGGTCTACGGTGACGGCTACTACTCCTTCGACGCGGCCAGCCACAGCCAGGTCTGGTGGAACGACTACTACGGCATCGACCTCGGTCTCGCTCGTGGCAAAGGGAGGGTGGCCCAGGCGGTGCCCGGTGACAGGCCCGACGTCCAGCACGGTGAGATGATACGTGTCAGGCGGTTCGAGCGCGGCCTGGCCGCGGTGAACCCCAGCGACCACGCACAGAAGATAAGCCTGGGCGGCGTCTATTATCCACCTGACTCGTGGAACGGCGAGTTCTACCCGTGGAGCGAGGCCAGGTCCACGCTGGACCTCGCCGTGAGTTCCGGCGCTCTGCTGGTCGGAAGCGGCAGGAACGTCGCGACCGCGACGGGCCTCACCGGTCGCAGGGAGGCGGGCGCCAACTGCATAGAGTGGACCGCGGTCGGCGGGGCCGAGCGCTACAGCGTCTACCGTGTCGACATCGACGACGGTGACGAGAGTGAGCCGGTGCTGGTCGCCGTCGTAGAGGGTACGTTGTTCGATGACGAATCCGCGCGTGCGTCGGCATCGCGGTACTACGTTGCCGCGATCGACGAGATCGGATGTGAGGGTCAGCTGTCCTGTCCCGTGGAAGTGTCGTCAGGAAAGGGGAGCGACCTGTCACTAGCGCTCGCAGCGGTAGGCGGGCATGACGGGACACTGACCCTCAGCTGGGACGCGGCGGAAGTGGAGGTCGGCCTCAGTTTCGACCTCCGCAGGACCGACCGGACCGGCGAGAGCGCGGTAGTCAACAAGGAGCCCGTCGAGGGGTGGGTGGTCGACAGATACGTCGACGAGGCCGTGAGGCCCGGCCATGAGTACGTGTACGAGGCGGTGGCCGTGGTCGACGGTGAGACGGTGACCCTGGGCTCCGCGACCGGCGTCGGGGGAGATCCGGCAGAACCCGCCACCGAGCTGCTCGGCTGCTACCCGCACCCCGTCGTCGACTCGACGACGTTCGCCTTCGAGGTCGGCGGAGCAAGAGACAAGCCCGTCGGTGCTTCGCTCACCATCTACGACCCGGCCGGGCGTGTCGTGAAGCGGCTCCTCGACGAGCCGATGTCTCCCGGCTCTCACACGGTCGAGTGGGACGGGACGACCGACACCGGCAGCAGGGTCGCCTCGGGCTGCTACTTCTACTCGCTGGCCGCCGGCGAGGACGTCCGCTCCGGGAAGGTCCTCGTGCTGCGCTAGGGCGCGCGGCCTTCCGAAGGACCGGGCGACTACTCCGCAAGGGCGGCACCCCCCCGCTTGACATGGCTCCCGCACCGATGATAGCGTAGCGCGCTTGGCATCACAAACGCGCGCAGACGCGCTTGGAGGGGACATGAACGTCGCAGACCTTGTTATCATCGTGCTCGTGGTCATCGGCTTCTTCTCCGGGCTCGTCCGTGGTTTCGTCCGGGGGCTCCTGGGTCTGGTGGGCCTCTTCCTCGGGATCATGCTCGCCGCCGGATACCACGAGTGGCTGGCAGGCGGCTACCTCTCGTTCGTTCCAGGTCAGAGCGCTCCCGAGATCATAAGCTTCGTCATCATCTTCCTGGCCGTCGTCATCGTGGTGAGCATCATCGCGCACATAGTGGCCAAGGCGCTCAGGCTCGCCACGCTCGGCTGGCTCGACCGACTGCTGGGCGGCGTCCTGGGGGCCGGCATCGCAACGGTCGTGGTCGGCGTCGTGCTGCTGCTGGCCGTGATGGGAGGGCTGCAGGACAGGAAGGCGCTCGTGGAATCGTCCATGGCGCCCCGCGTGCTCGGGGTGACCGACGTCGTGGTGTCGGTGCTCCCGCCCGAGGCCAGGGCCAAGGTAGAGGAACAATACGGGAAGCTCCGCGGCGAGTGGGACAAGGCGCGGCAGCGCAAGGAGAACGTCGTGTGACGGGTGTGCCGGTGACGCGGTTCGTCCCGGCGATGTGCGCGGCGAGGTGGGGGAGGCAGCATGCTGCGCGAAGAGAAGCACGAGGTCTCAGCGCTCGCGCCGACCGGCGGAGCGGCGGGTTCTCAGGACGGTGGCGACCCGCCGGCGGGGCCGCCGGCTGACGTTCCTTCAGACGTTTCCTCAGAAGGGGTCACGGTACTCGGACAGCTCGGCGTAGATCTGCTCGAGGCCGCCGGGGCCAGGCCGTCGCTCGCCAACGGCGACCTGTGGGGCGCGGAGCTAACCAGGCTCAAGGAGATACTCGAGAGGCGCGAGCGGCACACCGCGGTCCTCGTCGGACCCGATGGTGTGGGTAAACGCGAGTTGGCGTTGGCGCTCGCCCGCGACATCCAGGCGGGACACGCGCCGAAGCACGTGCTGGGACGCCGCGTCATCGAGCTTCCGTTCCACAGGGTCCTCGCCGGCTCCAGGCAGCAGGGAGACTTCGAGCGGATCGTCTTCACCGCGCTAAGGGAGGCCGGCGAGAGGGACGACGTGATTGTCTTTCTCCCGGAGGTGTCGAGCTTCCTGGGTGTCTTTCCCGAGCGGACCGCGCCCATAGACGCGTCCTTCGCCATCCAGACCGCGTGCCATCAGCCGAGTGTCTACATCATCGGCAGCTCGTCACCCGAGATGTACCGCCACGCCGTGAGGGCGCTCCCCTGGTGTCTCGACGACATGACGCGCGTTGACGTCTCCGAGCCCGACCGCGGCACGACCATTCATCTGCTGGCCCAGTTCGTCGAAGGGCTCGAGGAGTATCACGGGGTGGCGATCGGCGACGACGCCGTGACGGCGTCGGTCGAGCTGTCGTCCGACTACATCCGCGACCAGGTCCTGCCGGGCAAGGCTTACAGGCTCCTGGACGATGCCGCGGCTAGGTCGGCGACGGCCGCCGGGCCCGGCGAGCGTGCGCGCGTGCGCGGCGACGACGTGAGGTCCGCGCTCTCCGAGATCGTCGGCATTCCGGTCGCCAAGCTCGCTGGGAACGGAAGGGCGAGCCTCCTCGAACTGGAGGACGCGCTCGGGAAGAGGGTCAAGGGGCAGGAACGGTCGATCCGCGTCCTCTCTGACGTCATCAGGGTGACGATGCTGAACCTGGACGCCAGGCCTTCCAGACCGAACGGCGTCTTTCTCTTCGTCGGGCCTCCGGGGGTGGGCAAGAGCGAGTTGGCGCGGGCCCTCGCCGACGAGCTGTACGGACGTTCCGACAGGCTCTTTGAGTTCAACATGGCGAGGTACAGCGACGAGGACGGCGTCGCCCGGATGGTGGGCGCGAGCGTCGGCGACGTCGAGTTTCCGGGCGACCTGACCACCGCGGTCGCCAGGAGCCCTCACTCGGTCGTCGTCCTCGAGCACATAGAGCGTTCGCACCGCGACGTGGCCGTCCTGCTAATCCAGGTCTTCAGGGACGGCGTCGTCGTGGACGGGAGAGGGGCGGTTGTCTCGTTCTCCAACACGACGTTCATCATGACGACGAGCGCCGACAGCCTCGTCCCAAAGGTGACCGAAGAAGGCGGACTGGGTTTCGGCATCTCCGAGATGGACAGGAGCGAGCACCACCTGCGTGAGGCCAAGGAGGCCATAGAGGCCTTTTTCCCGACCGACTTCATGGATGGCGTCGATGAGGTGCTGCTGTTCGACCCCCTGAGTGAGGAAGCGCTTCGCGAGATCGTGGAGGTCCACCTGGAGGACATTCGGACCAGGCTGGGTCTCCGCGCGATCAAGCTGGACGTCACCACGGGAGCCGTCGCCGCCCTCGTCGAGAAGGGCACGAGCCGTGAGTACGGCGCCAGGAACCTCGGCAGAACTGTCGAGAGAATGGTCCTGAAGCCGGTCGCAAGATATCTGCTCGGGCACCCCGACGCGCGCGGCGTCACGGTGCGCGAGATAGAGGGAGACCTGGAGGTGACCGCTTGAACCGCCGCTCGCGCCGGATGCTCCCGCGTGTCGGAGCAGTCCGGTGAGCCGCAGGGTCGGAATGCTAGTGGGCGGCAGGGAGGTCTTCTCGGAGGCCTCCCTCGACGTGTTGAACCCCTTCGACGGCTCGGTCGTGGCCACCGTGCCGAGTGCGAGCGCCGCTCAGGTGGCCGACGCTGTCGATGCGGCCGAAGTGGGCGCAGCGGTCGTGGCGTCGATGAGCAGACGCGAGCGGGCCGACGTGCTGCGCCGCGTCTCCGAGTCGCTGGGCGACCGCACGGAAGAGCTCGCACTCACGATCGCGACCGAATCGGGCAAGACGCTGCGCGAGGCGCGCGGTGAAGTGGCCAGGGCCGTGGAGACGTTCGCGCTCTCGGCAGAGGAGGCCGGGAGGCTCGCGGGCGAGATCGTTCCATTCGACGCGGCGCCCACGGGCGGGGACAGGTTCGGGTTCTACGTGCGCGTCCCGCTCGGTCCGGTCGCGGCGATCACTCCCTTCAACTTCCCTCTCAATCTGGCGGCCCACAAGATCGGCCCGGCGATAGCCGCCGGGAACGCCGTTGTCCTGAAGCCATCGAGTCTGACACCGCTCACCGGCATCGAGCTCGGTCGGACGCTGCTCGAGTGCGGCCTTCCGCCGGAGGCCGTCTCGGTCGTGACCGGTCCCGGCGGGTCGGTGGGCGGGCCGCTCGTCGACGACCCCAGGGTGAGGATGGTCACGTTCACCGGCAGCGCGGAGGTCGGCAGGGCCATAGCGGGACGAGCGGGCGTGCGGAAGCTCGCCATGGAGCTGGGCTCCAACTCAGCGGTCGTGGTGACCGAGCACGGAGACGTCGATGTGGCGGCGGAGAGGTCGGCGCTCGGGGCGTTCGCCCTTGCCGGCCAGGTGTGCATATCGGTCCAGCGCGTTCTGGTTCACGAGAGCGTGTTCGACCGTTTCGTCGAGAGGGCGGTGGCAGTGGCCGCTTCGCTGTCGGTGGGAGACCAGCTCGACGAACACACGGATGTGGGTCCCATGATCGATTCCGCCAACGCGGACAGGGCGGAGCGGTGGATCGGCGATGCAGTGGCCGGCGGGGCGAAGGTCCTGGCCGGCGGAGGCAGGAACGGGACGCTCGTGCACCCGACCGTCCTAGAGTCTGTGCCCGAGTCGGCGAGCCTCTGGAGCGACGAGGCGTTCGCGCCCGTGATGTCGGTTCGGCCGTACCGAGATCTCGACGAGGCCTTCGCTCTAGTGAACGCATCGAGGTACGGCCTCCAGGCGGGGATCTTCTCAGACAGGCTCGAGGACGCGCTGCGGGCGGTGCACGAGGTCCACTGCGGTGGCGTCATGGTGAACGACGCGCCCGCGTTCAGGGTGGACCTCATGCCCTACGGCGGGGAGAAGGAGAGCGGCGTCGGGCGTGAGGGCCCGGCCTACGCGGTCCGCGAGATGACGGAGCTGCGCGTGGTGGCCATCAGGAGGCCCCTTCGCTAGGGCGTTTTCGACTTGACAGGCCTCCGGGCATCGGATACCTTTGAGGTCTTGAGGAAGGGGCCCTGAAAGGTCCTTCCCAACGTGGGCGATTAGCTCAGTTGGTTAGAGTGCTTGCTTGACATGCAAGAGGTCACTGGTTCGAGTCCAGTATCGCCCACCATTCCATCAGTCTCGTCGGGCGGGCGGGACAGGCCGGCGTGAGTCGGCGGCCGACCCGGCCCGGGGACCGGAGGAGCGCAGAACGCTTCGTAAGCTGGTTCGACAGGCAGGTTCAGAAGATCGCGAAGAAGAGGCTTCTCGCTTCTCACCTCGAGGGCGCACGCACGGACCCGAAGAGGTAGACGGCAGGTATCCGGAGTTCCGGAACGAGTCACGTTGACGGGATGCGCTTCTTCGCATCCCGTATCTCGTTTTCTGGGGGCACTACTCGAGAGCGAAAGGAAGGAGGTCCGGTGTCGATACAGACCCCGCGCGTCAATCGTCGAATCAGGATCCCGCAGGTCCGCGTGATCACTGACGATGGAGAACAGGTGGGGATCATGCCGACGTCCGAGGCACTGGCGCTTGCCGAAGAGAAGGGTCTCGATCTTGTGGAGGTGTCGCCGAAGGCGAGGCCCCCCGTCTGCAAGATCATGGACTACGGTAAGTACATGTACCAGCTCAACAAGCGCGCCAAGGAAGCCCGGAAGCGTCAGCACGTGACGGTCGTAAAGGAAGTGAAGATGCGGCCCAAGATCGAGCCGCACGACTACAACTTCAAGAAGCGCCACGCGGTGGAGTTTCTCGAGGAAGGCGACAAGGTGAAGTGCACGGTCGTCTTCAGGGGGCGCGAGCTGGCCCACAGGGAACTCGGCCGCAAGGTTCTGGAGAGGCTGATCGAGGATCTCTCCGACATCGCGACCGTGGAGGTACCTATCAGGTCGGAAGGCAGGACGATGGTGATGATCCTCGCGCACAAGCCGGCTCTGAAGACAAAGGAAAAGAGCAGGGGAGAAGATGCCGAAGATAAGGACACACAAGGGAGCGGCGAAGAGGTTTAAGCGCACCGGAAGCGGAAAGATCCGCCGCCGGAAGGCCTACGGAGGCCACTTCTTCATCCGCAAGAGTTCGCGGCAGAAGAGGGCCCTGAGGAAGACCGCGTACGTCGACCCCGCGGACCAGAAGCGGATCGATAGGCTGCTGGACAAGTAACCGACAGGATCGAGGCCGCGTACCAACGTCGGCAGTCTGGGGACTACGCGACGGGCGGCCGGTTAGACGAGGAAAGGACGAGGGACGAGATGTCGAGAGCGAGAGGAGCGCCCGCGTCGAGGCGGCGGAGAAAGAAGATACTGAAGGCCGCCAAGGGCTATCGTGGTGGACGGAGCAAGCTCATCCGCACAGCGCGCGACACCGTGCACCGCGCCGGGCAGTTCGCGTATCGCGACCGCAAGAGGCGCAAGGGTGACATGCGCAGCCTGTGGATCATACGCATCAATGCCGGGGCCAGGACGCACGGGCTTTCGTACAGCCGGTTCATGCACGGCCTCAAGATGGCGAACGTCGAGGTCGACCGGAAGGTCCTCGCGGACATGGCGTTGAATGACGCCGATGGCTTTGCGGAGCTGGTCTCGATAGCGAAGGGAAGTCTGGAGAACTAGCGAATCGGCGCGGAGGGGCGTCTTGGTAGAGCGTTTGCGTGAGCTGGGCGAGGAGGCCAGACAGGCCTTCGCCGGCGTCCGGGACGAGCGGGAACTCGAGGACGTGCGCGTACGTTACCTCGGAAGGAAGAGCGAGCTCAACCTCATGTCGAGGGGGCTTAAGGACCTTCCTCCGGAGGAGCGACGCGCCGTCGGCAAGGCCGTGAACGAACTCAAGACGGAGCTGTCCGCGCTCCTGGACGAGGCTCGCGAGGGGCTCGCGAGCGCGTCCGAGACCGCCTCCGGTCTGGACGTGACCCTGCCGGGCAGGATGCCGTGGGTTGGGCGCAAGCACGTTCTGACCCGGACGCTGGAGCGACTGGAGGGCATCTTCCGCACGCTCGGTTTCGAGATCGCGATCGGCCCGCACATCGAGGACGACTTCCACAACTTCGACGCGCTCAACATCCCGCCCGACCATCCCGCGCGCGACATGCACGACACGTTCTTCGTCGAGGGCGGCATGCTCCTCCGGACTCACACGTCGCCCGTCCAGATCAGGACGATGCAGTCGCGCAAGCCTCCGATCCGGATCATAGCGCCCGGTCGCGTGTATCGGAACGAGGCGTCGGACGCGTCACACGGCGCCGAGTTCTACCAGATGGAGGGCCTCTACGTGGACAGG
Organism: uncultured bacterium; assembly: GCA_964399265.1. Taxonomy (GTDB): domain Bacteria; phylum Joyebacterota; class Joyebacteria; order Joyebacterales; family Joyebacteraceae; genus WJLY01. The sequence continues at coordinate 483 of CAYNQF010000037.1, read as the reverse complement.
GACGTCCGCGTGGGAGAGCTCAAGGGCGTGCTTACGAAGTTCATGCAGGAGCTGTTCGGCAGCGACGTCGGGATACGCTTCAGGGCGGGGTTCTTCCCGTTCACGGAGCCCTCGACGGAGGTGGACATCGCATGCAAGATCTGCGGAGGACGCGGCTGCCCGGTGTGCAAGGGGACGGGTTGGGTGGAGCTGCTGGGCGCCGGCATGGTCGATCCGAGGGTCTTCGCGGCGGTCGGCTACGATCCCGACGAGGTGACAGGTTACGCGTTCGGTCTGGGGGTAGACCGCATATGCATGATGCTCACGGGCGCGGACGACATCCGTCTCCTCTACGAGAACGACATGCGGTTCCTGCGGCAGGTCTGAGCGCGGCGTGACGCGGCCGCCCGGCCGCCGCACACCGCACGACCGCCGCACCGCGGCGCAACGACGGGAAGGGCGAGATGAGGGTCAGCCTCGAGTGGCTCAGGGACCACGTCGACT
>CAYNQF010000036.1:0-21531 GCA_964399265.1 uncultured bacterium | reverse complement strand
TACTCGCTGATACACGACGACCTGCCGGCGATGGACGACGACGACCTGCGCCGCGGCATCCCGACGTGCCACCGCGCCTTCGACGAGGCGACCGCCGTACTCGCGGGCGACGCTCTCCTGACGCTTGCGTTCGGGTTGGTCGCGGGAGCCGACGCGCTTCCAGCGGAGAGGCGCGTCAGGATCGCGACCGAACTGGCGCTCGCCAACGGGAGCAGGGGAATGGTCGGTGGACAGGCCGCCGACATGGAGGGCGAAGGCCGCGAGGCCACGGTAGAGGCGGTCACCTTCATACACAGACGCAAGACGGCGATGCCGCTCGAGGCGGCGGTCGTCATCGGGGCCATCGCGGCGGGCGCGCCGGACGGTGCGGTCGAGGCGCTCAGGACCTACGGGAGGGCCACGGGGCTCTCGTTCCAGATAGCCGACGACCTGCTGGACCTGACAGGGACAGCGGAGGAGATGGGCAAGGCGGTCGGCAAGGACGCGGACGCGGGCAAGCTGACATATCCTGCGGCGGTCGGAGCCGACGCCGCGCGCGCGAGGGCGGTCCGGTTGGCCGACGAGGCCGTTCTGGCGCTCTCGCCCTTCGGAGAGCGCGCGTGGCATCTGGCCGCCATCGCCCGCTATATTGTAGACAGGCGAAGCTAGAGCGTGCGACGGCCGGACGAGCCGCACGGGCGCGGTCGGGCGGCTCGACGGGAGCCGCGGGAAGGGTTAGCAGGCGGATGCTCGAGAGGATCGACTCTCCCAGCGACCTCAAGAAGCTGGACATAGACGAGCTGGAGCAGCTCGCCGAGGAGATCCGGCAGGAGATCGTCCGTGTCGTCTCCAGAAACGGTGGGCACCTGGCGCCCAGCCTCGGCGCCGTGGAGATAGCCGTAGCACTCCACTATGTCTTCGACTCGCCGCGCGACAAGATGATCTGGGACGTGGGACACCAGAGCTACGCGCACAAGATCCTGACCGGCAGACGCGACCGGTTCGAGACGCTCCGGCAGGCCGGCGGCATAGCCGGTTTCCCGCGCAGAGAGGAGAGTCCTCACGACGCGTTCAACACGGGACACTCCTCGACATCGATCTCGGCAGCGCTCGGTCTCGCCTGCGCGCGTGACTTCAAGGGTGAGGACAACCGCGTGATCGCCATCATCGGAGACGGCGCGATGACGGGCGGCCTCGCGTTCGAGGGGATGAACCAGGCGGGACACCTCAAGCGCAACCTCATGGTCGTGCTGAACGACAACAGGATGTCCATCTCGAAGAACGTGGGTGCGCTGTCGCAGTACCTGACGAGGCTCCTCTCGGCGCCCACGTACCAGAGGCTCGAGGCGGACGTCTGGGACATCCTCGGCCGGATCCCGGCGATAGGCGAGAGGGCGCGGTCGCTCGCCAGTCGCGCGCTCGAGGGCATCCGCGGCGTGTTCGTGCCGGGCCTGCTCTTCGAGGAACTCGGCTTCAAGTACTTCGGTCCGCTCGACGGTCACAACCTCGAGATGCTCATCGAGGCCTTCGAGAGGCTCAGGATCACCGAGGGCCCGCTCCTGGTTCACGTGGTGACCACCAAGGGGAAGGGCTACAGTCACGCCGAGGACGACGCGACGAAGTTCCACGGGATAGGCGCGTTCGACAAGACGACCGGTACTCTGACGGCCAGCCCCAAGGCCATCTCGTATACCGAGGCGTTCGGCCGCACACTGGCCACGCTCGCCGAGGACGACGAGCGCATCGTGGGCGTGACGGCCGCGATGCCGGCGGGAACAGGGCTCTCGCACCTCGCCAAGCGATGCCCGGCCCGCTTCTTCGACGTGGGGATAGCCGAGCAGCACGCCGTGACCTTCGCGGCCGGCATGGCGGCGGGCGGCATGAAGCCCTTCGTGGCCATCTACTCCACCTTCCTCCAGAGGGCCTACGACCAGATCATCCACGACGTGTGTCTCCAGAAGCTGCCGGTGAGATTCATGGTCGACCGCGGGGGCATAGTGGGAGACGACGGTCCGACGCACCACGGCGTCTTCGATCTGTCGTTCCTGCGCACCGTGCCCAACCTGGTGGTCGCGTCGCCGAAGGACGAGAACGAGTTGGCCTCGATGGTGCGTACGGCCGCCGCACACGACGACGGCCCCATCGCCGTGCGGTACCCCCGCGGGTCCGGACGGGGAGTCAGAATGGACTACGACCCGCCGCTCATCCCCATCGGGAGCGCCGAGGTGTTGCGCGAGGGCGGCGACCTCGCGATCGTGGCGATAGGCTCTATGGTCGGGACGGCGCTCGACGTGGCCGGGCTCCTGGCGATGGACGGGATCGAGGCGTCGGTCGTGAACGCGAGGTTCGTCAAGCCGCTCGATGAGGCCGTGATTCTGCGGCAGGCGCGCGCCGCCGGGAAAGTCCTGACGCTCGAGGAGAACGCCGTCGCCGGGGGGTTCGGGGCGGCCGTCGCGGAGTTGCTTCAGGCCAACGGCCTGTGTGGCGTGGAGCTCAGGATCGTCGGCATACCAGACAGGTTCATATCGCACGGAGGACGAGCACTCCTGCTCGAGGATTGCGGCCTGGACGCGACGTCCGTCGCCACGCTGGCGAAGGAGCTGGCCACGGGCGTCCCGGCGAGTCATGGAGGAGACGCCCGATGAAGACGGTCGGCATCGCCGCGAACCCGGCCAAGAGCGGCGTGGAAGACGCGATGGAGTCGATCCGCGTGTGGAGCGCCGGTCTAGGTCTCGAGGTTCTCGTGGACGACAGGTGCCCGGACGAGACGGGCGGCCCGGTCAGGAGAGGAGGGCCCGGCTCGATAGAGAGAGAGGCGGACCTGATCTTCGCGCTTGGCGGCGACGGGACGCTGCTGCACACGGCCAGGCGGGTGGCTGAGCTTGGGCGGACCACCCCCATCATCGGGGTCAACATGGGTAGCCTGGGCTTCCTCACTCAGATCCCGCGTGAGGACCTTCCGCGCGTGCTCGAGTCGCTCGACCCCGGGTCTCTGCCGGTCACCCAGCGCATGATGCTGAGCGCGAGGCGAAAGGGAGACGACACGGAGTACCTGGCGCTGAACGACGTCGTGATCGCGAAGGGCGCCGACTCCAAGATGCTCTCGTTCGAGGCGCGCGTCGGTGGTGACGTCGTGACAAGATACGCGGCCGACGGGCTCGTCCTCGCGACGCCGACAGGCTCGACCGCGCACGCACTGTCGGCCGGCGGTCCGATCGTCACTCCGTCGGTCGAGGCGATCGTGATGACGCCGATCTGCCCTCACACGCTCTCCATAAGGCCGCTGGTGGCCGAGGCCGAGGCGGTCTTCGAGGTGGAGATGGTGTCTTGCGATGACAGGGCCCTGGCGACCACTGACGGGAGCAAGGCGTTCGGTCTCAGGCAGGGCGACACTGTTGTCGTTGGGCGAGCCGCCGCCCGCGCACATCTCGTGGACGTCGCCGACTACTCCTACTACGAGATCCTGAGCAGGAAGATGCGCTGGGCCGGCAGGGTGAGGGAGAGATGACGCCGCGGAGGTCATCACGGGTCGTGGAGAGACTGCGATGACGGGCGGTGTTCGACCGGCGGACCTGGGGACGGCGCCCAATCTGCTGTCGCTTCTGAGGTTGGCTCTCGTACCGGTGGCCCTGGTCCTCCTGGCCGGCGGCGACAGGGCGTGGGCGGTTGCCGTTCTGGTCGTGATGGCGGCGACCGACGGCGTCGACGGGTACGTGGCGCGCAGGACCGGGCGCGTGACGGAACTCGGGAAGGTGCTCGACCCGCTGGCCGACAAGGTCGCCATCGACTCGGTCATGCTGCTGCTGGCGGTCAGGGGTGAGTTCCCGGTCTGGGCGGTCGCGCTCTTCGTCGGGAGAGACCTGGTCCTGGGCGGCGTGGCTCTCGCGATGGCGAGGAAGCGTGGCGAGGTGCCCCACTCGAACGTGGTGGGCAAGACGACGTTCGTCGTGCTCGCGGCCACCGCGATCGCGTATGCCGCGAACGTGGAGGTTATCGAGGTTCCGCTCCTGGTCCTTTCGGTCTTCTTCGTCGTCGCATCGTCCGTATCGTACGCGAGAGAAGTCGCCCGCGGCCCGGCCACGGTCGGCCCCGGGCGGGAAGGGGAGAGACACTGATGTCCGGACAGCGATCGAGCAAGGTCTATTTCCTCGAAGCCGGCGACGGGGACGGTATTGCCGCCGGCCTCGAGGCGCTGCTGGAAGCCAGCGGTGTGGGGACCGTGGCAGAGAGGGGCCAGACCGCGGCCATCAAGATGCACTTCGGCGAGAGCGCAGAGACGGGTCACGTCAGGCCTCGTTTCATCAAGCGCATCGTGGCGTGGTACGCGAGACGGGGCGTGAGGCTCTTCGTGACGGATACGAACACGCTCTACCGGGGGGCGAGGAGCGACTCCGTGGCGCACCTGAGGACGGCCGCGGAGCACGGATTCACGTTTCAGGCGCTGGACGCTCCCGTCCTCATAGCCGACGGCCTCCACGGCACCGGTGAGATCCGACTCACCGCTCCGGGAGAGCTTGTCGGAGAGGCCCCTTTCGGCGCGGAGCTGGTCAAGGCCGACTCGATAGTGTCGGTGGCGCACTTCAAGGGTCACGAGCTGTCGGGGTTCGGCGGGGCGATCAAGAACCTCGGCATGGGCGGCGCGTCCAGGGCCGGCAAGCTCGACCAGCACTCGACCACCAAGCCGTACGTGCGAGACGGCTGTATAGCCTGTGGAACGTGCGCCCGTTGGTGTCCCGTCGAAGCCATTACCGTGGAGGAGAACGCCATCATCGACGGGTCGGTCTGCATAGGTTGCGGCGAGTGTATCGTGGTCTGTCCGGAGAAGGTCGTCGGCATCCGCTGGAACGAATCAACTGACATCTTCCAGAGGAAGATGGTAGAATACATGGGTGCGATGGCGGCCGCGAAGCCGGGCCGCATCGCGTACGTCAACTTCATGACGGACGTTCACCCGGTCTGCGACTGCTACGGCACGGCGAAGACGCCCATTGTCCCGGACGTCGGGGTCGTCGCCTCGCTTGACCCGGTCGCGATAGACCAGGCTTCCTATGACCTCGTGAACGCCGCGCCTGCCGTCAGGGAGAGCAAGCTGTCCTCCGGCTACCGCCGGGGCGAGGACAAGTTCCGCGACCTCCACCAGGACGTCGACCCGACCGTCCAGCTCCGATACGCGCAGGACCTGGGTCTGGGGACGAGGGACTACGAACTGGTCAAGGTTACATAGACGCGCCCGTAGCTCAACTGGATAGAGCACTGGATTCCGGTTCCAGGGGTCGGAGGTTCGAATCCTCTCGGGCGTACCACTCGTGTCGGGCCGGCGGCGCAGGCCGCCGGCCCGGCCGGATGTGTGCCGCAGCGACAAGCGTCACTGACTGGCTGGGAGGGCCGAACAGTGAGAGTGAAGTCGACCGTCGTCGCAGCAGCCGTCCTGCTCCTCCTGACCACCGCCGCCGGGGCGGGCGAGCTGTACTCCATGCGTTTCGATGACGAGAGCGTTCTCCTCGCCGCTCAGACGGCGGGCGCGAGCGTCCGCTACATCGGTAGGCACGCTGCGCTCCTGGAGTGGAAGGGAGGTTCGCTCCCCGGTGTGCTCTCCGTCGCCGGCACCGAGAGACTCGGCGCGGTGGGGCCCGACGAGAAGCTCTATGCGTGCTACCCCTCGAGTTCGGCGACCCCTCTCTCACGCTACGGGAGCATACTGCACACGGGTGACGCGGGCGTCGTTGTGATGGCTGTCGGCGACCGGGATCTCGAACCGCTGCGGTCCATGTGTTTCCAGGTGCATGAACTGCCCGACTCGATAGACGTCGCGGCGTGGTTCGATGATTCTCCTCCGCCCATCATCGCGTCGCGGACGCAAGATGACGAGCTGGCCGTGCGCGGGATCGTCGAGGACGTCATGTCGTCGGTGTCGGTCGACTCGCTGATGGCCTACGTCCGGCATCTGAGCGAATACCCTGGAGGTGTTCTGCGCAGCCGCTACGTCCTGCGCGACGAGTGCCTTACCGAGGCCAAGCCGTATATTGAGGACAAGCTCCGGTCCTACCTCCCGGGGGGGGCCGTCATAGACTCCCAGCGACTCGGGATTCTGGGGTACTCCTGCGAGAACGACACGCTGGTGCTCGACTATCCTGCCGACAACATCGTGGGCGTCCTTCCGGGGACCGGCAGGCTTGACGGCTACTACATCGTCTGCGCCCATTACGATGCGATCGCCTCTCACTCCTTCAGCGGTGCCCCGATGTGGTGGTGCGACAACCCGGCTCCGGGCGCCGACGACAACGCGACCGGGGTGGCGGTCGTGCTCGAGGCGGCCCGCCTGCTTTCCGACCTGTCGTTCCCCTTCGACGTGCGCTTTATCCTGTGGACCGGGGAGGAACTCGGGCTGCTCGGCAGCCAGGCGTACGCCGATTCCGTCGCCGCGGAGGGCGACACGATATATGGCGTCCTGAATGTCGACATGATCGGCTACAAGCCGCCGGGCACGGCGGCCGACACGTGCCACGTCGTAACCAACAGGGGCAGCACGTGGCTTGCGGACTGGGTGGTTGGCACGGCCGAGATGTATCCCGACCAGTTCGAGGACTTCTACATCAGCAGGGTCGATGAGGCCCTGGCGTACAGCGACCATGGCAGCTTCTGGTACAAGGGCTACGACGGCGTCATAGCGATAGAGCACTGGAATCCGCGGGACCGCAACCCGTACTACCACACGACAGGCGACACGATCGGCAACATCACGCCGTCGCAGTTTGCCGGCGTCGGACGGGCCGTGACGGGGAGCATGGCGCGGCTCACTGAGGCGGACGGCACCTTCAACCTTGCGGTCTTTCCCGAGGACATCTCGTGCGAACCGCCGCGTCCCGAAGTGGACGACGCCGTGCGCTTCCGTGTCAAGGTCCACGCGTTCGGTCCGGACGAGAACGTCGAAATGACACTCAGGGTCTGGGACGGCGAACCCGGAGAGGGCGAGCTTCTCACCACCGAGAGCGTATCGAGGACCATGGGCGGAGGGGAGGTGTACTACCACAGATTCACGTGGCTGCCGGACCAGACGGATCTGGGAGCGCACGAGATCACTGCCGTCGTGGAGACCGACGGCGCCGACGAGCTGACCACGACCGACAATGAGGCGGTGTTCGATGTCCGCGTCAGCGACCCCAATGACCTGTTCGTCATGAACCACTATGTCTATCCGAATCCGTCCGGCGGCTCGGGAGATTCCTCGTTCCGGTACGAGCTGTCCAGTGCCGCCGCGGCGGCGACCATACGCGTGTTCGACATCACGGGACAGGAACTCGACGTTTTCCGGAGAGGGCTGGAGCAAAGTGATCCAAACGACGGGATGGGAACGTCCGCCGGCTGGAACACGGTGAGCTACGACTCGTTCGACGGGATGCTCGACAAGCTGGCGAGTGGTATCTATATCTATCGGCTGAGTATCTACAGAGAGGGCGTCTCGGATCCGGTCGATCAGGTCAACGGCAAGTTCGCAGTCGTGCGCTAGCGCGTGGGGGCGAGCGGCGGCTTGAGTCCAGAAGATCCAAGAGACCGCGAGAGGACCGTCTATCGCATCGTCGTCGGCTGCGCGAACCTCGCGTTGGCGGCGATGCTCGTCGTCGGCGCCTTTCGCTTCTCGGAGTTGATCCCACCTAAGTTCGGGGGCAAGTTCTCCTTCTTCACCATAGTGATGGTCGGCCTGGCCTGCTGGATGGCCGTGAGAGGCTTCGTCGTTCTCTTCGGGAGGTTGCGTGGCGGCTGCTGAGGCATCGCCGCTGGCGGCGCACGGCGTCGTCGCCTTCGATGTGGACGGCGTGCTGCTGCGCGAGTTGTTTCTGTCTCACGTGGCCAGGAGGCGGGGCCCGGGCGTCTGGTTGCGAAGTCTCTGGCTGGGGTTCCTTCTCAAGACGGGCCTCCTCGATGTGCGGTCTGCCGTAGAGCGCGCCTACCGGCTGCAGAGAGGTATGTCGGTCGAGGAGCTCGAGAGCATCGGCGAGTCGCTGGTCCTGGTGCCCGGCGCGGCGGAGATCTGCGCGGACCTGAAGGCAGCGGGGTATGCCGTCGTGCTTGTCAGCGCCGGAGTACCACAGCGCATCGTGGAGATGCTGGCCGTCAGGTTGGGGGCGGACCGCGGAGCGGGGATACTCCTTGAGACCGAGGGCGGACGGCTGACGGGTTGTCTGCTCGGCGACCGACACTCCTGCGCGGGCAAGAAGGAAGCGCTCGAGGAGATGCTCGACGACCTCGGGTTCGCGTGGACCGACACGACGGTCGTGGTCGACGACAGGAGCAACATCGACATCGTCGAGGCCGCCTGGAGGAGCATCGGGGTCAATCCCGAGCTTCCGATCCTCAAGACCGCGAACTTCATCCTTCACACCCGCAACCTGATGGAGATACTCGAGTTCTTTCCCGAGGGCTACCGCGTCGGCATAACGCCGCAATGGCTGGCCGTCCGCCACGAGATCTTTCGGAAGGGCGTGCACATCTGCGCGGTCACCGTCCCTCTCATAGCTGCTTGGTCGTGGCCGTTCGCGCTCTGGCTCGTCGGCGGCGTGACGCTGCTCTTTCTCGGGTCCGAGCTGGCGCGGCTGTGGGGGACCGCGGCGCCGCTGCTCTCGACGGTCACGTGGCGGGCCATGCGGCCCTCAGAGGCCAGGGGGATAGCCATGGGGCCCGTTCTCTTCGGGGCGGGCATATGGCTCACGCTCCTCGTCTTCCCGCCGAAGGCGGCCGCAGCGGGGATCCTCATCCTGGCCGCGGGGGACACGGCAGCGAGCCTGATGGGGCGTGCATTCGGCCAGACCGTGCTGCCCCACAACCCCGGAAAGACCATGCTGGGATCTCTTTCGCTCTTCGCAGTCGGCGTGATAATTGCTATCTTCTATGTTCCACTGCCGTGGGCCATACTGGTGGGCGCCGTGGCGACCCTGGTGGAGTCGCTGCCCGTGGGCGCCTACGACAACCTGCTGCTGCCCCTGTCGGTGGCCGCCGTGATATCGGGGGTCAGGCTGGCGGGATAGCGCGGACGGGCTCCGCGGCGAGCGTCTTTCACGTCAAGGAGGAGGCATGCTCAAGGAGAAGCTCCGCTCCAGGGAAGCCAGGCTGGGGGTCATAGGGCTCGGGTATGTCGGACTTCCGCTCGCTATGGAGTTTGAGCGGGCGGGGTTCCGCGTCACGGGAATCGACTCGGACGCGTCGAAGGTCGAGAAGCTGAGGTCGGGTACCTCGTACATACAGGACGTGCCCAGCGAGTGGGTGGCCGAGGCGACGGCAAAGGGGACGTTCGAGGCGACCACCGAGTTCGAGGTCCTGCGTGAACTGGATTCGGTCGACATCTGTGTGCCGACGCCGCTGCGCAAGACGAAGGATCCCGACATCTCGTACGTCCGCGCGGCGGTCGTCGAGATCGAGAAGTATCTCCATCCAGACATGCTCGTCATCCTCGACAGCACGACTTACCCGGGCACGACCGACGAGGTGATCCTCTCCAGGCTGGAGCGCACCGGGCTCAGGGCGGGTGAGGACTTCTATCTCGCGTTCTCGCCGGAGCGCGTCGACCCCGGCAACCCGAACTGGAACACGAAGAACATCCCCAAGGTCGTGGGCGGAGTCACGCCGACGTGCACCGAGCACGCCGTCCTTCTCTATGAGATGACCCTGGGTCCCGTCGTTCCGGTCTCCTCGACGAAGGTGGCCGAGACGGTGAAGCTCCTGGAGAACACGTTCCGCAGTGTGAACATAGGCCTCGTGAACGAGATGGCGCTCATGAGCGACAGAATGGGCATCGACGTCTGGGAGGTCATCGACGCGGCGGCGACGAAGCCGTTCGGGTTCATGCCTTTCTACCCGGGGCCCGGTCTGGGCGGCCACTGCATACCCATAGACCCGTTCTACCTGTCCTGGAAGGCCAGGGAGTCCGGCTTTGAGGCGCGGTTCATCGAGCTTGCCGGGCAGATAAACAGCAACATGCCCCACCACGTGGTCTCAAAGGTGATAGACTGCCTCAACGACCGCTCGAAACCCGTGCGGGGTTCGAGGGTTCTGATTCTGGGGGTGGCGTACAAGGAGGGGATAGACGACGTTCGCGAGTCCCCGGCCATTGACGTGATCAAGCTCCTGCTCGACAGGGGAGCGGAGGTGCGCTATCACGACCCGTACGTACGGAAGCTGAGCGAGGTCGGTTTCGCCGTGGAGAGCGTCGACCTGACCGCCGACGAACTGCGAGAGGCCGACTGCGTCGTGATAACGACCGCGCACTCGAACGTTGACTACGAACTCGTCGTGGGCGCGGGCGTACCTATCGTGGATACGAGAAACGCGCTGAAGGGTTTTGTCGAGAGCCACATAGTGAAGATATAGCCGCACGCTGCATCGTGCTGTTTTGGGGGGAGCGTTCCATGTCTCTCATGCTCGTTACAGGAGGGGCCGGGTTCATCGGATCGCACATCAGCGAGCGGTTGCTGGCGAAGGGCCATGATGTGCGCGTGCTGGACAACTTCTCGACGGGCCGCCGCGAGAACCTGGAGGGTTTCGGTGGACGGATAGACCTGGTCGAGGGTGACATACGTGATCTCGATGCCGTGAGGGGAGCGGTCGAGGGCGTCGATGTCGTCTTCCACGAGGCGGCCCTCGCCTCGGTCCCGCGGTCGGTCGACGACCCTGTCACGAGCAACCAGGTCAACGTCCTGGGTACGCTGAACGTGTTGCTGGCCAGCAGGGACGCGCATGTGCGGCGGCTGGTCTACGCCAGTTCCTCGTCGATATACGGCGAGAGCCCCGAGCTGCCGAAGCTCGAGACCATGACTCCCGCTCCGGAATCACCCTACGCCGTGTCGAAGCTGGCCGGCGAGTACTATTGCCACGTGTTCTCCAGCTTGTACGGCCTGGAGTGCGTGGCTCTGCGCTACTTCAACGTCTTCGGCCCGAGGCAGGACCCGGGGTCCCAGTACGCCGCCGTCGTGCCGATCTTCATCGACGCCCTTCTGGCCGGCAGCAAGGTGGTGATCTACGGCGACGGAGAGCAGTCCCGCGACTTCACCTACGTGGAGAATGTGGTGGACGCCAACATTCTCGCGGCGTCGGTCGAGGGCTGCGGCGGCGAGGTGATGAACGCCGCGTGCGGCAGCACGGTGACCGTCAACGAGCTCTTCAACAGGCTTCGCACGCTGACCGGAGCGTCCGTCGAGCCGGTCTACGACGAGCCGCGGCCCGGCGACGTCCGACACTCCTTCGCGGACATCTCCAAAGCGAGGAAGTTGCTCGGATTCGAGCCGACCGTAGACTTCGAAGACGGTCTGGTTCGGACGATCGAGTGGTTCCGCTCTTCCTCGAAGTGACAACAACGCCATCCGCAGCGCGACACCGTCCTCAGCCGTTCCCGGCCTCGGGGCGGCCGCTCTCCATGAGAGGGACGCAGGTTTGAAGAAGGTCTGGATTCTTGACGACGGCAAACCGACGGCCTCGGAGTTGGTGGACGCGCTCCCGGCGCTTATGTACGAGTCCCGCGTGTGGACCGACGGGGGATCCATGCTGTCTGCCCTCGACAACGAGGTCCCGGACCTGGTCGTGATCGAGCACGGGCTCGTCGGCGGCTCGGCCGTCGACGTGCTGAGGGCCGTGAAGGAGAGAGAACGCAGGCTTCCGGTCATCGTGGTGGCGCGGGAGACGAGCAGCCAGGGCGCCATAGAGTCGATGCGCGAGGGCGCATACGACTACCTTCCGAGAGGCACTCTCCCGGCCGGGCTCGAGGACGCGGCGCGCAGGGCGCTGTCGGCCGATGGCGGGATGATACGCACTATCGGGTCGCCCGGTCCCGGAGACGTCGCCGAGTTGGGCGCGATCGTTGGGCAGTCGCCGGAGATGATCGAGATACACAAGCTCATCGGGCAGACGGCGGCGACGAACGCGAGCGTTCTCGTGCACGGCGAGCCCGGGACGGGCAAGGAACTGATCGCCCGGGCGATTCACTACAACAGCGCGCGCCGCGACCGCCCGTTCGTGGCCGTGAACTGCGGCGCCATGCCGCCCGAGCTCCTCGACCGCGAGCTCTTCGGATGGGGAGGGGGCGGCGACGGGGAGAGACAGCCCGGCCGCTTCGAGCAGGCGAACAGAGGCACCATCTTCCTGGACGAGATACACACGGCCGGGCTCGAGGTGCAGGGCCGGGTGCTCTCCGTTCTGGAGGAGGGGCAGTTCGAGCGGCCCGGCACCCGTGCGCGCAGCCGGGTCGACGTCCGCGTCATAGCCGCCACGGGACAGAGCCTCGTGGGCCGCATGAAGGAGGGCTCCTTCCGCGTCGACCTGTTCTATCGGCTCAAGGTCGTGGCGATCTTCATACCGCCCCTGCGCGACAGGCGTGAGGACATACAGTATCTTGCGGACTACTTTTTCGACAAGGCCAAGGCGAAGCTGCAGAAGGACGTCGACGGCATGTCTCCACCGGTATACGACCTCCTCTCGTCGTATCCGTGGCCCGGCAACGTCCGCGAGCTGGAGAGGTCGATGCTTCAGGCCATAGCCCTGAACCGAACCGGAGTGCTCGTCCCCGAGGACTTCGAGCTGCCGGAGGAGGGCTCTGGCGCCTGGCCGGACGAGGGTGCGAGCGGAGGCGGTCTGGTGGCCGCGGTTCGCTCGTCGTTCCGCGCGCTGGCCGACAGCCGGCCGGGGAACCTCGACGAGGAAGTGGTCTCCGAGGTGGAGCGAGTGCTCGTCCAGGAGGCCCTGGCCAGGTCGGGAGGGAGCCAGGTGCAGGCGGCCAAGCTGCTGGGGATCAGCCGCAACACGCTACGCAAGAGACTCAAGGAGGCGTGATGAGAACGCCCAGACGTCGAGCGGCGACCGGGTGGGGCGCGGTGCCGTGGGCGGCGGTCGCACTTGCCGCGGCGGGGCTGATGGTGCTGGCCGGATGTTCGCACTACGGATTCTCTGCTTCGGTCAAGACCCACATCTCGTCGATCGCGATTCCGATCCTTACCAACGAGACGCTCGAGTTCGGCGTGGAGCAGGACCTGACCAACGCGCTCATCACTGAATTCAGCGATGACAATACGCTCCACGTGGTGGGCGAGGACGCTGCGGACTCGATCCTGAGCGGAGCCGTCGTGCTCTACGAGCGCCCGGTGGCGTCCTACGACGCCTCGGGCAACCCGCGGGAGTACAAGGTCCGCGTCGTCGCAAGGCTGACGTACGAGGACCTGACCCAGGACGAGATCGTCTGGAAGGACGACGTCGAGGGCTGGGCTCTCTACTCGGTGTCCGGAGAGGGCGGAGACCTGACGACGGAAGACGAGGCGCGTGCCTCGGCGCTCGAGAAGATATCCCAGGACGTGCTGGGTAAGACCGTGCAGAGCTGGTAGGAGCGCTCATGACGTTCGCCGAGTTCCAGAGGACGCTGGCCGCCGGTGAGGTGCCCCCGGTCGTCGTGTTGCACGGCGAAGAACCCTACCTGGCGAGCCTCGGCGTCGAGCTGCTGAGGAAGTCGCTCCTCGCGCCGGGCAGCGAGGCATTCGACTTCGTGAGCCTCGCCGGGCGCGAGACGACGGCCGAGGCCGTCGCCGCCCAGGCTTCGACCGTCCCCATGATGTCCCCCTACAGGCTGACGGTCGTCTACGACTTCGACAAGATGAGCCCGCAGCAGAGGACGAAGCTCCTCGACTATCTCAAGTTGCCGGCGGAGGGATCCTGCGTTGCGCTCGTGAGCTTCGAGCGGCTGTCCGGCAGGAACAAGTTCGAGCGCGACGCCCTCGCGCTCTCCGCGGTCGTCGAGTGCGGCCGGCTGTCGCGGGAAGCGCTGCTCACCGTCGCACGAAAGATGGCGGACGAGAGGGGAGTCGCCATCGCCGACGACGCGATGTCGGTCCTCGTCGACTGGACCAACGGTGAGCTGAACCGCATCGCCGGCGAACTCGGTAAGCTCTCCTGCTATGTGGGCGCCAGAGGCGGCTCCGAGGCGACGCTCGATGATGTCGAGTTCGTCGTGGGAGCGCGCGCCTCCGGTCTCCGTGAACTCGCGATCGCGATAGCCGAGGGCAGATCGGGGGAGGCTCTTGCACTGTTTGAGGAGTTGGTGGACGCGGGGGCGGACGCGCCGCAGCTGGTGAGCCAGCTGTACGGGCTCTGGACGTACCTCTGGTCGGTCCGTGTCTCGAGAGGCGGGAGACCGCGCGGTCACCCCGGCTCGGGCGCGTACCTTCTGTCCGGGGTGTCCGACCTGCGCGCGCTGGCCGCGCGCAGGACCTCGCGCGACTACGCTCGCGGGATCGGGTCGTTCTACAAGGCCGACACCGACATCCGGCGCGGAATGCCTGCCGAGGCGACCGTGGGCCTGCTCGTCTACGAGCTGGCGCGCGGCGCGCCGGCGGAGGCGGCGTACGCATGACGGCTCGCGCGGACGGAGAGAAGGCCGGGGCCGCCGCGATCACGCGGCGGCTCGCGCGTATCACGGACCTGCTGGAGCGTGAGTTCGGCGTGCCCGGGTGGCACGGCGACCGCGACCTCGTAGGAAGCCTCGTTGCGACGGTGCTCTCTCAGAACACGACAGACGTGAACTCGGCGCGCGCTTACGCGTCTCTGCGGAAGCGATTCCCGGACTGGGGCTCGGTCTCCCGCGCCCGTGAGTCCTCTATCGCGTCCGCGATCAGGAGCGGAGGGCTGGCGAACATCAAGGCCGGCCGGATCCGGAGGATCCTGCGGTCCATCGAGAGGCAGGAGGGCACGTTCACCCTGGATGTTCTCAGGAACATGGGGGATCGCGAAGTCCTTTCCTACCTGCTGCGCTTCGAGGGCGTGGGCGCCAAGACGGCGGCCTGTGTTGCCCTCTTCGGTCTCGGAAGGGACGTGATGCCTGTTGACACGCACGTCAACAGGGTCGTCGGCCGGCTGGGCGTTGTCGGCAGCCCCGGCACCCCCGAGAAGATGTTCGAGGCACTGAGCGGGGTCGTGCCGCGGGGGAGGGCCCTCTCGCTCCATGTCAATCTCATCAGGCTCGGGCGGACCCTCTGCAGGCCGCGTTCGCCGCGCTGTCCCGAGTGCCCCCTGCGGCGGGTGTGCTCGTACGCTTCCGAAGGGCCCCTAGAACCTCGGTAGAAATGCCTTGACGCCCGCATCTGACGTGTGCTAAATCAGTTGTGAGCAGGCTTCTGCTGGTGCGCCCCTGGGGCGCTCCTTTTGGATAAGTGCGCCGTATGTGAACAGGACCCTCCTGCGGCGCTACACAGGAGGAGGGGGTAGAATGCGTTCGAGCGGCAGGGTTATAACGGCCTGCCTCGCCTTCATGATGCTTGCGCCCGTTCTGGCCTTGGCCAACGGTCTCTACGTGCCTCAGGTCGGAACTCAGGCGAGCGCGATGGGCGGAGCTTTCATCGGGTATGCGGACGACTACAGCGCGGTTCACTGGAACCCCGCGGGCATCGTCAAGGTCCAGGGGACCGAGGCGACGCTCGGCGTGCACGACGCCATGATCCTGGCGTCCAGGGACGGCACCATCATCTACACCGACCCGGTGCACACGCCGGACAACTGGGCGATCCAGAACGTCTACGCCACGTCTGCGACACAGCACGATCTGGCCCCCGGGTTCTTCCTGTACTCGGACGCAGGCCCGCTGTCGGGCCTCTTCAGCAAGGTCGGCATCTGCGGGTACACGCTCGTGAGCTACGGCGTCAAGTGGAACGCTCTCGACATCATCGACGACTTCGAGAGCCACCCGTCGAACTACAACAACATCACGCGGCTCGGGGACGCTCCGTCATACGAGAGTGCCATCCGCGGCTATGTCATCGCGCCGGTCCTCGCCAGGAAGTTCACCGACAGGCTCAGCATCGGCGTGTCGGGACAGGCAATGTACGCCTCGTTCAAGCTGACGAACGGCGGGTGGATACCGACCGGCGAGGTCTACAATAATCCTCCGGCGCCTGTGGAGTACAACCTCTACCTCGATCCCTACGAGATGACCGAGGACCTGACGGGCTGGGGCTACGGCGCGACGCTGGGCATCCTGTTCGACGCGACCGACCAGATCCACGTGGGTGTCACGGCGCGGTCGCCGATCAAGGTGGCCTTCGATGGCGACGTGAAGGTGACGTCGACACTCGCGGAGTACACGTCCCCCTCGCAGACCGAGTCGTTCGACCTCACGTTCCCGATGTGGGCGGGCGCGGGCATCGCCTACTCCGACTTCCTCTTCGAGGGAACCGTCCTGACCGCGGACGCACAGTGGACCCAGTGGTCCAAGGTGCAGGAGATCGTGCGCACGGTCGGCACTGAGCTTCCGGACGACCTCGGGACCACGCCGCTCAAGTGGGAGGACACGGTCGAGTTCGGCTTGGGTATGGACTACCGCGTCTCGCGCTCGACGTCCGTCAGGTTGGGCTACAGGCTCATGCCCTCTCCGGTTCCGGACGAGACGGTCGACTTCGTCATGCCGATGAGCACGAAGAGCGCGTTCAGCTTCGGCGTGGGATACCGTTCCGACGTCTGGACCCTGGACGCGTCGGTCGTATACCAGTCCGGCGAGAAGAGACAGATCACGGGCACGGAGACCATGAACGGGAAGCACCTCGACGACATGCTGGTACCGTCGCTTTCGTTCACCTACGGTTTCTAGCGGGACTGGCGGAGCATCAGGTTCGTTCGGAGGGCCGGCACCGCGTTCCCGTGCCGGCCTTCATCTATTCGTGAGACGCGGCACACGCGGGAGCGCTGACCTGTATCGTACGCATCACCGGGGGCGATTCGCAATGACGCACTACCCGTTCGACACGATCGAGCCGAAGTGGCAGAGACGTTGGGAGGAGATGGGGCTCTTCCGCTGTCCGACCGATGCGGAGAACCGCTTCTACTGCCTGGTCATGTACCCGTACCCTTCGGGCGACCTGCACGTGGGACACGGGCGCAACTACATCATCGGAGACGCCGTTTCGCGCCACGCGATGATGACTGGGAAGACGGTCCTCTCGCCGATGGGATGGGATGCCTTCGGCCTGCCGGCGGAGAACGCCGCCATCGAGCGCGGTATACATCCCCCCGTCTGGACCGACAACAACATCAAGAAGATGAAGGCCCAGTTCGAGAAGTGGGGGATAGGCTACGACTGGTCGCGCGAGTTCGCCTCCCACCAGCCTTCCTTCTACCGCTGGACGCAGTGGATCTTCCTCAAGCTCTACGAGCACGGCCTGGCCTACAGGAAGTCGGCGCCGGTCAACTGGTGCCCCTCGTGCGCCACGGTGCTCGCGAACGAGCAGGTGCGCGACGGCAAGTGTGAGCGCTGCGACGCCCAGGTTTCCATCACCGACCTCGAGCAGTGGTTCTTCCGCATCACGCACTACGCCGACAGACTTCTCGACGGCCTAGATGGTCTCGACTGCTGGCCCGAACGGGTCAAGACGATGCAGCGCAACTGGATCGGCCGCAGCGAGGGCGTCGAGGTCGACTTCACCGTGGCGGAGACCGGAGAGCCGCTACCCTGCTTCACGACCAGGGTAGACACGATCTTCGGCGTCACCTACATGGTGATGGCTGCAGAGCATCCGATGCTCAGGAAGCTCGTCGCCGGCACCGATCGTGAGAGAGAGGTCATGGCGTTCGCCGACAAGGTCCGGGCGCAGAGCCAGTTCGATCGCGGAGCGGCGGACACCACGAAGGAAGGCGTCTGGACGGGGCGGCACGTGGTGAACCCCGTGAACGGCGAGAAGGTGCCCCTCTGGGTAGCCAACTATGTGCTCATGGAGTACGGGACCGGCGCCGTCATGGCCGTGCCCGCGCACGACCAGCGCGACTTCGAGTTCGCGCGTGAGTACGGTCTCCCGGTCAGGGTGGTCATCGACAGCCCCGACGGCTCGGTGTCCGGGACGACGCTGGAGGCGGCCTACACTGAGGACGGCGTCCAGGTGAACTCGGCGCAGTTCGACGGCCGGGGGAACAGGGAGGCGATGGACGGCATCGCCGACTGGATGGAGGAGACCGGGATCGGCCGCCGGGCCGTCAGCTACAGGCTCCGCGACTGGCTCGTCTCGAGGCAGCGCTACTGGGGCACTCCGATACCGGTCGTCTACTGCGAGAAGTGCGGCGTCCAGCCCGTGCCGGAGAGCGACCTTCCGGTCATGCTTCCGACCGACGTAACGTTCACCGGGAAGGGAGAGTCTCCGCTCACGACCTCCGAGTCGTTCCTCAGGGCCACCTGCCCCGCGTGCGGGGGAGAGGCCCGTCGTGAGACGGACACGCTCGATACGTTCGTAGACTCGAGTTGGTATCTCTTCAGGTACATATCCCCGCACGAGACCAGCCTGCCGTTCGTCAGGCAGGACGTCGACCGCTGGTTCCCCGTCGACCTGTACATAGGCGGGATCGAGCACGCGTGCGGGCATCTCATCTTCGTCAGGTTCATGACGAAGGTGCTGCACGACCTCGGGTACCTGGGCTTCGACGAGCCCATAGGCACGCTCTTCTCGCAGGGGATGATCACGCTCGACGGCTTCAAGATGTCGAAATCCAAGGGCAATGTCGTGCCACCCGACGAGCTGATCTCACGGTACGGCGCAGACACCGAGAGGCTCTACACGCTATTCATGGGGCCGCCCGACAGGGACGCCGAGTGGAACGACACTGCGGTCGAGGGCGCCTACCGCTTCCTGAACAGGGTCTGGCACACGGTGGAGGATTGGCCGTTCCGCGCCGGACAGCTTCCCGGCCTGGCGGGTGAGCTCTCGCAGGGCGAGCTTCCGGACGCCGTGCGTGACCTGCATCGCAAGACGCACCAGACGATCAGGAAGGTCACGGTCGACATGGCCGACATGCACTTCAACACGGCGATCGCCTCGATGATGGAACTCTCGAACGCCCTACGCGCCTTCACGGAGTCGCTGGGCGATGCGCCTTCAGCGCTCGAACGCAAGGCCGTGGGGGAGGCCGTCGAGAGTCTCGTCCTGCTGCTCTCGCCCATGGTGCCGCATTTCGCCGAGGAGCTGTGGGAGAGGTGTGGCGGCGAGCCATCGGTCTTCCATCACCCGTGGCCGGATTACGATGAGGAGGCCGCGGCAGAGGACGTGGTGACGATCGCCGTCCAGGTCAACGGCAAGCTGCGTGGCGACGTGGAGGTCGCGCGGGGTTCCTCCGAAGCCGAAGTGCTGGCTCTGGCGCGCGGCGACGAGAAGGTGGCGAAGCATCTCGAGGGCAAGAACGTGCGACGCATCATCTTCGTACCGGACCGTCTTATGAATCTCGTCGTAGGCTAATCTCGTCGTCGGCTAATCTCGTCGTCGGCTGAGGACGGACACATCAGCCGGTGGTCCCGCGACGATCCCGTGAGCGGGTCAACGAGAGGCTGATCATGAACTCAAGGCCCACGTTCGGGCTTGTCTACGGAAAGGAGAGTCGGGTGAGTTTCCTCATCCGGCTCTTCTCTGCGTTCCGGGGTGAGCCGCCGAGCGTCAGCAACCATGCCTTCTGTGTGAGGGCGGACGGAGAGACGATCGTCGAGTCGGTCCCGTCAGGCACGCGCGAGCGGCGCTTTCGAGCTGCCTACGACAACGACGCCTACTGGGGGGTTCTCGTAGCGCCCCGCACCATGGATGCTGACTCCCTGCTCAGTTTCGATGCCGACCTCGATCGCTACCTTGGCATGCGGTACGGATTCGCTTCCATCGCGAAACACTTCGCGGACGGCGTGCTCGGCTGGCTCGCCGGCGCCGACGTGTACCTCGTGAGGCGAGTCCGTCTTCCGTGGCGAGAGGGCGCGCCGCGTTACAACATCTGCTCCTGGCTCGTGTGCTGGACGCACAAGCACGCCGGGTTCCGTTTCCGCGGAGCCGCGGCGGCGCTCGAATGCGAACGCGCCGCTCCGGACGACCTCTGGGACGACGTCTTCCAGTACAGGCCTCAAGCCTTCGTGGTCACCGCCGAATTCGGCAGGCGTCCCGAGGATCTTCCGCAGAATTGCGCCAAGCGAATCGACCTGGATCTGTCGCGTATCACCAACCGCTGATCCCACACCACCGCCGCTCGGGGGACGGGATGCTCTCGGCGGGGCCCTCCGGGAACGGTCCCGGTACGGCTCGCGAGCGGCACGCTTCATCCTTCTCAACTCGGTAGTTTACATAATATGTATTATGCGACAACTAGAGCGAGGGCCGAAGAAGAGAGCCTCCCAAGGTTCGGGAGGCTCTGAAGACGGGATTCTTCGGACCTTGTGTGGTGCGGACCGCGTAAGAGCGTCTGCCTTCTTACGAGGCGCCGGAGTCGGTGCGCCGGCGCGCGGACTAGGCGCCCATTCGCTCCTCGGCCTCGGCGACGTCCATGCGGGCTTCGTCGGCGTACGGCGTGTCGGGCGCCTTGTCTATGACCTGCTGGGCGGCGTTGCGGGCCCTCTCCCAGTCGGGCTGCGAGCGGTACGCCCGGGCGGCCGCGAGCATGTAGCGGGCGTACGCCGTCGGGTTGTCTGAGGCGCGCTCCGCAAGCTCGGCGTAACCGTTGCCGGCGGCCAGAAAGTCGCGCTGCTGCTCGAGTACGGCGGCCCGACCCTCGAGGGCGGCGGTGCCGAGGATGCCGGAGTTGCCGTAGCGGCTCAGATAGTCCTCGAAGGCCTGCAGGGCCTCGTCGTAGCGGCCCTGGTGATACCGGATCTGCCCGATGTGGCACAGGGCGGAACCGGCGCTCCTGGTCCCGGGGTACTCGTCCAGGACCATCTGATACTGGTCGGCGGCCTCATCGTAGAGGCCCGCGGCGAGTGTCTGAGTGGCGGTCGTGAGCGCGGCGCCGGCCTCGAACTCGGTGGCCTTTCGCGACCTGTTGACGAAGTTCCAGGCGACGACGATGACCACCGCGATGGCCAGCCCGATGAGAATCTTGTTCAGGTGGTCCTCGACGAAGCGCGAGGTCTTGGACGCGCTCTCGAGCAGAGCGTCGTGCTTGAGCTCCTTCTTAGTGATCCTCTTGCGCGTGCCCAAATGTTCCTCCGATGACTTCCGTCGGGTATGTGCCCGTCTGAGCGGGCTCCTCCCCCGGGCCTGCGTGTCGATGCGCCGCCGCTCGCGCGGCGGCTCCAACGATAGAATGTAGCACGTCCGCCGGGTCGATGTCAAACCTCCCGACCGGCGTCTGCCCTTATCGTCATCGTCAAGCGCGGCGCTTCGTTGACAGGTGCCGTTGTCCGGGGACGTCCCGTCGCTCGACGCGAAGAGGGCCCCGCTCTGCAGCGAGGCCCTCTCTTGTGTCATCTCCGCCGGTCCCGCCGAAAGCGCGGGCCGGTGGCGCTTCCTTCGTCAAGGCTACTTGTAGAGAGCCTTGATCATGCCCCACGACGTGTCGTCGACGGGGTTCGGAGGCGTCGGGTAGTGGATGCAGGCCGTCGTCGGAGCCGTCACACAGATGTAGTCGATGAAGTAGTCGGTGCGCATCGTGGCGTCCGTCGAGGGCGTGCTGTAGAGACGCAGCTCGATCACGAGGCCGTCATTCGCGCCGGCGTCGCTGTCGAACGTCCAGGTGTAAGGTACATCCGGGACCTGGTCCCAGCCGTCAACGGCCGAGCTGTACTCGCTCGGGCCGCTGGCCGAGCCG
>CAYNQF010000035.1:0-22521 GCA_964399265.1 uncultured bacterium | reverse complement strand
AGCCCGGCGTCGGCGTCACGATCGTGACCGACGACGCCCAGCTCGCGGACATCCGTGCGCGAGGCTACGACGTCACCGTAGAGGTCGAGGACATGCAGGAGTTCTATTCCAGCCGCATCAGGGGAGAGAACTTCGGCGACTTCCACACGTACTCGGAGACCGTCGAGTTCCTGGACGACCTGTACGCCTCCTATCCGTCCATCGTCACCGAGAAGTTCTCCATCGGCCAGTCACTCGACGGGAACGACATCTGGGCCGTCAAGATATCGGACAACCCGAACGTGGACGAGACGGAGCCTGAGATCGTTTTCGACGGGCTCCATCACGCGCGCGAGCCCATCACCATAGAAGTCCAGATGGACTACATGGAGTGGCTCTGCCAGAACTACGGCACCGATCCCGACGCGACGTACCTGGTGGACAACCGGGAGATCTACTTCGTCCCGATCATCAACCCCGACGGCTACCTCTACAACGAGCTCATGAGTCCCAACGGCGGAGGGATGTGGCGGAAGAACAGGCGCGACATCGACGGCTCGTCGTGCTACGGCGTCGACCCGAACAGGAACTACGACATTCTCTGGGGCCAGGTCGGATCGTCTTCGTACGCGTGCGACGTTACGTACTGCGGGACAAGCGCCGAGTCAGAGCCCGAGATCGACGCGTACACCGACTTCCTCCAGTCGAGGGACCTGAGGTTCAACCTCTCGTTCCACTCCGTGGCGGCGACCATCCTTGTCCCATGGGGCTACAGCAGCAGCATTCACACGCCGGACGACGCGCTGCTGCGCGAGATCGGCGATGAGATGTCCAGGGACAACGGCTACGGCGTCGGCCAGGCCGGCGAGATGATCGGGTACAGCTGCTCGGGTACGACCACCGACTGGGTCTACGACCAGATTGGGGCGCTGGCGGTGTGCATAGAGGTTGGAGGGTCCGACTTCTGGCCCCTCGAGAGTGAGATCCCCGGGCTCCGCGCTGAGAACCTCTGGCCGCAGATCTACGCGACCAGGATGATCGGTCCGTACCTGTCCGTCAGAGAACTGGCCTTCTCGGGCGGCGACGGCGACCAGGACCCGGAGCCGGGCGAGACGCTCGAGTTGACCCTGACGGTGATGAACGACGGTGTCTACGACGCGGTGGACAACGTGACCGCGACGCTCACAACGAACGATCCCTACGTGCAGCTGATAGACGCCCAGGGCGCGTTCGGCAATCTGGCCGCGCGCGCCAGCGCCGACAACTCGAGTGCCCCGATGTCGTTCTCGATCGACCCGTCCGTCCCGGACGGCCACTCGGTGGCGATGACGATGTCGCTCGATGGCGACGGGTTCCACGCCGACGAGGAGTTCAATTGGCTGGTCGGCGACCTGGACGTCCTCTTCGCCGACGACATGGAATCCGGTACGGGCAACTGGGTCGAGAACGACGGATATTGGGGGACGACGACGCTCAACGCCCACTCGGGGAGCTACTCTTATACCGACAGCCCGATCGGCAACTACGGAAACAGCCGCAACACATGGATCGAACTGGCCGACCCGGTGGACCTGTCCCACGCAAGTCAGGCGCTGCTCTCGTTCTGGCACAGGGTGATGACCGAGGACGACTACGACTACTGCTACGTCGAGGTCTCGCCGGATGGAGGCTCGACATGGCATCAGGTGGGGCCCAGGTACGACGGTAGCATCGCCTGGCAGCAGACGCAGCTCCCGATAGCCGAGGAGTACTGCACCGCCGACTTCAAGGTACGCTTCAGGCTCCAGACCGACACGTACGTGGTCGACGACGGATGGTACGTAGACGACGTGGAGATCTTGGGTCCTCCAGTGGGCAACGCGCCGCCCTCGAAGCCCTCTCTCTCATCGCCTCCGAACGGGGGGGTCGTACAGACATCTACGCCGCAGCTCGTGGTCACGAACGCGACCGACGGTGACGGCGGGGACGTGCTGACGTACGCGTACATGGTGTACGCGGACGAGCTGCGCACGAACGAGGTGGCTTCGGCCACCGGCGTGACCGAAGGCAGCGGCACGACGTCCTGGACGGTGGACACCTCCCTCGCCGAGGGCGACTACTGGTGGACGGCATACGCCGACGACGGCACCGAGCGGGGGCTCCTGATGGACACCGCCTCGTTCTCCGTGGAGTCCAGCTCCGTCGAGGAAGGCCTCGTCAGGCTGGCGCTCGGTCCGGCGAGACCCAATCCGTTCCGGGCCGAGACCGAGCTCTCGTTCTCGCTTCCGACCGAGCAGAACGTCGAGCTTGGCGTATACAGCGTGGACGGCCGGCTGGTCCGCAGGCTCGTGAGCGGCGTGCGCGGCCCCGGCGAGAGCAGCGTTGCGTGGGACGGAAGGGACGATTCCGGGCAGAGGGTCGGAAGCGGTCTCTACTTCGTCCGTCTCAGCGCCGACGCCGGAGAGCGTCACGGCAAACTGATGCTTCTGCGCTAGACAGACGTTACATCCTGGGAAATTGAGGGCCGGCCCGGTGGGTCGGCCCTCTCTCTTTGTCCGGCGGCGGGGGGGATACGAGGTCCGACGCGCCGCAAGGCCCCGCCTGCGCCGTCTGCTTGGTACGCGGATTGCATGAGATCCGACCGGAGAGGAACGCCATGCTTCGTCCAGGCTGCAACGGAGGTAGGACACCGTGAAACGCAAGTGGGCAGTCACGGCAGGCGCCCTGGCCCTGAGCGCGGCGCTTGCGTCGTGTTCGACGACCACAGGGCCGAGCGCGCCGTCGGCGGACACGCCGCCGATCGCCACGCGCACCGTAACCGGAGAGGTTCAGCTTCCCGAGGGAGTGAACGTCGACCCGGCCTCGCTGCGTGTCGTTTCGTTCGCCGATGACGGGGACGTGTCGGCTGACGGGACGTTCACGCTCAGGGTGCCGGACGTCGACCTGCCGCAGGTGGTGCTGGCGATGCGAGACGGTCCGCTTCCAGTGATGCTAGGCTACGTGACGCCCGACCAGACCCACATCGCGATCGACGCGGGCTCAACGGCGCTCGCTCTCGTGCTCCTGAACCCGTACACGACGATGTTCTCCGCCTCCGACCGCCAGGCGCTCGTGTCGATGGTCGAGTCGAAGGACTGGTGGCCGGAGCTGGTCGCGTGGACCGAGTCAGTGCTCGAAATGTCGGACGGCGGCAGACTGGACGAATCACTCGAGCCCGCCCTGTTGCAGCTTGCCGCGGGTATCGCGATAGACGTTCTGAACGACTGGCCGGACGGCGGCATGTCGTCGAGCGGCCCGTGGTTCGAGGACGCCGAGGGCGGCGCGATAGGCGTCATGAATCCGGGAGTCACCTACTGCGCGGCGACGTTCCGCTCGGCGGGAGGCGACTCCGTCGTGGCCCTGCTCGACTCCGACAGGGACGCGATATGGGTGCACCCGGGTTGGCCGCCGTTCGTGGATGTGACTACGATGACGAGGACCGACGTCGAGATCGGCGACGGCTCGTTCACCGTGGCGTTCACCCGCGGCGATCTGTCCACGCTCGATCCGTCTACGGCGAACGGGCTCGCGGGCCTCTGGAACACCGGCCGCGGGATGACCGAGCTGCTCGCGCTTGCCTCCGGAGTCACCGAGTCTCCGAACCCGTCGAGGCTCGACCTGTCGGAGGGCGACTGCTCGCAGATGGCGTCGAGAGTCCGTGCTTCCGACACCGTTGGACTGGTCAGGGCCGTGCTCGACGTGACCTACTTCGAGGCCGACGTCGTCTCCGAGTGGTTCTGGGACGGGGAGAACGCATCGGCGGAGACGTACATAAGAACGATCTGCCCGCTGCTGTCGGGAATTGCGTTCTCGACCAGCGTGCTCGCGGCCGGCGAGACCCGCGTTCCGTTCTACTCCTCGCTCGCGGCCGGACCCGGGCTCGTGTCCCAGTCGATAACACAGACCGGCGGCGTTCTCGTCTCTGGAGCCGCACACGCCGCTCCGAGGGCCGAGTTCTCGGTCTCACCTGCCGGCGCGCGGCCCGGCGTCCTCGTCGTGTTCGATGCCTCCGCAAGCGAGGATCCGGACGGCCCGGACTCGTCTCTCGAGGTCCGCTGGGACTGGGAGAACGACGGTGCGTGGGACACGGATTGGAGCACCGTCAAGGTGGCCGGGCACGGCTTCGCCAACGCCGGGGCACACGAGGTGGCGGTCCAGGCGCGCGGCGTCAACGGTCTCAGCGATGTCGCGGTCCACGTTGTCAACATTGGAGGGAGCCAGGAGAACGCGAACCACGTGATCGTCCTTCGGGACGTCCTCCCGTGGGTCGGCGAGGTTCCCGCTGTGCTCGATCAGATGCTGGATGTCATGGGGTTCGGGCAGGGGCCCGGAGCAGGGGAGTACTCCGTGGTGTCCTCGGGCGCCATCGACACCCTGACGCTCAGGCCCGGGATCGACCTCGTGATAGTGCAGAGCGACCAGCCTCAGACGTTCTACGACAGGTACGCGGGCAGCCAGGTCCGCATCCAGAGCTTCGTCTGGGAAGGCGGGACCGTCTTCTGGGAGGCGTGCGACCGGGGCTGGAACGGCGGTTCCATCGAGAACGCGGGCATCGTCCTGCCGGGAGCTGTGGAGCTGACCCAGTACCGCACCTGGTACAACTACGTCACTCTTCCCGGCGAGCCGATCGTTGCGGGCCTGCCGTCATTCCTCTACGGCCAGTACGCGAGCCACGCGAGCATCGGCAACCTGCCGGATGGCGCCGTCGCATATGTGACCGACGATGACGGACAGCCGACGCTCGTCGAGTTCAGCTACGGCGCGGGCTGGGTGATCATGACGACCCAGCCTCTCGAGTGGAGCTTCTATCACAACTGGACGAGCGGCTATGTGATGCCGCACGTCGTAAGCTACGTTCTCGGCGTCCCTCTGGTCCATGACTTCGGTGACATCGTGAAGCCCGACGAGAGAGGGCGGCCGCGCATGGACGAGGGGGCGGGTTATCTGACCAGCGGGATCCACTAGCCTGGACGGCGATTCCTCTCCTTTGGCTCGCCGCGTGGGATCCCCTGTGTCGGCCCGCCCCCCAAGACGCGCCCCCGGCCGCGGACGGTCTACCGCCCGGCAGGGGGCGTTCCGCTCTCCCGCTGCCTCGCCGCACGCCCGGCCCTGATGAAGGGCCTTCCGGACCCGTGACGCGCGCTCATGCGTGGCGCGCCGTTCGCGCCCTCGGGGACCTTCCTGAAACCGGGGCCTTTCCGGCGACGCCTCACGAAACACTTGCACCAAGAATGCGTCTCAGTTAATGTCGAATCGGTCGTCAGTCAGTACGCCGAAACAGACACTTGCCGGAAGGTCCGAGGCGAGGGCCTTCGCCAACCTCGCCGCAGCGGTTTGCCTTTCGGCGGCGGGGCAAGGGCCCCGGGGACATCAAGAAGCGCTACGTCGGGGACTGGGACGGTGGAGTTCCACGGCGGGCAGAAAGAGGGTCGGGACATGGCGAGAAAACGTGTTGGCAACAAGCGCGAGAGGATCATTGCTGCTGCCGCGCGCTTCTTCGGCGACAAGGGTTACCACAGCACGACCACCGCGGAGATCGCGGAGGCTGCGGGCGTGGCGGCGGGGACGATCTACATCTACTTCTCCAGCAAGGAGGAACTCCTCGTTGCGGTCTTCGAGGAGTTTCTAGGTGTCCACATGGACAGGCTCCGCGAGGGCATATCACGCGAGACCGATCCGGAGACCAAACTCCGACGGATGATATCCCTCGGTCTGGAGCTGATGGAGGAGAACCCGGACAGCGCGCGCATCTTCCTGTCGCAGCTGAGACAGAGCACGAAGATGATAAAGATGGTTGCGAAGCGGAGCAGCCGTGCCTATAAGGACATCATAGAAGAGGTGCTTGAAGAAGGCATCCGCCGCGGCGTCTGCCGGAAGTTGAACGTTCGCGCCGTCGCCAACATGATCTTCGGCGCGTTCAACTACGCGGTCCTGGACTGGGTGGCGGACGACTGCTCCTACCCGCTGGCTGCGCAGGCAGATGAACTGTCGGATTTTCTGCTGGAGGGCGTGGCGTGTCGGGATGAGGCTCCGGCCTCCGGAGGAAACTAGGGGGAACTGACAACCAGGCGTCGCCGCCGACGTGGCGGCGACCGCGCCAGAGAAGAACCTGGAGGAATCGTGTCTACGAACGTCGGATTCCGAGACACCTTCAAGCTGCAGATGATGCGGCGGCTTGGATCGTGGAGCAGTCGACTTTCGTCGGACGATGTCGACAGGATGCTGCTGTGGGCCGCCAAGGCTATCCCCAACAGGGACATCCGCGCCCACGCCGAACGGCTCCGTCACGCGCTGCACTCTCACGATACGGCGGCCGACATCGCCCGCGGGATCTTCGATCTCGCTCAACCGGTGAGGCGCCGGATCATAGAGAACCTGCTCGTGAATTGGGGGGTCCTTGGCGGCAGCACCCGCTACAACATCCTCGAGACCGACGGTTGGCTTCCACCCAGCTTCGCAGTGATAAGTCCAACGATGCGCTGCAACCTTCGCTGCGAGGGCTGCTACGCGTTCGAGTACCGCCGTTCGGGGGAACTCACCCGGGACGAGTTCGACGGTACGATCCGTCAGTGCAAGGACCTGGGCATCTACTTCTTCACGATCTCGGGCGGAGAGCCCTTCGTCAGGGAAGACCTGCTTGAGCTCGTCGAAGAGCACAACGATGCGTTCTTCCAGGTCTACACGAACGGCACTCTCATAAGCGACGAGGTGGCCGACCGGCTGGCGGAGCTTGGGAACGTGGCCCCCGCGATCAGCGTCGAGGGATACTCCTCTGAGACCGACGCGCGGCGCGGGAAGGGCACCCACGAGCGGGTGCTGGCCGCGATGCGGAGGCTCAAGGACCGTGGCCTGCTGTTCGGGATCTCGGGGACGTTCACGCGCTACAACAGCGACATCCTCTCGAGCGACGAGTTCTTCGACTTCTATATCGATCAGGGAGCCAAGTTCGCCTGGCTCTTCCAGTACATCCCCATCGGCAGGGAGCCCAACGTCGACCTCATGGCGACGCCGGAACAGAGACGCGACCTCAGGCACCGTGTGGCCGAGCTGAGGCTGACGAAGCCGATCTTCATCGGGGACTTCTGGAACGACGGCGCGTTCGTGGGCGGCTGTATGGCCGGCGGGCGGCTCTACTTCCATGTCACGTCCAACGGCAACGTGGAGCCCTGCGTGTTCTGCCACTTCACCGTGGGGAACATCAGGGAGCGTCCGCTCAAGGAGATCCTCGCCTGCGACTTCTTCAGGGCGCTTCGCTACGAGCAGCCGTACAGCGACTACAAGAACCTGTACACCCCGTGCACGATCATCGACAACCCGGAGGTGCTGCGGCGTCTCGTGCACGAGTACCACGTGCTTCCGAGTCACGACGGGGCCGAGACGATCGTCGAGGACCCGAAGATCGCCGCGCACCTGGACCGCTACGCGGAGCGGCTCAAGGAGATATCCGAACCGGAGTGGCTCGCCGATCACTACGAGAACCCGAAGTCGGAGTGGTACAAGCTCGGAGAGCGCCTTGTAAGGCAATGGGGGCTCGAGAGACCCCATCTCGAGAAGTGGCGAGAGGAACGTGCCACGGGAAGACGCGAGCGGGTGGGCGAGCACGTGAGCGCCTGAGCGGCACCGGTCCACGCGACGTCAAGCAGAAGGCGCGGTCCCTTCCGGGGGCCGCGCCTCTTCTTTGTCTCGGCTCGGCGGACGCGAGCGCGTCTCCGGACGCGCCGGGCACCCCTCACTCAACCCGTCAGGTCCGAGCGTATCTCCAAGTACGTGGCGATGTCCCTCTTCGTGACGACCCCTATCAGTCTTCCGTCTCTCATGACCGGGAGCTTCGTAAGCCCGGAGGCGGACATCTTCCCGATGGCCGTGGGGAGCGTGTCCTCCGGGGCCAGGGCTATGTCGTCGGTCAGCGGGCGCATCGCCTGCGAGACGGTCGTAGAGCGCCAGCGGTCGCGCGGCACGCTCTTGACGAGCGCGACCGACACGACGCCGAGCGGAACGTCACCATCGACCACGGGGTACGCGGTGTAGTGATGCCTGAGCAGGTACCTCTCGATGAGGTCGGAGAGTGTGATGTCGGAAGGGACCGAGACCGGGTCCGTTACCATCACGCTCGAGATCGCGACGCCGGCAAGAGCCTCGCGAACGAGAACCTGTCGGTAGCTACTGTCCGCGGCCTGTCTCAGGAACAGCGCGATGAAGATGAACCAGAGTCCCGGGATGATCGCCTCTCTGGCCTGTACTCCCATCAGGAAGGCCATCACCACGAAGCCCACGCCGGCGAGCGCCAGCAGGCCCGCGATCACCTTGCCGGCCATGCTGGCGGCGCGGGTGGCTCGCCTCAGGCTCCCCCTCGCCCTCCAGATCAGGGCGCGCAGCACCCTGCCTCCGTCGAGCGGCAGACCCGGGAGCAGGTTGAAGGCCAGGAGCACCGTGTTCGCCATGGCAAGGTACTGTATGGCCAGTCTGAGGCCGGGTCTGGCGGACGCGCTCCCCATCAGTGCGTAGGCGGTCCATAGGACAGCCGCTATCGCGGCGCTCGTGACGGGCCCGGCGAGCGCGACCCTGAGTTCGGTCCCGGCGTCCGCCGGCTCGCGCATGATCTCAGCCACCCCTCCGAAGAGGAACAGCGTGATCTTCCGGACCGGTATGCCGCTCCTCACCGCGACGACGCTGTGAGCCAGCTCGTGTACGAGCACCGAAGCGAAGAAGAAGAGAGCAGTGATGAGTCCGAGCAGCGCGTACGCAAGCTCGGTCCTGTGGGGGATGGCGGTCGGAAACCAGCCGACGGCGAGAGACGTCGCTATGAGAGCGACTATCAGGAACCAGCTGTAGTCGGCAACGATGCGGATGCCGAACAGCGTGAATAGCGATATTCCGCGACCCCGCCTGAGCATCCAGGGGCCGCTCGTTCGTCCGGGGTTGGCCATTGCGGAACACTATAGCCTCGCGCGTGTTGGCGGTCAAGATGCCGCAGCGGGCCGATTTCTTGACCCTGTTGTCATGTTGTGTTAGAATGAACATCCAGCGGGAAATGCTGCCCCTTGCGGACGCGTTTCTGCAAATGGAGGTAACTGATGCGGAAGGGAACCGTAGTGTTGTTGCTATGTGTCGCGGCCGTTCTGCTGCTCGCGGGATCGACACAGGCGAAGATAGACAGGGCGCAGGCCACGTCAGTGGCCGTCATCGACGATGCCTACGCCCGCGGAGCGCTAGACCTCGACATGACCGTCCTGTATAAGGCGTACTCGGTCTTCGCTCCCGACCGTCTTCCGGACCAGTACAGGGGTGGCGTGACGCTGAAGTGCGGCGTGTCCACGATCGAGGAGATCGAGGATTTGGTGGACGACGTGTCCGCGGAGGTCGCCGACGAGATCAGGGGGCTGCGCGCGAGGCCGAGCCTCACCGACTACATAGACACCACGCACTTCCGCATTCACTACAACACGACCGGCACCAGCAAGATCCTCAACTGGCCGGACACGACCTACAGGGACGCGGTGGCGACGGCGGCCGAGAACAGCTGGAGCATGGAAGTCGACGGGCTGGGGTTCCGGCAGCCGCCGAGCGACGGCAGTGACCCGGACGGGGGAGGCGGAAACGGCCTATACGATATCTACGTGCAGAACCTGTCAGGCGTGTACGGGTACACGTCGGGTTCGTACACGGTCCCCTCAACGCCGCAGACCGACGCCACCAGCTACGTGGTCATCGACAACGACTACGCCGGATTCGGGTACGCGGATCCGCAGGACCCGATGAAGGTCACGGTGGCGCACGAGTTCTGCCATGCGCTGCAGTACGCGCACAACTACGAGGTGCCCGTCTGGTACAAGGAGTGCACGTCGGTCTGGGCCGAGGACTACGTCTACGACAGCATCAACGACTACACGCAGTACCTGTCGTATTTCCTGAACACCCCGTACCGCTCGATCGACTGGGAAGACGCGACCGGGTTGAGGATCTACGGTTCGACCGTCTGGAACATGTTCCTCTCCCAGCGGTTCGACAACGACATCATCCCCTCCATCTGGTACCAGTGCGAGAACACGCTCGCGACGATGAAGAACATTGACATCGTGCTGAGCGGCTACGGCTCTGACATCGAGAACACGTTCGCCGAGTTCGTGCTCTGGGACTACTTCACCGGTAGCAGGGATGACGGCAACCACTTCGAGGAAGGCAGCTCGTGGCCGCTGGCCGCTACCACGAGGATCTACAATCTCTATCCGGTCGTCGACGGAGAGCCGTACTCGACCTACAAGCCCGACTACTACGCTGCCAACTACATCCAGTTCACGAACCCCGGGACCGGCTACAACGGCCTGCACGTTGCCTATGACGGGCCGTGGCCGGGCACGACCGCTAACTCGGCCTTCATGGTCACACGAACGTCCGGGGAAGTTCCCGCCGAGTACGGTGAGATCTCGCTGAACCTTATGGGCAACGGCGAGGTGACCATCGAGGACTGGGACACGATGACCAATGCCGTGCTCGTGGTCGCGAACGAGTCCGACAACGTGAGCGACATGACCTACTACTTCGACGTGGAGCAGGTCGACACGGTCGTGCCGAGCGAGTTCTACTCGTTCGCGCTCAAGCCGGCCAGCCCCAACCCCTTCAGCGGATCCACGGCGATCGCCTACACGGTGCCTAACGGCGGCGGCGCGGTTGATATCACGATCTACGACGTCGCCGGGCGTGAGGTGCGCAGTCTCGTCAATGCGACGCTGCCTGCGGGCGACGGTGTGGCGGTGTGGGACGGCCTCGACGGCGGAGGTCAGAAGGTGGCAGCCGGCGTCTACTTCGCGAGACTAGACATCGACGGCATAACCGCGAGCGGCAAGCTCATGTACCTCAAGTAACAGGCGGATGTCTGTCGGAATGCATCACGGAGGGCGGCCCCCCATGGCCGCCCTCTTCGTTTCGGGCGCCCGGCGGGCGGGGCGGCGTGCTAGGATGCGGGAAGAGGGGGCGTCATGAGCGAGAAGCTGGAGAGCGAGATAGCCTGGATGCACAAGGTGCGTTCGGGTTTCCGCTACGTGGCCACGGTGCACAGCCAGGTCGGGACGCTGGTCTTCAGGTCGCTCAAGGCCAGGACCGGCTACTCGTCCAGATCACTGCGCCTGCGTCACTGGGATACGACCGGCGGGCAGGTGACGCTGACCGACGACGAGTACAAGGCCGTCATTCCCGTCTACGACTTCGGATTCGTGCACAACCTGTATCACATGACCGATCGGGATCCCGAGGCCTGCGTTCTCGCAGCGTGGTATCTGGCTTGCCACGAGTGGGGGCACTACTACCTCGCCAAGAAGGGCAAGAGGAACCAGGAGAGAGATGCCGACGCATTCGTCGTGAGGGTCATGAAGCGCGTCGGTTTCGACGAGGACGAGGCCGCCAAGTCCGAGGACATGTACTGGAAGGTCTTCAACGCCGACAAGAAGGTCCGGTCAAGGAAGTAGGTCAGTACCCGCGCACGAGTCCCTCTGGGACTACAAGCACCATTCCGGCCGAAGGTTCGCCGGCGTGAGGATCCAGCTCGTTCTCGCCGGCGTCGGGCGCTCCGATCACGAGGTCCGGTCGCTCGCCGGTCAGTCGGACGGCAGCCAGCGATGAGCCTATCTTGTCGAACGCCTGAGCCCCGATAACGATGACGTCCGCGAGTTCCGCCTTTCCCATCTTGACCTCGATCACCGACCTGGGTCCACCCCTGAAGACGTACACTGTCCCGCAGCGGCGTCTCGCGTCGTCAGCGTCCGCGAACTGCGCCGAGACGACGAGGTCGTCCCGCCCGTCACCGTTCGTGTCCGTGAACATGAGCGGAAGCCCGAACAGGTCCCACCTGGACTCGCTGACAAACCTGGGGACATCGGCCCCGGACAGGTCCAGAACGCGCGGCGGGGGGGAGGCCGACCCGAACATGAGGAACACCTCTCCCGAGGCGTCGGCCTTCTTCCTGTGGGCCCGGCTGGCGTAGGCCGAGGCGGCTATGTCGTCCAGGCCGTCCCCGTCCATGTCGCCGGCGGCGAGGGCGCCCCCGAAGAACGACCTGGGGTGCGGCCCGACGATGACCGGCGCGTCTATCTCCATCGACTCGTGAAGGGGCAGCGACGCGATCCAGTCGCCTCGGACTAGGTAGACCTTCCCAGCGTCGATCGCGTTCGAATTCCCGTCGGCCTGGTAGGCCCCGAGGGCCACGAGCGTCGGTGACGACGGACCGCGTCGGGCGACCGCTACGCTGCAGAGAGCGTCTCCCTCCGCCTCGCCGCGAAGCTCTGCGGAGGATACGGACGCAACGGGCTCGTCACGTGGCCCGCTTGCCAGCAACGTCGCCTCAATGATGTAGACGGAACCGGTCCGCACGTTTGCCGCGTCGGAGGCGCGGCACGCCGAGACGATGACCTCGGCTCCCGCTTCACCAAGGACGTCGGTGACGACGATCGACGATCCGAGTCTGTCCCCGGCGCGCACTCCGTCGACGACCGCGTCGGCTTGTGAGAAGCCGGTGGCGGGACCTCCCGGTGCGATCGGACCCAGCAGGACGTACACGCGCCCGGAGAGCATCCGCTCTCCAGGGCCCCAGCCCGGCGAGCCTATGAGCAGGTCCGCCTGTCCGTCACCGTTCACGTCCGCCACGCACAGCGTCTCGCCGAACCTCTCGAGGGGATGGCTGCCGGTGAACGTGGTCGCGGCGTCACCGGGGGAGGCCGGCCCATCACTGCCGAGCACTTCGGCCTCGAAGATGTAGACCGCTCCCGCGTCGGTTCCGGAGATGTCGGAGCCCGGCGCCGAGACCACAAGCTCGTCGTCTCCATCGCCGTCCATGTCGCCGCCCGCCACGGCGTACCCCAGGCGGTCGCCCATGGCCGCGCCCAGGATGTGGGGAACCTCCGTCTCCGCGAGATCTACGACGGTCGCGGCCTCGACTGCCGTTGCCGCCAGCGCAACACACAGGAGCACGGTCAGCCATGTGGGGCGGGACATCCGCATGCGTTCCTCCTGGAGGGCCCTCCGCGACCGGCGGCGCGGGCGTCTCCGCACGCCGCGCGGGGAGGCACTGGTGACGGAGAGTGAGTATGGTACCGGTGCCGACCGGACGTCAAGCCGCGAAGGGCAGGCCGGGCCGCGCCGACGGGCGTCCTTGACACCTCATTCGGCCGACGATAGAGTCCTCGTCAATCCGACGCGGCGGCGAGGTCGGTGTTCAGCGGGAGGGAAGGCATTTTGGGAAGAGACAGTATTCTGGGGGTGGTGCTCGCCGTCCTGGTGACGCTCGCCTGGGCCGGCTGCACCGCGGCCGAGGAGCCCGGCCCTGGTACACCTGCCGACGCTCCCGGCCTGGACACACGGGTCGAGGAGTCGGGCCCCGGCGCACTTGCGGAGCAGTCCGGCCCCGATGTCGGCCGGCTCCTCAGGGACTACAACGCGAGCATCGAGCGCGCCCTCTCGGAGATAGACAGCCTCACCGTGAGGCAGCTCATCTACGAGCCTCAGGAAGACGGCGCCGACAAGCGGGCAGAGGCGATGCTCACGTACTCCAGGGCGGGCGGGATGAGTCGCCGCATCCAGTACTCGGAGATCGCCCATCTGGTCGGCAACTACACGCTCAGGAGCCTGGTGGGTCCTGCGATAGACACGCTGCAGTACCGTGTGGAATACGAGGGCGTGGAGGAGAAGGAGGGCCGCCCGTGCCACAGGCTTGCGGTCACGGCCCTCGCGCGCGACGCCGACCACTTCGACGGGACGGTGTGGATCTCGGCGGAGGAGCCGGGGCCCGTCCGCATCGTCGGTAGGGTGGCCGACCCTCCGTTCCCGGCGGTGGAGGTTCTCCTCGACAAGGCGTTCGAGCCGGGCCCGGACGGCATCTGGCTCGTGAGACGGCACACCGGAGAGGCGGAGGTCAAGCTTCTCGTCACTCGTCGCGGAACGAGACACATCTTCTACGAGGACTACCACGTCAAGCTCGCGCGTCCCGAGTGAGTCTCGGAGGCGCTCAGGACGCGCCTCACGGGGCCTCAGTCGACCGCGGCCCCGCGACAGCCAATTCTGATGATGAGCCATTTACCTATTGACAGGTCAGCGAGCTTTGTTGTATTCGTGAGGATGCTGTTACCCTGATCGAGAGACAGGGTGGAGTTGGCACTGCGGCTGGCGGTTCCTCGAGAGGGCCTCGCTAGAGGCCGGAGCTGTCCCCCTGGCAGCTCCGCAGCAGCAAGAGAAGGGGGAGACCGGCGGGTCTGAGGCATGAGCCCGCGGTCTCCCCTTCTCTGCATTCATGCCACGGCGGACCGACGGGTGGGCCGTGCGCCGGCCGGCGCTCGACCCAGCGCTCCGGGACAACGGGTCTCGGGCGGGCGCCGCGACGGGGCCGCATTCTTGACGACCCGCCCGCGCGCCGCTAGAATCACCGGGAGCCCTACGGGCCGACGCCATGCGTCCCACCTGACGTCCGCTGCCACTCGCGGCGCGGGCGCCTTTCTGTAACTTCACAGGTTCTGCAATGCCCGAGAACGAGACACAGACGACGGAGGCCTTGGGCGGCCTTCGCAACCTGAGGACCCTCGTCGGCCACTTCGGACGCTACAAGGTCCCGGTGGCCCTCGGGCTGGTGTGCCTGCTGTTCGTCGACGGCATGCAGCTCGTCATACCGCGCATCATCAAGAGCGCGGTCGACGACCTGACGTACGGCACCGTCGGCCGCGGAGAGCTGGCACACTACGGGCTCCTGATCGCGGGCCTCGCCATTGGCATCGCGGTGCTGCGCTTCTTCTGGCGGTTCCTCATCATAGGCACGTCGCGGCACCTGGAAGAGGACATTCGCAACAGGATCTTCGGCCATCTGCAGAAGCTGTCGGCGCGCTATTACGCGGTGACGAAGACCGGCGACCTCATGGCGCACGCCACCAACGATCTGAACGCCGTGAGGATGGCTTCCGGCATCGGCATCGTGGCCGCGACGGACGCGCTGGTCCTCGGCCTGGCGACCATCGGGTTCATGCTCGCGCTGAATGTCCGGCTGACGCTGATGGCGCTCGTGCCGATGCCCATCATCGCGCTCTTCACGCTCCGCGCCGGGAAGCTCCTGCACCAGCGGTTCGAGCGCGTGCAGGCGACGTTCTCGGACCTGACCGAACGGGTGAGGGAGAGCATTTCGGGCATCAGGGTCGTGAAGGCGTACGCCCAGGAAGAGCACGAACTCAGAAGGCTGTCCGAGGTCGGAAGGGAGTACGTCGACAGGAACATCCACCTGGTACGCGTGTGGGGAGCCTTCTTCCCGTTCATCACGCTTCTCTCCAGCATGAGCGTTGTCATCATCGTGTTTCTGGGTGGCCGGCAGGTCATCGTAGGCACCATCACGACCGGAGACCTGGTTGCCTTCACGAGTTACCTTGGCATCCTGACGTGGCCGATGATGGCGATGGGGTGGGTGGTGAACATCATGCAGAGGGGTGCGGCGTCGATGGGCCGCATCAACAAGATACTCGAGACCGAGCCGGCCATCTCGGACAGCCATGACGCCGTCCGGCTCGAGAACGTCAGCGGCGACGTCGAGTTCAGGGGCGTTACCTTCAGGTACGGGGACGGGCTCGATCCGGCGCTGAGTGACATCGACATTCACGTCCCCGCGGGCGCGACCCTGGGAGTCCTCGGCCGAACGGGCTCGGGAAAGAGCACGCTGGTCAACCTTCTCCTCAGGATACACGAGCCGACGGAGGGCGAGGTTCTGATCGACGGAGTGGATGTCTGCGGGGTTACCCTGTCATCCCTGCGAGCCGCGATCGGGTACGTTCCGCAGGACACGTTCCTGTTCTCCGATACGGTCCGTGAGAACATCCGGTTCGGGGAGCCCGACGCCTCCGAGGAGCGCGTGGCAGCCGCGGCCAGGGTCGCGGGAATACTCGAGGAGATAGATGCGTTCCCCAATGGTATGGACACCCTCGTGGGAGAGCGCGGTGTGACTCTCTCCGGCGGACAGAAGCAGCGAATAGCCATCGCGCGCGCGCTCCTCATCGACCCGGCGATCGTGCTCCTGGACGACGCGCTCTCCTCGGTCGACACGGCCACGGAGGAGCGCATCCAGAAGGAGTTGAAGGAGGCCCTGAAGCAGAGGACCAGCATAATAGTGTCGCACCGGATCTCCTCCATCAAGAACGCGGACGAGATCATCGTTCTGGACGAGGGACGGATCGTGGAGCGCGGCACGCACGAGGATCTGCTGGCAATCGGTGGTCTCTATCAGAGCATCTACGAGCGGCAGCTGCTCGAAGAGGAAATGGACAGCTCGGACGGGCGCGACCAGCGCCCGTAGTGAGGACGTAAGGATGGCGGTCGACTACCACGACGACGAGCTCCTGGGTAAGCCGTACGACTCACGACTCGTCAAACGCCTGCTCAAATACGTTCGCCCCTACGTGCGATACGTGGCCGTGGCGGTCTTCATGCTCGTGTTCGTGGCCGGTTTCGAGCTTGCCCTTCCGTACATCACCAGGCTGGCCATCGACGACTACATCGTCGCCACGAGCAAGGTGATCGACCTGGGCGCGGCGCCGTCCGACTTCGCCACCGAGTTCGTGCGGGCGCACAGGAAGGACCTGATCCCCGTCGAGAGCGCGGGTCCCGGGGCTCCCGACAGGTTCGTCGTGCGGTCCAAGGCGCTGTCGAAGTACGACCCCCGCGACGTCCTCAAGGCGACCAATCAGGGCCTCATAAGCAACTCCGACTACTACCTCGCGGACCCGGCGGCTGCGGTGCGGGCGGGTATCGACACCTCGGCGTACGCGCGCGCCGACGGCTTCATCGTGATGCCGGTCGACGATCTTCTCGAACTCAGCCACGACCAGAGGCGCGTGCTCCGCCAGGACGACTTCAGGGGCATCGCCAGGATCGCCGTCATCCTCATCAGCATCATGGCCGTGTCGTTCGTGCTCACGGTGCTCCAGATCAACATGATGGAGGTAACGTCGCAGCGGATCATGTATGACATCCGCATGAAGCTGTTGCGCCACGTGCAGAGCCTATCGCTGTCGTTCTTCGACAAGAACCCCGTCGGACGGCTCGTGACGAGGGCGACGAACGACGTCGAGGTGCTCCACGAGATGTTCACGTCGATCGTCATCATGCTCCTGCGCGACGTGTTCATCCTGATCGGAGTGATCATCCTGCTCCTGAACCTCAACTGGCGACTCGCCCTGGTGAGCTTCACCATCCTCCCATTCATGGTCTGGGCCACGTCCATCTTCAGCGTGAGGATACGCGACGCGTTCCGCGAGGTCAGGATGAGAGTGGCCAGGATCAACGCGTCGCTGCAGGAGAACATCAGCGGGATGCGCGTCACCCAGATCTTCGGGAGGGAACTCGAGAGCTATCGGCGCTTCGCAGGCATCAATCACGACAACTTCCTCGCCGCCATGCGACAGATACGCGTCTTCGCGTCGTTCATGCCCCTTATGGAACTCGCGAGTTCGGTCGCCATAGGACTTGTCATCTGGTACGGGGGCGGCAAGGTTGTCCGTTCGACGCTCTCGCTGGGTACGCTCGTGGCGTTCCTGTCGTACGTGCAGATGTTCTTCAGGCCGATCCGGAACCTCGCGGAGCAGTACGGGACCATGCAGCAGGCGATGGCGTCTTCCGAGCGCATATTCCTGCTCCTGGACGACGACCAGCAGATACCTGAACCCGAGTCGCCGAAACGTCCCGATGCAGTCTCCGGCCGCATCGCCTTCGAGAACGTGTCGTTCTCATACGACGGGAAGGAGCAGGTGCTGCGTGACGTCTCGTTCACGGTCGAGCCGGGTGAGACCGTCGCGATCGTGGGTGCGACCGGCGCGGGCAAGACCTCGATCATCAGCCTCATGGAGCGTTTCTACGACATTCAGAAAGGCAGGATCACACTGGACGGGGTCGACATCCGGGAGATGGAGAAGGCCTTCCTGCGCTCCAACCTCGGCCTGGTGATGCAGGACGTGTTCGTGTTCGCCGGAGACATCAAGGGCAACATCAGGCTGGGCAACGACGGCGTGTCGGACGAGAAGGTCCGTGAGGTCGCGACGCACGTGAACGCCGACAGGTTCATCGCCAGGCTGCCCGGAGGATACGACGAGGAGGTCCACGAGCGCGGCTCCACGCTGTCGACCGGACAGCGGCAGCTCCTCGCGTTCGCGCGAGCGCTGGCGTTCGACCCAAGGATCCTGATACTGGACGAGGCCACCTCCAACATCGACACGGAGACGGAGCGGCTGATACAGGACGCGCTCGTGAGGCTGATGGAGGGCCGGACGTCGATCGTCATCGCCCACCGTCTGTCGACGATCCAGCACGCCGACAAGATCCTGGTGATGCACAAGGGCAAGGTCAGGGAAGAAGGAACGCACCAGGAGCTGCTGGCGAGGCGGGGCTACTACTACAGGCTCTACCAGCTGCAGTATGCCCAGTAGGACGTTCCATCCGGGTTGCTACGCGGCTGGGGTCTCGCAGACAAACGAAGGGCGGGAGCATTTGCTCCCGCCCTTCCTCGTGATCCTGTCTGGTCGCTAGCGTACTAGCGGCGGAACTTCCTTCTTGCGATCGGCACCATTCCGAGGAGCCCGGTGCTCAGAAGCATCCAGGTCGAAGGCTCGGGTACCGGCGGCGGCGTCTGGCCGTCGTGGATGGTGACGTCGTCGATGTACCATCCCTCGTGCATGTTGTCCATGAAATCGACTGTGTCGAAGTAGAAGCCCACGCGGAACTGAGAGAGCCCGTGCACGTCGAGGAGGGGCTTGAAGTCGTTCGTGTAGAGCATGTTCCACGTGCTGTGTGCGAAGTAGTTGACGTCGGGCTGGAACGTGAACGCGTAGTTCCGATTCACGTCATAGATCTCGACGTGTGCAGTGTCGTAGTCGTACGTGTCCTGGTCCACTCCATTCTCCGTCTGGAGCCACGAGGCGAAGTCCAGGTAGACCTCGCTCGCGCCGGTCACGTCGACCGCCGCGGACCATGCGATCCCGTAGTTGGCGCCGAGCGTATAGTAGTTGTACCACGGGTCGCCCCAGTTGTAGGCGAGGCTGTGCGTGGCCGAGTTCGACCTGTAATCCTCGACGTGCCACAGGTCGCCGTCAACATGCCACCAGTCCACGAGCGGCCCCTCGAAGTCCTCGTGGAGGAACACGGTTGCCGACGCGACTGCGGACCACGTCATGAGGATCGCGACGATTCCAAGCACGAACAGGTGTTTCATTGTCCACCTCCCTGCGCTGTGACTCGTGTTCAATACCCACGTTGTTGTCTACACTAACAGAACAGAAGCTGTCTGGACGTCCCGGGGGACGGTCCCTGCGCGCCGGCGAGCCGTCCGACCGGCACGCGCAACTTACCAATTACCATTCTCCAACTATTTGTTGAAACAGTCAAGAGGAGATTGCTCAATCGTTGGAGATTGAAGGGAAACCTGTCACTGAATCATGACCCGACATTCATTTCCTGCCCGACAGGCCGCCCCACGCGCCCATATCGGACCTTCCCCCGTCCCGGTCGGTGATCTCCGGGGAGCCTGCGTCGATGCAGGGAGACCCCACGCCGAGACGAAAGTCGACGGTGTCGGCGAAGACCGGGTCGAGTGAGATGTTGCCGTCCGTTCCAGTGAGAGGAGTCATGTCACGATAGTCGCCCTCGGCGTTTCCCCAGATGTCGTTGTATCGGGCCGCCAGACGCGTGGGGTCCCCGTTCATCCAGAGGCCGACCGGGGGACAGACCCACTCGTCGCGCCGACCGTTATCAGTGATGATGTTGTTCACGAGCACCATCGACGCGTCATCGCTCCACAGTGCGACGCCGCAGTTGCCATTCCTCGTGACGACGTTGTTGGCCGCCTCCATGGCGGACGTGCCGGTGGCCACGAGTCCCCAGCCCAGGTTGTCGAACACCTCGTTGCCGCGGAGCACGGCGCGTGAACTTCCGAACGTGCCGATGCCCTTCCAGTAGCCGGAGATCCTGTTGCCGGAGACGATGGCCGCCGAGTCCCACGTGATACCTATCCCCGCGCCGCGTCCGTCCTCTATCGTGTTGTCCGCGATGAGCGCGACCGCGCCCCTGTAGAGGGCCACGCCGTCCCACCCGTTCCCGACGATCCTGTTGCCGGTCACGACGATCTCCGCGCCCTCGCGACCCATGATGCCCCCAATGCCCACTACGACGTCCTCGTTCTCACATCGGTCGTCGTTTCCCGCGAGGGAGCACCCGGACACCGTAACGTGGCTCGTGCGCACCACGACGGCCGCATCCGTCGCAGCGCCGTCGCAGTCTCTCTCGCCGCCCGTAACCGTGACGTCCAGCAGCGCCGCCTCGCGGCAGCCCTCGAAAAGGACCCCGTAGCCCGCGCTGGTGACGAGCGTCGTCTGGTCCGCTCCGCTGCCGACGATCGAGACAGATTTTCCGAGAACGTAGAACCCGCGCGTCGCGTGGACGAGCGTCGCGTGTTCCTCGCAGTTCCCGCAGAGCGGCTCGTCGTAGTCTGCCGGCGTCGCCTCGTACCGCCCGGGCATGAGCATCACCACGTCACCGTCGCCGGCGGCGTCGATGGCGGTCTGAAGTTCCCGAAAAGGGTCGGCGGTCGTTCCAGCGCCGGCCAGCCCGTCGCCGACGTCGTCGACGTACAGCGTGGAGGCCCGGACTGTGGAGGCGCATGCGAGCACCCCGGCGGACAGAGCGACCGCGCGGACGACGTTCGCGATCGGGCGTGTGCTGGTCGCGTTCATGTTTACCTCTCGATGAGACGCCTGAGCGCCCTGAGCGAGAACTCGACCCGGCCGAGCCACGAGTCAAGCTTGTCGGGCGAGTGCGGGTAGCACGCGTACAGCTCGTTTACGTTCTCGACGAGGCGCCCGGCTCTCAAGAAGTGCGCCACGAGCCGCGGCCTGCGCGCGGCCCTGGCGAGCGCCCTGAAGGCCTGCAGCACCGGGATCCGGGTGCCGCCCTGAGCGAGCGCCTTCATCAGTGAGTCGGCACCCGCAAGCTCGGCCGTGACGAAGTCGAACTCGTCGGCCCTTAGAGAGAAGATGATCCTCCTGAGGCAGTCGTGCGCCGCGTGTCTGGCGCCGACTTCCTTCATGAAGGCTCCGTTGTAGGACCACAGAGCCTCCGCCGAGGCGCGACCCGACCTCAACGCCTCGCCGGCCGCCATTCCCGCCATTCCCCCTCCGATGACGGCCGGGGCGATGCCGCCGCCGTGCAGCGGGTTGGCCTGGCATCCCGCATCTCCCGCCGCCATGAAACCCTCGCCGACCATCGTAACGAGCGGACGCCTGAGCGGCACCATACCGGCGCCGGTCTCTAGCGGCCGCGCGGCCGACAGCTCGGGGTAACGTTCAAGGAACGAGCGCAGGGCGGACCTCAGGTCTTTGCCGGCGGTGCTGAGCGGCGCCCCCAGCCCGGCGTTGACCATGCGCTCGCCCATAGGGAAGATCCACGCGTACCCGCCCCGAGTCTCTTTCGGAGCGAGGTCGACGATGACGTTGCGAGGGTCCGCGAGCGGCGTCGTGAGCGGGAGCACCTCACGATAGCCTATGCCGACGTCGTCGCGTCCCAGCGTTTCGTGCCTGAGGGGGCCACCTGAGCGGGTGAGCACGCCCCTGTATCCGGACGCGTCGATGACGACCCGCGCCGTCACCTCCGTGCTCTCTCCGTCGCCCAGATCGAGCCGGACCCGGTTGGACCCGCGGTCGCTCCACCCGGCGCACGAACACCTGTCGGCGAATTCGACGCCCGACTCTATCGCGTCGCCGAGCAGGCGCTGTCCGAAGACGAGCCTGTTGAGCATGACGCCGGACTTCGGAATGGGCAACCTGGTGCTGCCGTCGCGCAGCACGAGCACCCCGCCGTCTATCTCCCACGCGACCTCGGCGCCTGACGGGGGCCTCGTGTAGCGTTCCATGGCGATGGCGCCCTCGGTCGCGACGCCGTTGCCGCAGATCTTGCGGCCGACGTCCTCGGCCGGCAGTCTGTCCACGAGCAGCACGGAGAAGCCGGCCTCGGCAACGTGCCGGGCGGCGACGGCGCCGGCGAGTCCCGCGCCGGCGACCAGGACGTCCACTTCCCTGGGGATTCTCCTCAGCATGGCGCAAGAGGTTATCAGCACGCGGGCGCCCCGGCCA
The DNA here is from genome assembly GCA_964399265.1 of uncultured bacterium. Classification (GTDB taxonomy): domain Bacteria; phylum Joyebacterota; class Joyebacteria; order Joyebacterales; family Joyebacteraceae; genus WJLY01. Next base: position 397 of record CAYNQF010000035.1, on the reverse strand, counting down.
GACCGTTCCTTGAACGCCGGGCACGGCCTATGCTATGCTGACAATTTGTCAAGCATATCCACTCGCCGGCACGGAGGACGACGATGCGCAATCCGCTTCGCTCCAGGGCTGGATCGGTCCTTGTTCTGTTCGCGCTGTTCATGGCGTTCGCCGCCTCGCTCGCGGCAGCGTCGGGCGACGAGTTCAATCTGAGCCCGGAGCAGGCGAGGGAACTCGCTCTGATACGTGAGGCGATCGAACAGAAGGGCGCGGACTGGATCGCCGCACCGAATCCGATCTCGATGCTCCCAAGGGACGAGTTCAGAAGGATGCTGGGCGGTGAGTGGCCGCCAGAGGTGAAGGCCATATTCGACACGCTGCGGCCCAGACCCCAGGACCTCAGTCGCGACTACCCGTC
>CAYNQF010000034.1:0-22558 GCA_964399265.1 uncultured bacterium | reverse complement strand
ACGCTCACGCTCGACGACGTGAACGGGTGCATGAGCTTCCGTGCCGGTCCGATGGAGGTCGTCGACCTCTGGGATTGGTGCGAGCCCGTGACCAGCACCCAGGAAGGCCTCCAGAGCGAGACGACCTGGGGCATGATCAAGTCGAAGTATCTGCCGAAGTAGCGACGCCGCGTCCGCACGGACGTACGGCGCCAGGTGTGGCCTTAAGGAGGGCCGGACGGGGGACATCCCGCCCGGCCCTCTTGTTTCGCGCAAAGCCGCCGTTGACAGCCCACGCTCATTGTCATAGCTTGAGCCATTCGCGCGCGGCGATGCCGGGTGCAGACGGCTAGTTGTGTATCTGAACCATGTTCACCTTGTGCGGAGCCGGGTCAACCCGAAAGCGGTTGCCCGTGTCTGATGTATGAACGAATCGGGCGCCCAGCGGGAGACCAGGGACAACCTCGAACTCGTCGAGCGGCTCAAGGCCGGCGATGAGCGGGCGTTCGAGGAACTCGTCGAGGAGTACAGGGAGAGGGTCCACCGGGTAGCATGGAGAATTCTCCGAGATGACGAGGACGCCGAAGATGCAGCACAAGAGGCCTTCATCAAGATCTACAAGAACATCGGGAGATTCGAAGGGCGCTCGAGTCTCTACACGTGGATCTACAGGATCACCGTCAACATCGCGCTCAACAGGCTCAAGCGTGACAAGTTCCGGCGGATGGTTCCGCTGGGAGATATGATAAGGAAGGACACGCGCCCCGGCGCGGACCCTTCCAGGTCTGCCATGGGTTCGGAGATCGCGAGACGTATAGGGGAGGCAGTGAGCACACTTCCCGAGAAGCAGAGGGCGGTGTTCACACTGAAGTTCTACGAGGAGCTGAGTCACAGAGAGATAGCCGAGATCGTCGGCTGCTCCGAGGGCACCTCGAAAGCGAACTACTTCCACGCGGTCAGGAAACTCAGGAAGCTGCTAGGGGACTTGGTCTGAATCATGCGCTGCGATCAGGTAGAGAAACTGCTTGTTGAGTACGCGGACGGCGAGCTGAACGCCGGAGAGCACACGGTCGTCACGGAGCACGTCGAGTCTTGCGAGTCGTGCGCTGCCGAACTCGCGGCCCTCGAGTCGATGAATGAGTTGCTCCACAACGACGGATACGTGGAACCCAACTCCTTCTACTGGACGAGGTTCGGAGCGAGGCTGCGCGACAGGCTACACGGTGGCTGGTCCATCGGCGACGACCGGTGGGCGAGATTTGTTCCGCGGCTGGCTCCGGTGGTGGTTGCGGCCGCCTTCTTCGCGGTGGGGATGTGGATGGGGCTGGGGCCCATGCAGGCGCCCTTGTCGGGAGGCGGATCGCCCGCGGTGACAGCGGGCAGCTCGTATGCGGAGGTCCCCGCGGTGTCCGCAAGGAGCAAGCTCCTCGTGGAGACCGGAGGCACGCAGCCCATGATGAGGATGGCGTCGGGCGACACCCTGGAGCCCGAGGGCTTCGACCCGTTCGAGGGCGGTCCGACAATGCTGCTCACGGGAGGCGACGAGCCCGGAGGCCAGGAACGCTATCTCGGAGTTCCCTTGACGGGCGAGTAGACAGGGCTGACGCGGGGCCGCCGGGTGGGCGGTCCTGACAAGGAGCGGGCCAGAGGTCATTGGCGCACTGGGGGTGGCACGGAGACGCGCCACCCCCGCTCCATTGTGAGGGGGTTGTACGGTCAGATGCGCGGTGCTATCCTCGCGCTGCCAACGGAAGTACCGGAGCCGGAGAGTGCCGAATGAAGGTCCTCGTAATAGGCGGTGGAGGCCGTGAGCATGCGCTTGTCTGGAAGCTTGCGCGGAGCCCGCTCGTGACGAGGCTCATCGCGGCTCCGGGGAACGCCGGCATCTCGAGACTGGCCACCACCGTGTCCATCCCGGCCCACGACATGGAGGGGATGGCGCGCCTCGCGGAAGAGGAGGCGTGCGACCTGACCGTCGTGGGTCCCGAGGTGCCGCTCACGCTCGGTATCGTCGACCTCTTCGCGTCACGAGGGCTTCCGATCTTCGGTCCGACCAGGACCGGGGCTATGATCGAAGGCAGCAAGTGGTTCGCGAAGCGACTGATGCTCGAGTCCGGCGTCCCGACGGCCGAGGCCCGCCTGTCGTCCGACCCCGCTCAGGCCCTTTCGTTCGCCAAGGAGATTGGATTCCCCGCCGTCGTCAAGGCCGACGGCCTCGCGGCGGGCAAGGGCGTGGTCGTCGTGCGCGACGAGGACGAGGCGGCGGCCGCGATAGACGATGCCCTCGTCCGCGGGACGTACGGCGACTCAGGGACGAGCGTCTTGGTGGAGGAGTTCCTGGAGGGCGAGGAGGTGTCGATCATCGCCCTCACCGACGGCAAGCGGTTCGGCATGCTGCTGCCGTCCCAGGACCACAAGCGTGCCCTGGACGGCGACGACGGGCCGAACACCGGAGGCATGGGAGCGTACGCCCCGACGCCCTTCGCGACGCCCGAGGTCCTGGACGCCGTGGAGCGGACCATCATCGGTCCCACGCTCCAGGCGCTCGCCGACCGAGGCATAGACTACCGGGGAGTGTTGTACGCGGGGCTCATGCTCACCGGAGCCGGCCCCAAGGTCATCGAGTTCAACTGCAGGTTCGGTGATCCCGAGACGCAGGTCACACTCCCGCTGCTTGACGCGGACCTGGCGGAGACAATGCTGTCCGTCGTGAGAGGAGAGCTGGATCCTTCGTCGATCAGGTCGAGGGTCGGACACGCCGCCTGCGTCGTGATGGCGTCGGGCGGGTATCCCGGCAAGTACGAGAAGGGTAAGACCATCACCGGGCTCTCCGACGCCGAGGCGATGGACGGTGTCACCGTGTTCCACGCGGGCACCGACCTCCGCGACGGAGCGCTCGCCACGTCCGGTGGGAGGGTGCTCGGTGTCACCGCCTGGAACGCGAGCCTCGCCGATGCCGTCGCCCGGGCGTACCGGGGCGTGGGGGCGATCTCGTTTGAGGGCGAGCAGCATCGCAGCGACATCGGGCATAGAGGGCTCAAGAGAGTCGCCACGCAGCCATGACCGAGATCGACCTGACAGCGAGGAGCGAGGAGAGCACTCGCGACAGGCTGAGGCCTGTCGCGCTGGCCATCAAGTCCGGTTCGCTCGCCATTATTCCCACCACGACCTACTACGCTCTTGCGGCCGACGCCCTGAACCCGGGCGCCGTGCACAGGGTGTTCGCTGCCAAGCGGCGCGATCCCTCCAAGCCTCTGATCGTCCTCGTCGACTCGTTCGGTATGGCGAAGGGCGTCGCGTCTGAGATCGACCCAAGGGCCAAGAAACTGGACTGGCGCCTGGGGGCCAAGGGGCTGACCTACGTCCTCCCGGCCGCGCCCGGCCTGCCCGAGGAGCTGACGGCGGGAGGCGGGACCGTCGCGATCCGGGTCGAGCGCAACGAGATCGTCCAGGAGATTATCTCCCTGACGGGCACCCCTCTCACGGGACCATCGGCTAACGTCGAGGGCCAGCCACCGCCCATGAGGCTGGACGACGCGCTCGCGTCCCTCAGGGACTGGGTGGAGGCGGCCGTGAGATGGTGGCCATCGAACGCCGGAGCCGCGTCCACTCTGGTCGACCTGACGTCGCAAGAGGCCACGGTCCTGAGAGAAGGCTCCGTGCCGACGGCGGAGGTCATGGAGACCCTCGCGGCGCCCGGATTCTGACGGTGTCGGCGCCGGAACCCGGCGGCTGTGTGGCCACGTCCTTGCCGTGGCGCTGCCGAGACTCCGATGGCGGTTGACTCCCCGAAGACGGCTCCCTTACACTCTCTATTCTGCGTTGCGAGTGTCCGCACACACGTCACCGAAGGGGCGCAATGGCGTTCACCGTCCTTTTCGTCTGCACCGGGAACTCCTGCAGGAGCCCGATGGCCGAGGGGATCTTGAGGTCGCTCGTGTCCGTCGAGGACGGTGTGGTCTCCGCCTCGGCGGGGACGGCGGGGATAGACGGAATGCCCGCGACCAGCGAGGCGATAGAGGTGTCGGCCGACAACGGCATCGACATCTCCGGGCACAGGTCCCGGGGAATAACCAGGGTCATCGTGGATGGCGCCGATCTGATCTTCGCGCTCGCCGAGCACCACATGGCCGACATTCTGGATGTCGACCCGCGCGCCAGGACAAGGACGTATCTTCTCTCCGAGTTCGCGGACGGAACGCAGGTCGACGTGCACGATCCGATAGGCGCGCCCAAGCGGGAGTACGAGGACGTGTTCGAGCAGATGCGCGGGTACATCGAGGAATCGCTGTCTCGTATCCTCATGCTCGCCGAGAGAAAGGCGGGAGGCAGATTACGATGAAGATCTCACTTGGAGCCGATCACGCCGGATACGAGATGAAGGAAGCGATCAAGAAGCATCTCCTGGAGATGGGCGAGGAGGTCGAAGACTTCGGAACGACCAGCAGCGAGTCGACCGACTACCCGCAGTACGGCGTCGCGGCGTCGAGGGCCGTCATCGACGGGCGGGCCGACCGAGGCATCCTGTTCTGCGGCTCCGGGCAGGGCATGTGCATGACCGCGAACAAGGTGCACGGCGTGCGCGCCGCCCTGGCGTGGACGCCGGAGATAGCGAGGCTGTCACGTCGGCACAACGACGCCAACGTGCTGTGCCTGCCCGCCAGGTTCATGAACGATCAAGAGGCCATCGACATAGTCGACGAGTGGCTCGCGGCCGCGTTCGAGGGCGGACGCCATGAGCGCCGCGTGCACGAGATGATGGACTACGAGAAGGAGGACTGATGTCCGCGCTGCAGAAGGTGGACCCGGAGATCTACGAGGCCATACAGCAGGAACTCAGGCGGCAGACCGACAAGCTGGAGCTTATCGCGTCCGAGAACTTCACCAGTGAGGCGGTGCGTGAGGCGGTCGGGTCGGTCATGACCAACAAGTACGCCGAGGGCTATCCCTACAAGCGCAAGAAGGACGGCACGATCAACTGGGAGGCCAACGGCAGGTACTACGGCGGCTGCGAGTTCGTGAACGTGGCAGAACTTCTTGCCGTCGCCCGCGCCAAGGAGCTGTTCGGGGCTGAGCATGCTAACGTGCAGCCTCACTCCGGCAGCCAGGCCAACATGGCCGTCTACTTCGCGCTTCTCGATGTCGGCGACACCTATTTCGGGCTCGAGCTGTCGCACGGTGGACATCTCACACACGGGCACCCGATCAGCTTCTCGGGCATGTTCTACAACGTGATCCACTACGGCGTCGACAGAGAGACCGAGGTCATCGACTACGATGCCCTGCGCACGATGGCGCTCGAGCACAAGCCGAAGCTCATCGTCACCGGCGCGTCGGCGTACCCGAGGACGCTGGACTTCGCGAAGTTCCGGGAGATCGCCGACGAGATCGGCGCGTACCTCATGGTCGACATGGCACACATCGCCGGTCTGATAGCCGCGGGTCTCCATCCGAGCCCGGTGCCGCACGCCGACGTTGTTACCACCACGACGCACAAGACGCTCCGCGGCCCGCGCGGCGGGATGATCCTGATGAAGGACAAGGTCGCGGCCGCCATTGACAAGACGGTCTTCCCCGGCATTCAGGGCGGACCGCTGATGCACGTCATCGCGGGCAAGGCCGTCTGCTTCAAGGAGGCGCTGCAGCCGTCCTTCAAGGAGTATCAGAAGAAGATCCTCGAGAACGCGCAGTACATGGCAGCCGCCTTCCAGCGCGCCGGCTACCGTCTCGTGTCCGGCGGCACCGATACGCACCTGATGCTAGTCGACCTCCGCGACAAGAAGGTCACCGGCAAGCAGGCCGAGAACGGACTCGAGAAGGCGGGCATCACCGTCAACAAGAACACGATCCCCTTCGACCCGGAGAAGCCGTTCATAGCGAGCGGCATACGCGTCGGCACTCCTGCCCTCACGACGAGGGGAATGGGCAAGGAGGAGATCGAGCGGGTCGTCGCCCTCATAGACAGGGCGATATCCGACATCGAGAATGAACAGGTTCTCGCGGGCGTCAAGAGAGACGTCGAGGAGCTCTGCGCCAGCTTCCCGCTGGTGAGGGGCGAGGAGAGACCCGTCTAGAGGGGCCCGACGACGGCGGCAAACACGTCGGGGAGCTGTGGACAGAGACCGGGGCCGCCCTTTTCGGGTGGGGCCCCGGCCGGAGTTCGGGACGCGGACACCGGGAGCGGCGCGGGCCCCGGGACGGCCATCGCGGCCGGTCCCGACGCGAGCGAGGGGGAGGGGCAGCAGTGAGCGAGCGACCGTCCTGGGACGAGTACTTCATGAGCATAGCGCGGCTGGTGGCCGGTCGCTCTACCTGCCTCCGGCGCAAGGTGGGCGCCATACTCGTGCTCGACCGGCGCATACTCGCAACGGGATACAACGGCGCGCCCGCGGGGCTTCCCCACTGCGGGGAGACAGGCTGTGTGAGAGAGAGGCTCGGCGTCGCGTCCGGCGAGCGCCACGAACTCTGCCGCGGCATACACGCGGAGCAGAACGCGATCATCCAGTCTGCGAACTACGGAACAGGCATCGACGGCTCCACGATCTACACTACGCACCGACCGTGTTCGGTCTGCGCGAAGATGATCATCAATGCGGGCATAGTGCGCGTGGTGACGTTCGACTCCTACCCGGACGAACTGGCCGCCGATATGCTCGCGCAGGCCGCGGTCGAGGTGACGAACCTGACGCCCGCTGACGCCGTCGAGGAGAGCCGGTAGACCCTCACGAGCCGTCGGACGTGGTCTCCGACCCGCACAAGGTCCCAACCGACAAAAAACATCTCGCTCATAAATCTTCCCGCTTGACACCCCGTCCGGACGTGGTCTAATCTGCCGCTTGCTATTAGCGGAGGATGGCTCGCGGAACAGGGTGGTGTGGTGGTGGAATTCCTTCCGTTACGTTGTCCCTCACCGCTTGTCTAAACATGACTTGACGATGCCGTCTTGACGTCGCAGGAGGATGTCGAGACTGTCGAAGTTCCCGACTCTGACCACGAGAGGATCGGTGCCTGTCCATGTCTCATGCCAACGATGAACTGACCGTAGACGAGACCGTTGTCGAAAGCAGCCCGGCTTGCGACACGGCAGTCGACGGAGACGACTCGACAACGACGTCGTCAAGCGTCGGCCGGATCGCCGACGCGGACATCGCGACCGACGTCGAGCCGTCGATCGACGGAACCGGCGACGGCATCCCGGCCTCGCGTCTTCGTTTCTACATGGACGAGGACGAGGTGCTGGGACTCCATCGCCGTCTGTCGAGCAAGCTCTTCCGGCTCGTGCGCAAGCGCAACGGTCTGATCGTCCCGTTCGACCGGAAGAAGATCGCGTTGGCCATCTTCAAGGCCGCCCAGGAGGTGGGGGGCAGGGACCTCGAACTGGCGGAGCACCTCACGGACGAGGTGCTGCTGTACCTCTACTCGGAGAGCGACCATAAGTTGCCGCAGGTAGAGGAGATACAGGATGCCATAGAGAAGGTCCTCATCGAGCGGGGTCACGCCAGGACGGCCAAGGCATTCATCCTCTACAGGGACAACAGGGCCCGCGTCAGGAGGAAGGAATTCAAGGCCGAGCTGGCCGGCCTCGAGAAGAGGAGGGTCGAGGGCTCCCTTGACTCGACCGACCTCGCGCTCTTCGTGCGGACGTCGGGCGACGACATGATCGCCTGGGACCGCGAGCGCATCATCGAGACTCTCTACCGGGAAGCGAGCGTCGAGATAGGCGTCGCGGAGAAGATCAGTCGGGAGGTCGAAGAGCAGATCATCCTCTCCGACATCAAGGTCGTCACCGCTCCTCTGATCAGAGAGCTGGTCGACGCGAAGCTCGTGGAGCACGGGCTCGAGTCGGCGCGGCGGAAGCACACGCGACTCGGCGTGCCGCTCTACGACGCTGAGCGGATCATACTGATGCCCAACAAGGAGAACGCGAACATTCCTCACAACCCGGAAGCGACGAACATGACGCTTGCGGAATCGGTGAAGAAGCAGTACGCGCTCCTTCAGGTATTCGACCAGGACATCTCCGACGCTCACGCCAGGGGAGACATCCACCTCCACGATCTCGGTTTCTTCGACCGCCCGTACTGCTCCGGGCAGTCGCTCGAGTACGTTAAGAAGTTCGGGCTGTCGCTGCCGAACGCGCTCTCGATCGCAAAGCCGGCGAAGCACCCCGACATCCTGCTCGCGCACATGGTGAAGTTCTCGGCCGCACTGCAGGGTCACTTCGCGGGCGCGATCGGTTGGGACGCGGTCAACGTGTTCTTCGCTCCTTTCCTCGAGGGGCTTTCCGACCGCGACGTTCATCAGCTCGCCGAGATGCTGGTATTCGAATACTCGCAGCAGAGCGTGGCGCGCGGCGGCCAGGCGATCTTCAGCGACATCAACATCTACTGGGAGACGCCCAAGCACTTCTCCGACGTGATGGCCATCGGGCCCGGCGGCAAGCTCACCGGCAGGACCTATAGGGACTACCAGCGCGAGGCCCAGAGGTTCGCCTTCGCGCTCTTCGACATCTACAAAGAGGGTGACGGTACCGGCAGGCCGTTCTTCTTCCCCAAGCCGCTCGTACACATAACTGACGAGTTCTTCAGGACCCCCGGCCACGAGGAGTTCCTGCTGCACATCTGCGACGTGGCCGCCGACAAGGGCAACACGTACTTCGTCTTCGACCGCGGCGAGACGGCGAAGATATCTGAGTGCTGCAGGCTGTCGTTCAAGCTCGAGCAGTCCGACCTGGACGACGCAAGGGAGCCGTGGCGGATGCGCTATTCGGCCCTCCAGAACGTGACGCTGAATCTTCCGAGGGCGGCGTACTGGGCGAAGGGCGACGACGCGAAGCTCTTCGAGAAGATCGACGAACTCCTCGGATACGCCGTGAAGGCTCACCAGCAGAAGCGGGACCTCATAGAGCACATTCTGGCGATGGGCGACCGCGGACCGCTCGCGCTTCTCACGATGAAGCTCGACGGACAGCAGTACCTGCGGATGCACAGGGTGACATATCTGATCGGCCTCCTCGGCCTGAATGAACTGGTGCAGAGCCACCTCGGCGAGGAGCTGCACGAGTCGGAGAGAGCGTTCAGGCTCGGTCTCAAGGTCGTGGCGCACCTCAAGCTCGCGTGCGAGCGCGCCTCGAAGGAGACGGGCATGAGGTTCGTTCTCGAGCAGACGCCCGCGGAGTCCGCGGCATACAGGATGGCCAAGCTCGACCTGGAGCACTTCCCTGTCGAGTCCGAGCGCGTCATCAAGGGCAACATGGACATAGGGGAGGTCTACTACACGAACTCGACCTTCCTGAACGTGTCGTACCCGGTGAGCCCGATCGAGCGCGTCAAGAAAGAGGGCATGTTCCACGACATGATCGAGGCTGGAGCGCTGTCGCACGTCTGGATCGCCGACAGTCGCCCCTCGAAGGAGTCGGTCGCCAGCTTCGTGAAGAGCACGTTCAGGCACACGAGGAACGCTCAGATCGCTTTCTCGCCCGAGTTCACGACGTGCAACACGTGCCTCAAGGTGTCCAGGGGCCTCGTCGACCAGTGCCCATACTGCAGCTCGAAAGAGGTCGACGGGATTACCAGGGTGACCGGCTACTTCTCGAAGATCTCGGGCTGGAACTCGGGGAAGCGGGCCGAACTTGATGACAGGTTCAGGAGCAAGGTCTAAGAGAACGAGGGGAGTTCGAGACGATGAAGCTCATCTTCTTCGTGAAGGATGACTGCGGGGCCTGCAAGAACGCGAAGGAGAAGGTCGACTTCTTCTTGGAGAAGTGGGGGGCGAACTCCTCGGTCGCCGTCGAGACTATCAGCTTGTCGACGTCAGACGGTCTCGTCGAGGCAGCCATGCGGGCCGTCGGCGAGATACCGACCATCATCCTGGAGGACCAGGACGGAGAGGTGGCGCGCTGGATGAAGAGGGCCCCCGCGTCCGACGAACTGAGAGCCAAGCTGGGCGTATGACGCCGCAGTTCAACGGGCTTCGCGTCCCGGGAGAGGTGGTCTAGTGCTGTGCGGCCGGACGGCTTGCGTCCGGCCGTGCGTCTGTTGAAAACTGGTGCGACCCCGTTGCGGGGATGCTATAATCCGCGGTCGGATCGATGCGGTTCGCGCGCGGCCCGCGCCAGGCGGGCCGGACGTTGGGTGCGGAGTCACCCCCCCAAGGAGGCAGCTCTAATGGCGCTTCGCAAACTTGGTCTGAGTGTTCTCATAGCCCTGATGGTCGCCGGCTTTGCGCTGACGGGGTGCGGCGGCGGCGGCGTGGGCGGTCGCGACATCGTTGTGGACAGCCCCGTGAACGTCGCTCGCTCGTTCTCGGTGGGTGAGGTCTTCAAGTACAAGTTCAAGGTCGAGTCCCAGGTCGGCGTTGAGCAGACAGGGTTCGAGCAGACCATCACCACCCAGACTGAACTCAAGACGACGAGCACCGTGACCAACGTGACCCCCGAGTTCGTCGAACTCGACCTCAGATTCGACTACGCCGTGGGCGCCATGGCCAGCGGCGACGCGATGATCGCGGATGAGGGCGTTTCGGCGCTCCGCGGCAAGGAACTCCAGCTGACCCTCGATCCTGACGGTCAGTTCGTGTCCGCAACGGGGCTCGCCAATGAGGCCGCCTTCGAGTCCGGCGCCGGCGAGTTCGCTATGGCGCTGTCGGAGGTCTTTCCCAAGCTGCCGGACCAGCCGCTGACCATCGGAGCCACGTGGACCGAGCCGGTGGACGTGCCCGACCCGAACAGGGACTTCGTGGGAGACGTCACCTACACGGTCGTCGGCTTCAAGGAGAAGTACGAGATCCGCTGCGCCGTTCTCAAGATGGAGACGAACTTCGAGTTCGAGGGCCGCGCGACGCAGGGCGGGGACGTGTGGCTCATGACGGGCTCCGGCGACGGAAAGGGCGACATTCTCCTCGCGCTAGACAGCGGCAACATCGTGTACAGCAGCACCGAGACGAACCTCTCGCTGCAGGCCGAGGGCGCTGCTGTCGCGTCGGCGGCGGCGAGCGGCACGGTCAACATGGGTGTGACCACTAGGTCCACGGTCGAGCTGCTGTAGTCCTGCGGCGCGCCGGGTCCTTCATCGAGCCACGCCGCGCGGCGCACACGCGGCGTCCGGCATACACGGGAGCAGGCCCTGGGACTCAAGACCTTCTCAGGTGGAGTACACCCACCGACATCGAAGGGGCTCACCAAGGGCGAGGCCATAGCAACGGCGACGCTGCCGGAGCGCGTTGTCATACCGCTCAGGCAGTCTCTCGGCGCACCGGCCAAGCCGTGTGTCTCCGTTGGTGACGAGGTCAAGATCGGCCAGCGCATAGGCGAGGCCGCGGGCTTCGTCTCCGCTCCGGTGCACGCGTCGATCGCGGGCACAGTGTCCGCCGTCGGTCGCTTTCCGCATCCGGTGGGCGGAGAGCAGGACGCGATCGTCATAGAGGGGAGCGGCGACGCCGAGGACTGGCACGAGTCCGTCCGCCCGCGCGACGACGTGGACTCCCTCTCTCCGGAAGACATAAGGCAGATCGTGCTGGAAGCGGGGCTCGTCGGTCTGGGCGGCGCCGCCTTTCCGACGCACGTGAAGCTGTCGCCTCCCGAGTCCAAGCCCATAGACACCGTGATCCTGAACGGGGCCGAGTGCGAGCCGTGGCTCACGGCCGACCACCGGCTCATGGTGGAGCGGCCCGGCGACATAATGAAGGGCCTGCTCGTGTTCATGCGCGCGCTAGGATGCGAGCGGGGCTACGTGGGCATCGAGACCAACAAGCCCGACGCGGTGGAGTCTATGCGCCAGGCGGTCCCGCAGGGCTCCGGCATCGTGGTCGTGCCTCTGCAGGTCAAGTACCCACAGGGTGCGGAGAAGCAGCTGATCAGCGCCGTGTTGAAGCGCTCCGTTCCGGCCGGCGGCCTGCCGATGGACGTCGGCGTGGTCGTCCAGAACGTCGGGACCTCGCTCGCCGCCTACGAGGCGGTCCACCTCGGTCGCCCTCTCATACAGAGGGTGATGACACTGACCGGTACGCCCATCTCTCGCCCGTCGAACTTCATGGCGCGGATCGGGACGCTCGTCTCAAGCCTCGTGGAGCAGGCCGGCGGGATCAGGGGCGACGTGGCGAAGGTCGTGTCCGGCGGTCCGATGATGGGCATCGCGCAGTTCACGCTCGATGTGCCGGTGATCAAGGGCATGTCGGGTGTTCTGCTGCTCGCGTCGGGCGAGATCGACGTGCTCCCGCCGGACCCCTGCATCAGGTGCGCCCACTGCGTGCACTCGTGTCCGATGAAGCTGATGCCGACTACCATCGAGCAGTACGTGGTGGCGGGCAAGATAGAGGAGGCCGTGAAGGTCGGCCTGCTCGACTGCATGGAATGCGGTTCATGCGCGTACGTCTGCCCGTCAAGGCGCAGGCTGGTGCACAACTTCAAGTACGGGAAGTACCTGGCCACGGCGCTCAGGAAGAAAGCCGCAGAGGCGGAGAAGAAGAGCGCCTGAGGCGGCGCCGGCGGTCCCCCAGGCTCGGGACCGGCGGGTCCAAGAAGGAAGGCTCATGGACGGCAGGCTCCTGGTAACGGCCTCTCCTCATATCCGCGAGGACGTCTCCGTACAGAAGGTGATGTACGGCGTCGTCATCGCGCTCCTGCCGGCGCTCATCGGCTCGGTCTACTTCTACGGCATGCGCGCCCTCTATCTGACCGCGCTCGCCTGCGTGGCCGGACTCGTCACCGAGGCGGTCATCCAGAGGGCGAGGCACGTCCCGGTCACCATCCGCGACGGAAGCGCGCTCGTCACCGCCATGCTCCTGGCGTTCAACATCCCGCCGGGAGTGTCATGGTGGATACCGGTCGTGGGAACGGTCTTCGCGATAGCGATCGGCAAGCAGGTCTTCGGTGGTCTGGGATACAACCCGCTCAACCCGGCTCTCGTGGGCAGGGCGTTCCTGATGGCCTCGTGGCCCGTCCAGATGACGACGACGTGGCTACCGGCTCGCGGAGGCACGCTGTCGGGCATCGGCATGCAGGGCATAGACGCCGTGACGCAGGCGACCCCGCTCGCCGTGATCCAGAAGGTGTCCGACATCCTCGCGGACCCGTCCTCCACGACCCACCAGATCGTACAGGCGCGCGAGGTGTTGACCGACCTCGGCTCTGTCGACTCCATGCTGAACCTGTTCATCGGGCGCGTCGGCGGGTGCATCGGGGAGACGTCGGCGCTCCTGCTGCTCATCGGAGCGGTCTATCTTCTCTACCGTCACTTCATCGACTGGAGGATTCCGGCGGCATACGTGGGGACCGTGGCGGTGCTCGGGTGGGCCTTCGGCGGCCCGGCCGGCTTCTTCACCGGCAACGCCTTGTTCCAGGTGCTCTCTGGAGGGCTCATCCTCGGCGCATTCTACATGGCGACCGACATGGTCACCTCCCCGGTGTCTCCTCGAGGGATGATCATATTCGGGATCGGCTGCGGCGTACTCACGGTCATCATCAGAACGGTGGGCGGTTATCCTGAGGGTGTGAGCTACTCCATCCTCCTCATGAACGTCGCGACGCCGCTCATCGACAGGCATACACGGCCCAAAGTCTTCGGCGAGGTCAAGAAGAGTGGGTAGCTTTCTTAGACTCGTGGGCGCACTTGCCCTGATCGCGCTAGTGGCGAGCTTCGGCCTGTCGGCCGTGTACAACGCCACGCACTCGATTACCGAAGCGTACAAGCAGGCCGAGGAGTCGCAGGCGCGCCTCGACGCGCTGTCGTGCGACCCCAACGCGGTCTTCGCGGAGACGGTCACCGACTCGATTGTCGACGGCAAACCCTTCGTGTACTACACGGCCTACAAGTCCAAGGGCAGCGATGAACCGGTCGGGTACTCGTTCACGGCGTACGGCGTCGGCTACTCGAGCACGATCGTCACGATCGTCGGAGTGGACACGACCGGCATGATCTGCGGCATCAAGATCATCCAGCAGAAGGAGACTCCGGGGCTGGGCTCGAAGATCCAGCAGGTCGTGTCGCAGAACACGCTGTGGGCGGTAATGACCGGGAAGGCCGTCGACGAGAAGGGTATGGAGCCGTGGTTCCAGAAGCAGTTCGAGAGACGCACCGTCGACGGGCTCCACGTCGTGAAGAGCACCGGACAGGAAGGCATCCTGGCCATCACCGGTGCGACCATCAGTTCGAAGGCGGTCACGGACTCCGTGGATGACGGGCTCAAGATGCTGCTCAAGGTCACTGGGATCGGGCGCAAGGAGGCAACGCCGGGGGAGGACGCCTCGTGAGACCCATGGCCGAACTCGTGAAGGGCATTTACAAGGAAAACCCGGTCTTCAGGCTGGCGCTCGGTCTATGCCCCTCGCTCGCCGTGTCGACGTCGGTGGAGAACGCCATCGGCATGGGCGCGGCCGCGACGTTCGTGCTGCTGGGCTCGAACATCACGGTCTCTCTCATCAGGAAGTTCGTTCCGTCCAAGGTCCGCATTCCGTGCTTCATCGTCGTCATCGCGAGCTTCGTGACGATCGTGGAGCTGGTCATGGGCGCGTACCTCCCGGAACTCGCGAAGTCCTTGGGCATCTTCCTGCCGCTCATCGTCGTGAACTGCATCATCCTCGGCCGTGCGGAGGCCTTCGCGTCGAAGCATGGAGTGGGCCTTGCCGTCATGGACGGCATCGGGATGGGCGTCGGCTTCACATTCGCGATAACGCTCATCGGAGCGATCAGGGAGATCATGGGCAACGGAACGCTGATGGGATACATGGTGTTCGGCCCCAACTTCCAGCCGGTCCTTCTCATGATCCTCGCTCCCGGCGCGTTCATCACGATCGGCCTTCTCATGGGCTACTTCAATCTGTTGGACGCCCGAATGAAGGCGAAGGCAGAGTCGCAAGCGCTGGGCGGGAAGGGATAGCGGGCAATGGATCTCGGCCACCTTTTCGCGATCATCATCGGCGCCATCTTCGTGTCGAACTTCGTCCTGGCGAGGTTCCTGGGGCTCTGCCCGTTCGTGGGCGTTTCCAAGGACTCCGACTCGGCGCTCGGTATGGGCATGGCCGTCATCTTCGTCATGACGATGGCCTCGATCGTGACGTGGTTCGTCTACACGTACGTGCTCGTCCCGCTCGGCCTCGTGTACCTGAGGACGATAGCCTTCATCCTGGTGATAGCCACGCTCGTGCAGTTCGTCGAGATGGTGATGGAGAAGAGTTCACCGACACTGCATAGGTCTCTCGGGATCTATCTGCCGCTCATCACCACCAACTGCGCGGTGCTGGGCGTCGCGGTCGTGAACGTGAACGAGTTCATGGTCACCGGACTGCCCAAGGCCACCAGCTTCATCTACACGGTCGTGAACGGCCTGGCGGCCGGCATCGGTTTCACTCTGGCGCTGGTGCTCATGGCGGCAATCCGCGAGAGGCTCCAGCTGGTCGGCGTGCCGAAATCGATGCGGGGCATTCCCATCACGTTCATAGTCGCGGGTCTCATGGCGATGGCGTTCCTCGGATTCTCCGGTCTCAAGATAGGATAGGGCTTACGGATGGACCCGGTAGTCATCAAGTCGATGCTCGCACTCACCGGCATGGCGGTTGTGTTCGGGGCCGTGCTCGCGATCGCGTCGCGCATATTCGCGGTCTACCGTGACCCGAGGGTCGGCCAGATCCTGGCGGTTCTCCCCAACGCCAACTGCGGCGGCTGCGGTCTGCCGGGATGTCAGGCGTACGCCGAGGCTTCGGTCGCGGCAGGAAAGCCGCCCGCCGCGTGTCCTCCCGGAGGGGCGGAGGTGGCGCGAAAGGTCGCTGAGATCCTGGGTACCGACGCGGGCGAGCAGGTGCCCAAGGTGGCGGTCGTCCACTGCAAGGGAGGCCTGTCGTCCTCGGAGCAGAGGCTTGAGTACGAGGGCATCAGGGACTGCAGGGCGGCGATACTCGTGGGTGGAAACCCCAAGGCGTGCGTCTTCGGGTGTCTCGGGTTCGGGACGTGCAAAGCCGTGTGCCCGTTCGATGCCGTGGAGCTGGACGAGGAAGGCATCGTCCACATCGACACGCAGAGGTGCACCGGGTGCGGCAACTGCGTCGAGGCCTGTCCGGTCAGGATCATCGATCTGGTTCCGGTCGACATGAAGGTGCACATCAGGTGCTCCTCGCACGACAAGGGCAAGAAGGCGAAGAGCGTCTGCAGCGTCGCCTGCATTGCGTGTCAGCTCTGCGTCAAGAAGTGTCCCGTCAACGCTATCCACATGGAGAACGACCTCGCGGTCATCGACTACGCCACCTGCACGAACTGCGGCATCTGCGCCGCGGTGTGTCCCACCAGCGCCATCGTCGACGACGTGAAGACGAGGCCCGTGGCGCTCATCGGCTCGAAGTGCAAGGGCGTCGGCGAGTGCGCCAAGGTCTGCCCGGTCAAGGCGATCACAGGCGAGGAGGGTGAACGGCACGAGGTGGACCGCGAGAAGTGCATAGGGTGCGGTCTCTGTCTCGACGTGTGCCCCACCAAGGCCATCACCATGGTGGGAGCCCTGGGGCTTCAGAAGGAGAGGAGCTGAGGTTGGCCAAGCGCTCCGATGGGAGACGTCCCCCGGACAACGGCGGCGAGACACGCGGTGGAGGGTCACCCTCGGCCGAGCGTGGATTTCTGTGGGACGCCGGCGCGCGGTACTGGACGGCCTCGGTCCTCCCGGTGCTCGTCGGTACGACGCTACCCTTCTGGCTGCGCCCGCCGGGCTTCTCCTTCAAGGCCCTGGGCGCGCTCGAGGTGCTGGTGGCGGCGCTTCTTCTCCACGCAGGGTTCTCGCTCCTGGGCACCCGCTTCGCGGACGAGCCTGAGGCGCACGGCCGGAACGCACTCTCGATGGGTCTCGTGTTCATTGCGGCCGCGTCGGCGCTCGGACTTCATCTGAACACGATGGTCCCGGGCAACGCGTTCCTCGTGCTCGGCGTGTGCGCTCTCTTCGTGGGCGCGCTCTACGTGGTGCCGCCTCTGTCGTTCCGGAAGAGGGCGTTCGGAGAGGTAGTCCTCTCGGTCGGACTCGGCCTGCTCCCCGTGCTCGCGGCCTATCTGGTGCAGGCGGGCGACCTCACTCGCCGAGTCTACCTGGCGTCCGTGCCGATCGTGTTCGCCACCGCTCTCTGGGTGTGGACGGCCGAGATGGTCGAGCGCGTGGCCGACGAGAAGGCAGGACGTCAGACTCTGGTCACGTTGCTCGGTTCGAGCGCGTCGGGACGGCTGATGGTCCCGATCCTCGCCGTGTTCGTATACGCCTCCATGTTCGGAGCGGTCTTCACGGCCTCCATGATCCCGCTCGCGCTCGTAGCGATTCTCTCGTTCGGTCTGGCCAGGACCGTGGTTGCGGTCTCGTGGAACGATTACGCGATGCCCTCCAGGATGATCGAAG
Source organism: uncultured bacterium (assembly GCA_964399265.1). Classification (GTDB taxonomy): domain Bacteria; phylum Joyebacterota; class Joyebacteria; order Joyebacterales; family Joyebacteraceae; genus WJLY01. The sequence goes on along the minus strand of CAYNQF010000034.1, from coordinate 5,221 downwards.
CCAGGACCAACGCGTTCAAGCTTCACCTGGTCATCGGCATCATCGTGGCCGCCTCCGCTCTGGCCGCTCTCCATGCCTAGCTCTCGCTCTGCCGGATCGACGCTCCGTGGTCGCCTCATCGTCGAGGTCGTGGTCTTCGTGGCGGCTCTCGCGGCCGTCTTCTTTCTCACGAAGCGGGCGAAGGGGCCGGAGGCCTACGAGGAGCACAGGGTCGCGATGGGCACGCTTGTGTCCGTCACCGTGTTCGGGCACGACGAGGAGAGCGCGCGCGCGGCCATCGGCGTGGCGTTCGACACGATCGACGCTGTCGAGGCGCTGACCACACGCTACTCGCCGAGCAGCGACATCGGACGCATCAATGCCGACGGGGGAGGCGTGGTCGACGTCGGTGTCTCGCGGCTCATCCTTCGAGCGCTGGACGTCGCGGCGACGACGGACGGGGCGTTCGATCCCACGGTGGCGCCCCTCGTCGACCTCTGGGACTTCGACACCGACATGGTTCTACCCGACCACAGGGACATCCTGGACGCGCTGGAGCACGTAGGCTACGCGAGCGTCCGGGTGGACACCGCCACGAGACGCGTGTCCCTCGGAGCGACACGGCTGGACCTGGACGGCATCGCAAAAGGGTATGCCGTTGACATGGCCGTCCAGACGCTTCTGTCCGTCGGCGTCGAGTCGGCGGTCGTTGACGCGGGAGGCGACATACGGCTCCTGGGAGACTCTCCGCGAGGCCGATCGTGGCGCGTGGGCGTCAAGAACCCGCGCGGAGACGGTCTACTAGGCGTGCTGAGTCTGGACGGCGGTAGTGCGGCGACGTCGGGCGACTACCAGAGGTACGGGATCGTAGACGGAGTCCGCTACCACCACATACTCGACCCTCACACCGGATATCCGGCCAGGGGAGTTCTCTCCGTCACCATCGTCTGTGAACGTTGCGTCGACGCGGACGCGCTCGCGACCGCCGTGTTCGTCATGGGGCCCGACAACGGTCTCCGGTTCGTCGAAGACACGCCGGGGGTCGAGTGCGTGATAGCTAGTGGAGAGGACGGCGTCGAGGAGGTGCTCGTCTCTTCGGGGCTCTCGGGCCGCTTCGAGGAGGATGAGTAGAGCAGTCACCGCGCGCCCGGCGCGCCGCGCCGTCGGCGGAGGAGCGATCGTCATGGCCGAGGCCAGATACTGGAAGAAGCTCGAGGACGGGCGGGTCGCCTGCGAACTCTGCCCGCAGTCGTGCGTGATCTCAGAGGGTGGGAGGGGAGTGTGCCTGGGGCGCGAGAACAGAGGCGGTGACCTGGTTGCCGCGAACTACGCCGAGTGCGTTTCCGCCCACGTCGATCCCGTGGAGAAGAAGCCCCTCTACCACGTGTGCCCCGGTCACGATCTGCTCTCCGTCGCGTGCAACGGCTGCAACCTGCGCTGCGATTTCTGTCAGAACTGGTCGATTGCCCAGCAGCTCGCGCCGACGACGACGCTGCCACCCGAGCGACTGACCGACCTCGCTGCGGAGCACGGCTCGTTCGGCATCGCCTACACGTACACCGAGCCGATGGTGTGGTTCGAGTATCTGCTCGACGCGGGCGCGCTCGCGCACGAGCGCGGCCTCAAGAACATCCTCGTGACCAACGGCGTTCTGAACGAGGAGCCGCTGCGCGAGCTTCTGCACGTCGTGGACGCCATGAACATCGACCTCAAGTCGATGAACCCCGACTTCTACCGCAAGTACTGCCACGTCGACGGACTCGAAGCCGTGAAGCGCTCGATCAGGCTGGGGGTGGAGCATTCCTTCGTCGAGGTGACCAACCTCGTCATACCGGGGCTCAATGACTCGGACGAGGAACTCCGGGAGCTGGTTGACTTCATGGCGGACGTCGGCAAGACCGTGCCGCTGCACTTCTCCGCCTACTACCCGACCCACAAGATGAAGATCGACCCGACGCCCGTCGATACGCTCAAGAGGGCGGCCGCCATCGCCCGCGAGGAGCTCTTCTACGTGTATCTGGGCAACGTCGGTGGTGTCGATTCGAACACCTACTGCCCGAACTGCGGGAACCTCCAGGTTCATCGCACCGGGTACTCGGTCAAGGTCGTGGGCGTGGTCGACGGCGATTGCACCAGGTGCGGGCGCACGGCCGACTTCCTCTGGTGCGACTGATGACGCGCGCGACGGGCGACAGGAACGGAGTGGACGGGGACGTGCGGGACCGTGTCCGGGCGTCCCGCGCGCGTGCTCTGACCTCGTTCATGACGGGCGCGGACAGGCTGGTCCTGTACGCGCTCGTCGGCGTCGGGCTCGTCCTCATGTTCGCGCCGCGGGCGCCGTCCGCGGGCGCCGTGGCGGTCGTTGAGGGACCCGACGGGTGGAGTCGGGTCATGCCGTTGGGTGCTGACGCTACGATCGACGTAGAGGGCCCGCTGGGAACGACGACCGTGGTCGTGAGCGGGGGCGAGGTCCGCATCGCGTCCTCTCCGTGTCCCAATCACACCTGTGTGGCGACCGGCCCCGTCGCCAGGCCGGGGGAGTCGACCGTGTGCGTTCCGAACGGCGTGGTCGTTCGCGTGCTCGGCCGGGGCTCGACCGACGCCATGACGAGGTGACGATGCGAACGACCAAGGGCGGTCGAGTGGCGTACTTCGGGTTGTTGCTGGCGGCGGCCCTGGTGCTGCATGCGGTCGAGCGGTTCATACCGCAGCCGTTCCCATTCGCCAGGCTCGGCCTCGCCAACGTGGTCACCGTCATCGCGCTGCTCACGCTGGGGTTCAGGGACGCGTTGCTTCTGACGATCCTCCGGGTGCTTCTGGCCTCGCTCATCGTGGGGACCTTCTTGGGGCCCACCTTCGCGCTCTCGGCCGCCGGTGGGATAGCGGCCGTGCTCGCCATGGGCGCCGCGCGGAAGGTCGCGTTCCCGCCGCTCGGGGTGGCTGGGCTCAGCATGCTGGGCGCTGCAGCCCACAACGTGGCCCAGCTCGGCGTCGTGGGCTCGCTCTACCTCGGCTGGAGCGCCGCCTGGCGTCTTCTGCCCGCAGCGCTGCTCCTGGCGGCGGTCGCGGGCCTGGTCACGGGGCTCGTGGCGTTCCTGGCGCTGGGGCGGATGGGGTCGTTCGACCTTGAGAAGGCGCGGCCCGCTGGGGCATAATCGGAGGCGGATGGGTCCGGGTCAATCGGAAGGAGCACTGGCTTGAAAGAGACGGGATGCGTCGTCTCGGTGAAGGACGAGGCCGCCATCGTGGCGATGCCGGTGAGCAAGGAGTGCGAGAGCTGCGGGGCGTGTCTCATGGCCGGCAGCGGCAAGGAGCTTCTGCTGCTCGCGACCAACCAGGTGGGCGCGGTGGAGGGGGATAGTGTGGAGGTCGAGATCGCCGCGGGGCGGGTGGTGGCGGCGGCATTCATCATCTACATGATCCCGATACTGCTGACCATCGTCGGGTTCATGATCGGAAGCGCCATAGTCGGCGGAAGCGCCGACTCGGGTCTTCCGATAGTGCTGGCCGTCGTCTTCCTGGTCGCCTCCTTCATCGGGGTGTGGCTGTACGACATGCGACTCCGTCGCGTCGAGCGGCGGCAGGCCGTCATAACGAGGATCGTTCACGACGACTCGGGCGAGAAGTCACCGCTGATAAGCAAGGTGAAGCTCGGAGGGTAGCTATTGTACAAGAGCTCGAAGAGATTCGTTAACAAGGTGGCCGATCTTGCACTCTCCAAGAAGGCGGAGAACGTGGTCTCTCTGGACCTTCGGGGGCTCACGAACACGTGCGACTTCTTCGTCATCTGCGAAGGGACGAGCAACACACACGTGAGGGCGATAGCGGACGGCATCGTCGAGGGGATGAAGGAGTCCGACGAGCGTCCGTGGCACGTGGAGGGCTACGAGGCGCTGCGCTGGGTGCTCATCGACTACGTCAATGTCGTGGTGCATGTTTTCGACAGCGAGACGCGCGACTACTACCAGCTGGAGCGGCTCTGGGGCGACGCGCAGATCGAGGAGTACAAGGACGAGGAGTGATGATGATAGAGCCGATCCTGAAGAGAAGGAGCATCCGCAGGTACACGTCCGAGCCGATCACGGAGGAGCAGATCACGAAGCTGCTCGAGGCCGGCATGGCCGCGCCGTCGGCGAGCAACAAGAAGCCTTGGCACTTCGTGGTGATAACCGAGAGGGACATACTCGACAAGCTCTCGCACTACGGCTCGCACTGGGACATGCTGCGCGAGGCGCCGCTCTGCATCGTCGTGTGCGGCGACCCCGGCATCTCAGACCGCTACTGGGTGCAGGACTGCTCGGCCGCGACCGAGAACATCCTGCTCGCCGTCTCCATGATGGGACTGGGGGCCGTGTGGCTCGGTTGCCATCCGAACCATGAGCGCGTGGACCCGACGAAGGAACTGCTGGGCATCGAGGACCCGGTCACGCCTCTGGCGGTTCTCTCCATAGGGCATCCCGGAGAGGAGAAGGAAGCCAGAACTCAGTACGACGCCGCGCGCGTACACAGGGAAGGGTGGTAGTCCATGGTCTCGGGAGTCCGCTGGGCCCTGGTCCTGTTGCTGCTGATCGCGTCGATGGCGCTCGTACCCTTCTTCGGCTGTTCGAGCAGCAGCGGGCCGAGTGAGTCGGACGATGACGACGACCCGCTGGCGGGTCCCGTCTACGTGGACCCGGACTACACCGGCCAGGAAGAGGGCACACGGGAGAAGCCCTTTAACACGATAGAGGAGGCGATCTCCGCGGCTCACGCGGGCTGGACCGTCGTGCTCGCCGCCGGGGCCTACTCGCGCCGTGAGGACATAGACGTACCCAAGGTGCTCACCTTCAGAGGCGCCGGTCGCGATTCCAGCATTGTCAACGCGCGGTTTGTGGTCAGTGCCGACCGCGATACCCAGGCGGTCACGTTCAAACGCCTGACCTGCGACGGAGTGACGTTCTGGGGGAATATGCTCGCTGCGACGGGGCGTCCGGAGGAGGGGCGCTTCGCCTGGGAGACGTCCGCGCGCGACAGCATCAATGCGCCGATCGTGGTCGACAGCTGCGCCGTCGATGCCGTGGGCGTGGGCTACCCCCCCAACCACTCGTACGCGATCACGAACAGCTCCGTGGAACAGGACGTGCGGTTCGTTCACGGGCAGGTCTTCGAGTCCACCTCGCATGTCGTCCGCAATTGCAGCATAGGCGGCGACGTCTACTTCGGGCACGGCGCGGGCGACGTGACGAACATAGTGGAGGACTGC
>CAYNQF010000033.1:12466-22890 GCA_964399265.1 uncultured bacterium | reverse complement strand
CCGGAACCACGGCGGTCCTCATGGGCTCCGGCGTCTTGAACGTCCTCCCGTAGCTCACGGGGTGCCCCGCCGGCAGATCCCGTATCTGAGCGATCCTGGACTTAAAGCTCATCACCGGCGTCAAGGCGACGTCGTCCGCATCGATCGTGGTCGGGGTCAGCCCGTAGACCATGAGCCCCGGCCTCACCATGTTGAAGGGTCGCTTCACCGACCCGGGCACCTCCAGCACGCCGCCGCTGTTCGCCGCGTGCCTCATCGGGACGTTGATGGACCTCCTCTCAAGCGTGGCGAGCAGACCCAGGAAGCTCTCGACCTGCCTCTCGGTGAACTCCGGATCATCGTCCGACGAGGGGAAGTGCGTGTAGACGCCCTCCAGGATCACCTCGGGCAGCTTGGCCACCGCCGTGATGAACGGCACGGCCTCCTCGAGCAGCACCCCGCTCCTGCCCATCCCCGTGTCGACCTCGACGTGTATCGTGCAGCGCTTCTTCCGGTCAACGCAGGCCCTCGAGAGGGCCCGCGCTATCGCAAGGCTCTGCACCGAACAGGACAGGTCGTACTCCACGATGGCGCCCGCCTCGTCCTCCATCGAAGGACTCAGGATGAGTATCGGCGCGTCGATGCCCGCCTGTCGCAGCTCAATGCCCTCGTGGAGCGTCGCCACGCCCAGCACATCGACGCCGCTCCGGACGGCCGCCCTCGCAACCTCGACCGCGCCGTGACCGTAGGCATCGGCCTTGACCACAAGGATGATCCCGACGCCTTCACCCGTTCGCGCCCTGACCGCTCCGATGTTCGCCGCCAGAGCGTCGAGGTCTATCTCTATCCAGGTGGAGAACTCCACACAACCCCCAGGTCCTGCTCCAGGACTCGCGTCCGAACCTGTGCTCGACCCCGCACGCGGACCCTTAGGCGGGCCCGCGCCCAAGCTCGTACCAATTAGCACGGGACGCTCCCGCCCGCAAGCTCTTTCGCCTGTCGGGCGCCCTCCCGTGCGCGCTGTCAAAGAACCTGGGCGCTCTCGCACGCCGCCCGCGTCCATGCCCGTCAGCGGCGAGGTGCCGGGGTCCCGTTCTGAGAACCCCCGGCGCGCGCCACTTGTGGCCCCTTCAGAGCAAGGCGCGTGCCAGCGGCCTGATTCAGAGCTAACTCATTGTGGTACAAGACATTACCTCGAATCGAATGCGACCTGGAAATCCTCGGAATGCCCTATGGGCGGGCGATCTCTTCACAAACGCACTCCCCCCATTGAAACCGCGGGTCCTCTACTGTATCGTTACACACGTCACCGCGTTACCCGATATGGGATGTACATGAAGTATACTGAAGCGCCCCTCCGGGGGCGTTGCGGGCTTCGGAGTTCTCCCGAGCGCCCGCGGAGGACGACACGTGAGTACGGAGAGATCATCGGCGGCGTTCGCCGAGCTGCTGGAGCTGACGACGCATTTGAGGTCACCCGACGGCTGCGCGTGGGACCGGGCGCAGACGGTCGACACCCTGCGCCCGCACCTCGTAGAGGAGTTCCACGAACTTCTGGAGGCGATGGACGAGGGCGGAGACGATCGGTTCCGGGACGAGCTGGGGGACCTCATGTTCCTCGTCGTGTTCATGGCGAGGATCGCCGAGGAGGAGGGTCGCTTCGACATGGCCGACGTCCTGAGCGGCATCGACGACAAGCTTCGGCGGAGGCACCCGCACGTCTTCGGCGCCGAGACCGCGTCCACTCCGGAGGAGGTGAGGGCGACCTGGGAGACGACGAAGCTCACCGAGAGTTCTCACGCGAAGCGCGAGTCGATCCTTGACGGCCTGCCGAAGGAGATGCCCGCGCTCCTTGCTGCGAGACGCCTCCAGGAGAAGGCCGCCGCAGTCGGATTCGACTGGGACGACGTCGCCCTCGTACTCCAGAAGATAGAGGAAGAGCTGTCAGAACTGAGGACCGAGGTCGACGCCGGGGAAACCGGGCGTCATGCCGAGGAGCTGGGTGATCTTCTGTTCGCCGTCGTAAACGTGGCGCGATTCCTCTCCGTAGACCCGGAGGCGGCGCTCAGAGCGACGAACCTCAAGTTCCGCAGGCGGTTCGCGGTGATAGAGAGGGCCTTTCGCGGCAGCAACCTGCGAGACGTGGGACTGGAAGCCATGGACAGGGTCTGGAACGAGGCGAAGGAGAGCGAGAAGGACGAGTGAGCGTCAGCGAGCCCACCTGTCAGCGCGGTAGTCCCTTATGATCGAACGGTGGTCGAACGCCATCCGCTCCGGAAGCTCTCCCTCGAACACCGCCGCAGACAGGGCGTCGTCGGCGGCCTTGAGTTCGCCCTCACCCCTGGCGACGAACACCGTCGTCATAGTGTGCATCCGGCAGTCGCGCCTCGGATCGGAGTAGACGTGGAACTGGTGGAGGTCGTGGAGCGAGAGCCCCGTCTCCTCCATCGCCTCCCGCGCGGCCGCGCTCTCGACGGACTCGCCGTAGTCGACGAAGCCGCCGGGCAGAGCCCACCCGGCCGGCGGGTTCTTCCTCTCTATTAGAACGATCCCTCCCCCGTACTCGATGATGATGTCGACCGTGGGAATGGGATTGCGCGGCCTCTCCGAGTCGCTCATGGGTCCTCGCAGCCGTCCTGGTCCTCGAACCCGTCGAGGTCCTCCGGCTCGTTCGGGCACATGTCCCGCGAGTCGATGATCCCGTCGCCGTCGTTGTCGAGGTCGGGAATGCCGTCGTCGTCCTCGAACCCGTCGAGGTCCTCCGGCAGCCACGGGTCCCCGTCAACGATGTCGGGAATGCCGTCTCCGTCGTTGTCCGGGTCAGGGCACCCGTCCTCGTCCTGGTAGCCGTCGCGGTCCTCGGGTACGTTCGGACACTCGTCGCGATAGTCGGGAATTCCATCGCCGTCGGTGTCGGCCGCGGTAACCGGCCAACCGAACCCGATCGAGGCCGTTACGGCCCAGTCGGGGAACGCGTCGTGCGGATCGAACGACGGCGTCGACGCGTCGTTCCCCGAGATGGCCACGCTGAAGCCCACCGTCGCCGAAAGCCCGCCGACGCGCACGCGAACACCGGGCGTGACCGTCAGGGGGTTCTCCTTCGCGGCGATGACCTCGTCGTTCATCGAGATGTCGCCGACGAACTCCGTGAACAGGTCGACGGAGCGTCCCGGAAACTCGAGCGCGCCGCGCAGGAGCAGGGCGTCGCTCGACCCGGATCCTCCCTGCGTCGACGAGGTGTAGTAGTCAGGGTAGAACCTCCGGCCACGGTCGTCCGCGTTGAACGCCCAGCCGACGTTCGCGTGAGCGCGAACCGGAAAGCTCTCGGTCAGGTCGAGGGTCGTGAGGAAGAGCACCTGCCAGTCGGCAGTGCTGCCTCCCGTCAGGAAGTACGAGGGCCCGCCCGGGGCGGAGACACTGAGTTCCTGGTCCAGGGGGACGTTGAACCTGCCCTCGAGCGCGACCGAGATGCCGGAGTCCCACAGGGGAGTACCCAGCTTGGCCGCCAGGCGCGGGGCGTCCAGGACCTCCCCGCTCACGTCGTAGCCGTCCCCCGACCACGACGCGCGCCGGAACGGCAGGTCGACGGCGGCCTCGAACCAGTTGGATAGCCCGTAGCTGGCATTCAGATGTACCCCGGTGTAGCGTCCGGGGCCGTCGACGCCCAGGGCGCCCGAGAGGTCATACGACTCGTAGTAACGCGCCGCGAGAGCAGCAGACAGGACCCCGCGCGTCTGCGTCTGCGCGGAGCTGACGCGGATGAGACCGATGGTCCCGTCCATCGAACAGGATGATGTCTGCGCGGCCTCGACGATCTGCGCCTCAGCCGCGAGCAGCAGAACCACTAGAGAGAGGACGACGGAGCTGCCCCGACGATGGGTCCTGGGGCGGACCGGGTGCCGGAAGTTCATGCGCCCCCGTCTCCCCGCACGTCTCCGTCGGAGTCGGCCCCATCGTCTCCGACGTCCGCATCCCCGGTGCTTGCCGCCTCCGCCGCGGCATCCGGCGGCTCGGCGTCCGACCCGCCACCGTCGTCGCTCCGCTCCGAGCCCGAGGCGGTCTCGCCAGCCACGTCGACGTAGTTCATACGCAGCTGGTAGAGCACATGATCCAGGAAGCGGCCCTCGTCTCCGTTCAGGTTGCCGGTCGTCTTGCGTCTCACCATGTCCAGCATCTCAATGGCATCACGCGCGCCATCGAGGCTGACCTCGACGTCGCCCGTGATCGGGTTGGCGATCTTCCCGAGCTGCTGCATGGCCGCGGCTTCGAACGTGGCGATGAGGCGAAAGAGGTGGCCGTCGATCCCCTTCTCCTGCTCGTCTGCTCCCGACATGTTCCCTCCCGTGTTCTCGATACCGGCGTCCGGAGGCGCCCGGCGCACGCATGAGCAGTCTAGGCGCGCGGAAACCGCGGGTCAACTCGAAAGCCCCGCGCGAGCCTACCGAGGCAGCGTGAGCGGCCGTCACATGAACGCGACGGGGCCCGCGTCTCTGACGCGGGCCCCGAAGGGTTGTGTCAATCGCACTGCTGCGCGGCGCAGGCCGTGACAGGCCCGCCCGCGGCTACTTCAGCAGGATCATCTTGGTGACATCGTGAGCCGCACCGGCCTCGAGCCTGGCGAAGTAGACTCCCGACGCGACCGGCCGCCCCGAGGAGTCTCTGCCGTCCCAGACCACCTTGTGCTCACCGGGACCTGTCAGACCGTCCACCAGCGTTGCGACGCGCCTGCCGGAGATGTCGTACACCGCCAGCGTCACGTCGGTCGGACGACCGGCGACGACGAACGAGACGGTGGTCGTAGGGTTGAACGGGTTTGGCCTGTTCTGGATGAGCCTGGTGCCGCCCTGAACGACCTCGTCCTCCGGCACGTCGGTCGAACCCTCGTCGGGCAGCCCGTCGCCGTCGTGGTCGATGATGATCGTGTAGACGTTGTCGATCACCGGCAGAGCGGCCGATATGTTCGACGGCGCCGAGTCGCCGCCGAGCTCGCCGTCGGGCTCCGGGTCCCAGCAGATCGAGGACACAAGCGAGAACTCAGCGTTCACCGGTACCTGTCCCGGCCCCAGCCCGTAGAGAACGTTCCACGGGATCGCCATCTCGCTTCCGCCGTCGATGCCGTAGGCGTGGAACGAGTCGAACGCGGAGATGATCGAATCAGTGAGCGCGGTGGTCGTCGTCGCAGAGTCTATAGAGAAGAAGCTGTCCGAGTCGAACGCGCTCTGGTGCTGGTAACAGCCGTACTGGTAGTCGGCCGCGAAGCCGCTCGCCGTGAATGTCGCGCCCCTCTCCCACGTGTCTATGGCAGTGAGGTCCGTCTGACCGTTCGCAGTGCCCGGGTCGACGTCCAGGTAGAGGATCCAGCTGTTCGACTCGACCTGCCCGTTGACGCCCAGGTACAGGAAGTCGGCGTCCCAGTCGACGTACAGCCCGTACAGCTCGTTCATGAGCGGCTGTCCCGCCGGATGCCAGGTGCTGTCGTCGTCGGGATCGTCCACGACCAGCGTGTAGGGCACCCACTCCGCCGGATCGAAGTAGCCGTCTATCGTGATCTTGGTGTCGGCCCCATAGTAGAGCTTGACGTTGTCGTTGCTGTCCACCTGCTCGTTGCCGTTCGCGGGCGGGTCGAAGAACGAGTCCACGTTGAAGTTCAGGTCGAGCGTCCCCGGGTTCAGCCCCTCGATCAGCGCCGCCGTCGCCGGCGTCACCTGGATCCGGATGACGTTGGAGTTCTCGGTGTTGAGGACATACGCGCCAGAGGTCAACGTCACCTCCGGCACGCTGTCCCCGTTCTCGTCGATGCTGACGCCCGTCAGGTTCGTGTTGTCGTACTGCACGACCTCGTTGAACGTGATGACCAGGCGGTCGGCGCTCGGATAGTAGTAGCCGTAGAGCGGACGAGGCGGCAGTGTGTCGGTGAGTGCCGCAGAGAGCGCCCCAAGCTCCGCGATCTGGTCGGAGACAGGCGCGCTCGTCGCTCCGGCGTAGAGGTAGAACTCGAACTGCCCCGTCCCCTTGAGTTCGTCGACCTCGAGCAGCGTGGCCGTCTGCGACAGGTTGTGCGCGGCACCCCCCTGACCGACGACGATGGCCCCGGTAGCGGCGCTCGATGCGTTGCGCTGGCCGAAATAGCTGCCCGTTCCCGGGTCCCACACGCGGTAGAGTTCGGTGTCCCATATGAGGTCGACGAGGTCCGGCGTCCATCCGGTCTTGACGTAGACGTCGGAGCCGCCCGCCTCGTAGATCACGTCTAGATACGGGTCGCCGAGGGTGAGCTTGACGGTCTTCTCAACCACACCGTCCGCGTGCGCAAGCTTGAGTTCGACGGTGCTGCCCGCCCCCTGCACGACGGTCATGTCGTACGTGTCGTGCTCGCGGTCGATCCCGCCGACGCTCACGTCAGAGAGAGCCGCCACGTGGTTGGTCTCGTTCCAGTCGCCGGACGTCTCCGCCCAGTAGACGTTGTCGTTGCCGACGACCGAGTACCCGTAGCCCGAGCCCTTGGCGAAGACCCAGTTCGCCTTGCCGCCGATAGACTCGAAGACGGCCATCAGGCGGTCGTTGTAGATGACCGCCTCGTTGCCGCCGTCCTGATCGAAGTCCGCGAGGTAGGCGCCGGTGGGGTTGGTGCCGTAGGAACCCAAGCCCTCGGCCCAGCGCGCCGCCTCCGAGTAGCAGTTGGCGTTCTTCATGTGGTTCGAGTAGCGGTTCTCCCAGTCGGCTATCTGGCCGGCGTCCTGCCACCCGGTCTCGTGGAGCATCGACATGAGCACGTACCACGCGGCCTGCGACAGAGCGTTATTCGGACCGGTCACGATGTTGCTCCGCGCGTTCTGCCAGATCGCCTCGTAGCCCCACTTCGGCGAGTGCGCGTCGAGGTTGGCGTCGCCGGTGTAGCCGGCCCAGGTGCAGTACCACTGGTTGCAGCCTCCGCCGTACCCGTACCACTCGCCGAGCAGTCCGTAGGTGCCGTTCTGAAGCGTGATCGCGTAGGACGGGAAGTTCGTGATGATGTCGTCGACCTTCCACGCGCTGATCGACCCCGAGTTCAGGCTGCATTGCTGCAGGACGTAGATGTAGTTCTCGAGCGCGTTCGGGTGGGTGACGTCGAAGCCCGCCACCTCCGCCACGACCTCCCAGTCGTTGCCGTAGAGGATGATCTCGTCCGAGGACGAACCCCAGATCGTGTTCATGGCGACGCCGGCGTCGTAGTTCATCTGCCCGACGAAGTCGTTGTCGATGGGCAGCACCTTGATGCCGTTGTAGCTGTAGACGTGGTGGTCGTCGTAGACGTTGTCCATGTAGCCGCAGTGCACGTAGTCGTCGAGGATCACCGCGGCGACACCGTTGTCCAGGAAGTCGTCACCTATGTAGTCGTTGACGCAGCACGAGGCGTTGATGCCGTTGCCGTCATTGTCGGGGTTCTCCACCCACACCCGCTCGGGAACCCACGCCACCGTGGGCCACTGGCCGTAGCGGTAGTTGTCCATCTCGCGCTCTGTGTACACGGCCCAGCTGTTCATGTCGTCGTAGACGAAGGGCATGATGTGCTGGGCGTAGGCGGACGTGACCATGTTGGCCCAGCCCTCGTTCACGCCGTTCACGAGCGAGTCGTTGAACGCCGGGTCGTGCCACTCGGCGGCCGTCATCAGAGTGCCGGCCATGTGGAAGTTGCCGGGTATGTTGTAGTAGTCGTGCGCGTCCAGGACCTCGTCGAAGCCGTCGTCGGGATTGTCCGTCGCGCCCGGGTACGACGCGTTCTCACCCTTGACTCCCCAGAAGACCGTCGTGTACGTGAGGCCCTGGTTGCCGTGCTGGACGAACGCGACGTTGTGGGCCCCGCGCCTGGGCTCATTCGTGGCGAGAAGCTCGTCGCGCACCGCGCCGTCCACCACCGACACCACGCAGTACCGGACGGGCGTCGACTCGCCGGCGGCGGCCTCGGCGGCGATCTCGCCGTACGTGGAACGCGCAGCCCCCGCCGCCGCGCAGACGGCGTCCTTGAAGTCCTCGGGCAGATTCAGAGACAGCTCGATCGAGCGCGTGTTCCGGTCGACCGCCGAGCCCCTTAGAAGCCCCCTCACCTGATCGCTCGAGCCGGACCTGTACGCGCCGGCCGAGTACGTGCCCCTGCCGTCCGATCCGATGCCGACCGCGACGTCCCACATGATCGGAACGTGGTGTTCGGTCCCCGGGACCGCCATGCTGCCGCCGTCCCGGTAGTCGACGAGGACGTACACGCTCGAGCCGTCGGGCATGAAGGCGTCCTTGCCCATGCCGTAGGTCGCTACCCAGAAAACGAGCCTGTCCGGCTCCTGGTCGGCGTAGAAGGTGGTCAGATCTCCGACGTTGTCGTCTGGGGCCGAGTCGTCGTACACGGGGTCGACCGCCTTCAGGTTCACCCGCTGGTAGTCCCGGAGATACCCGTCCGCCTCGATGCCCGCTGTCGGAGCCGCGTGAGCCGCGGCCGCCGTGAGGAGTGCTACACCCAAGAGCACTACCAGTCGTCTGTTAGCATGTCTCCAGAACATTATCGTCCCCCCGCCGCGGCGTGTGCCGATGCTCAAGGATGGAATCACGCATTCTCCTTCTCATTATATCACAGGACGAGCGGTTGGTCAATGAACGCTCCTCAAGGACCAGGGAGCGCAAGGCGGTCCGCGAACTTCGGATGCGCCGGTGGTGAGACTGGTGCTGGACTTCCCGGAGCCACGCGGCACGGAACGGTTGCCGGACCCGTTCTCAGACCCGGGAAAGCTCCTTCTCGAGCGCTTCCACGGCCGTAGCGGGATCGGCTCTCCCCCTCGTCTCCTTCATGATGAGGCCCATGAAGAAGTCGCGCAGCCGCTCCTCTCCGCTTGCCCATCTCCTCGCCTGCCCGGGGTAAGAGGCCAGAATGCCTCGCGCGATCGCACGCAGGGCTTCCGCGTCGTCGATGACGTAAAGTTCCATCTCGGAGACGAGACGGGCCACCGGCAACCCGCGCCGGAGCGTCTCCAGCAGCAGCGTGCGCGCCGCCGCGTCGCCGATGTCTCCCCTCAACCTCAGGGTCAGAACCTCGGCAAGCCTCGTTGCCGCTTCCGGTGCCGCGGCGCGTTCGATGCCGGCGTCGCGAAGGACGTCCGGAAGGATCACGTTCACCCAGTTGGCCACGACCGAGGCCACGGTGCGCGGGCCGCCGGCGGCGACCTCGCCCAACACGCGTTCGAAGAACTCCAGCGTCTCGGGCGTCGACGACACGAGCCGGGCATCGTGCTCCCGAAGGCCCAGGCTCCTCACGAGTCTGGACTCGGCCTGACGCGGGAGTTCCGGCATGGCCTCTCTTATGGAGTCCACCCACTCGTCGCCGATGCGGTAGTCCGGAAGGTCGGGTTCACGGAAGTACCTGTAGTCGCGCGAGGCCTCCTTCGTGCGCATGGGTATGGCGCGCCCCGACGACGGGTCCCACAAGAGCGTCTCGCGTTCGACGGGCGTGCCGGACTCGAGCGCCCGCGACTGCCTCTCGATCTCGTAGCCGAGGGCGGCGCGCACGGAGCGGAACGAGTTCAGGTTCTTGATCTCGGTCGGGCGTCCGAGCGGCGCGTCCGGGCCGGCCCTGAGCGACACGTTCGTGTCGAATCGCAGCTCGCCCTTCTGCATCCGGCCTCGGGTCACGCCCAGGAAGACGAGGACGCGTCTCAGTTCCTTCAGGAACCCGGATGCCTCCTCGGGGCTCTCGATGTCGGGCTCCGTCACGATCTCAGCGAGCGGGATGCCGCACCGGTTCATGTCGACCAGGCTCAACTCGGACCCGCCCGCCTTTGCGTGCGTCGTCTTGCCCGCGTCTTCCTCGAGATGGATCTGGCGGACTCGTACCGCGCGGTCCGCCGTGCCCGCACGGTACGAGCCGCCGAGCGCCAGAGGTGAACCGTGCTGCGTGATCTGGTAGCCCTTGGGAAGGTCGGGATAGAAGTAGCTCTTGCGCGCGAAGCCCGTGGCACTGGAGATGTCCGCGCCGAGCGCTAGCGCGATGAGGATCCCGAGTTCGAACGCCGCCCGGTTGGGCACGGGCAGCGCGCCCGGCATGCCCAGGCAGACCGGACAGACGTTGGTGTTAGGGGGAGCACCCTGCTCGTTGGGGCACGCGCAGAACATCTTCGAGCGCGTGCGAAGCTGGACGTGCACCTCGAAACCTATGGCCGGGAGATAGCTCATGGCCTCCGCCTGTCCTCGGTCACCTCGGGCCCGCTACAGCGGCGCAAGTCCCGCCGTCGGGAGCGCGGACTCTAGCGCGGCCGCGATCTCCAGGAGCCCCGCGTCGCCGGACCTGCGTCCCAAGAGCTGCAGGCCGACGGGCAGACCTTCCGCGTCGCGCCCGCAATGGAGCGAGATCGCGGGGGCGCCCGCGAGGTTGGCGACCGTCGTGAAGGTGTCCGCCTCGTACATGCGGACCGGCTCGTTCACCCGCT
>CAYNQF010000033.1:0-12456 GCA_964399265.1 uncultured bacterium | reverse complement strand
GTCGGGGTGACGACGAGATCGACGACGCCGAGCGCGGCCCGCAGGTCGGCCGCGAGGCCGGCCCTCACCTTCTGAGCCCGCGCGTAGTACCTCTCGTGGTAGCCCTCGGACAGAGCAAACGTGCCGAGCACGATGCGCCGCTTGACCTCGACCCCGAACCCCGCCCCTCTCGTCTCCTCGTACATCGCCTCGACGTCGCCCGCGCCGCGCACGCGGCTGCCGTACACGACACCGTCGTACCTGGCGAGATTCGCCGAGGCCTCTGCGTCCGCGACGATGTGGTAAGCGGGAAGGGCGAACCTGAGAAGGCTCAGGTTCACCTCGACGACCTCCGCCCCGGCACTCCCGGCGGCGTCGAGAGCCTCCAGGAAGACGTCCCGCACGCCCTCGTCGACGTCCTCCAGGCACTCCGCCGGAAGCCCCAGCCGGACGCCGGCCAGGCTCGTCGCCCCGCGTGACCCCGCGTCGACTCCCGTCGAGGTGGCGTCATGCGGATCGGCACCCGCGACCGCGCGAAGGAGCGCGGCCGCGCCGGCCACGTCGCGCGAGATGGGGCCTATCTGGTCCAGGGATGAAGCGAACGCGACGAGGCCGTACCTGGAGACCGCGCCGTACGTGGGAAGCATGCCGACGACTCCGCAGAACCCCGCGGGCTGCCGCACGGAACCCCCCGTGTCCGTCCCGAGCGAGAGAGTGCACATCCCGGAGGCCACGGCTGCCGCGGAGCCGCCGCTCGAGCCGCCGGGGACGCGCTCGGGGTCCCACGGGTTTCGCGTCGGACCGAACGCGGAGTTCTCGCACGACGAGCCCATGCCGAACTCGTCCAGGTTCGTCTTGCCGATCACGACCGCGCCCGCTGCCTTCAGTCTGACGACCGCCGTGGCGTCGTAAGGCGAGACGTATCCCTCGAGGATCCTCGACCCGGCGGTCGTGGGGAGTCCGGTGGCGACGATGTTGTCCTTGACGGCGACTGGAATGCCCGAGAGCGGCCCGGCATCTCCGCGTGCCCTTGCCTCGTCGGCGTGCGCCGCGTCCCGGAGCACGTCCCGCCTGTCTCGCACGGACAGGAACGCGCGCACTCGGCCGTCCGTCTCATCGATGCGGTCCATGACGGACGCGCACAGCTCTCTCGACGACAGCTCGCGGTCGCGGAGCAGGCGCGAGGCCTCGGCGTATGCGAGTTCGAAGGGTCTCACTCTTCTGGAAGGAACCGCGGGACCGCGAAGAGGCCGTTCACCAGCTCGGGGGCGTTGGCAAGCGCTTCCTCCCGGGTCAACGTACCGCCGGCATCGTCGGGCCGCAGCCCTCCGGACGACGAGGGTTCCTCGACCTCAAGGTCGGGCGCCTCGGCCAACACGTCCACGAAGTCGAGGATCGCCTCGAGGTCGGAGGCCATGGACTCGGCCTCGGCGCGGGAGAGCCTGAGGCGGGCGAGGGCGGCCATCTCCCCGACCATGTTCTCGGGAACAGGCATGACGGCGACCTCCCTAGGAATCGAGGACGCGCAGCTTGCCGTAGCGTACCATGATCCGCTTCTCGATGCCGTCGTCGAAACGGATGTTCAAGACGGCGTCGAAGCCGCTTCCAGAAACGTCGATGACGACGCCCTCGCCGAGTGAAGGGTGCGCGACGCGGGTGCCAGGGCCGAGCCCGCTTCGCTCCTGCGACATGTTCTCGTAGTCGGGGAACTCGTCGACGTAGGAGGTGCGTCTCGCTCGGCGCGCCTCAGGGGCGCGAGGCCGCGCCACGGACTCCAGGACCGACTGCTCCGTCAGGTGGCCGGGGCCGATCTCGTCCAGGAATCTCGACGGAGACCGTGCGTCCATCATCCCGCCGCGCCGGCGCACGCCGGCGGCAAACAGGTAGAGTTCGTCCATCGCCCGCGTCATCCCGACGTAGAAGAGCCTCCGCTCCTCCTCCAGCTCCTCCTCGTCGCCGAACGACGACTCGTGAGGCAGGAGGCCGTCCTCGAGGCCGGGTATCAGGACAACGGTGAACTCGAGGCCCTTGGCGTTGTGGAGAGTCATTAGCGAGACGGCATTGGCCCGGTCCTCCCAGCTGTCGATGTTCGCGACGAGCGATACCTGCGAGAGGAAGGCGCCCAGGCTCCGGTCGTCGCTCATCTCGGCGAACTCGGTCGCGGCCGACACGAGTTCCTCGACGTTCGCAAGCTTCTCCACCGTCTGCTCGCTCTTCCGCCCACCCAGCCACTCCGTATAGCCGGAGCCGTCCAGCACCTCGCGGATGACGACGTCGACAGGCGCGCCCTCCGCCGTCTTCCCGGCCCTCGTCAGCAGCCCGGCGAGCGCACGCAGCGCGTCGGCGGCCGCCGGCGAGACGCCGTCGGCCGGGGACGGGTCGGCGACCACGTCCAGGAGCGCGACGCCCGCGTCGGCCGCGTGCTGTTCGAGCATCGCGAGCGTCTTCTCCCCTATGCGCCTCGGCGGCACGTTGATGATGCGCTTCAGGCTCACGGAGTCGGATGGGTTGTCGACGACCCGGAGATAGGCAAGCACATCCTTGACCTCGGCGCGCTCGTAGAACCGCACGCCGCCCACGATGTCGTACGGTATCCCGGCGCGCCGCAGCGAGTCCTCGATGACCCTCGACTGGGCGTGCGTTCGGTAGAGGATGGCGAAGTCGTGGTATGAGAGCCCGCGCCCGGAGAGCCTGTTCATGATCGTGTCGCGGATCAGGTCGGCCTCGCGGTACTCGCTCGCCGTCCGCGTGAGGTGAGGGGTCAGTCCCTCCTCCCTCTCGGTCCAGAGTTCCTTCTCCTTCCTGCGGACGTTGCAGCTCACGACGTCGTGCGCCGCCGCGAGGATCTTCTTGGTCGAACGGTAGTTCTGTTCGAGCCTGAGGACGACCGCGTCTGGATGGTCGCGCTCGAAGTCAAGGATGTTCGAGATGTCGGCGCCTCGCCAGCCGTAGATCGACTGGTCGTCGTCGCCGACGACGCACAGGTTGCGCCAGCCGGACGAGAGCAGGTTCACAAGCTGGTACTGGGCGTGGCTCGTGTCCTGGTACTCGTCCACGAGCACGTGCTCAAACCGGTCCGCGTACGCGTCCAGAACGGGCCGGTTCCGTTTCAGAAGCTCTACCGTCCGCATGATGAGGTCGTCGAAGTCGAAGGCGTTGTTGTCTATGAGCCCCTTCTCGTACTCGCGGTAGACCCTGGCCACGCACTCCTCGAAGTAACCCCCGCCCTCGGCGGAGTACGCGTCCGCGGAGAGAAGTCTGTCCTTCGCGTGGGAGATCGCCGAGAGAATACTGCGAGGCGCCAGCGACGACTCCGCCAGGTTCGCCCTCTTCATGCAGTCCTTGACCAGCGCGATCTGGTCGGTCTCGTCGTAGATCGAGAACGACGGCGACCACCACCCCCACCGCGCCTCGAGCCGGAGGATTCGCGCACAGACGGAGTGAAACGTGCCGATCCATATCTGACGGGCGTCGTCTCCGACGAGGTCGGAGACTCGACGCCTCATCTCCCCGGCGGCCTTGTTGGTGAACGTGACGGCCAGGATCCTGCGGGGGTTCACGCCACGCGAAACGAGGTGGGCGATGCGATACGTGAGCACCCTCGTCTTCCCGCTGCCGGCGCCGGCCAGCACGAGCAGCGGTCCGCTTTCATGGCGGACCGCTCTCTGCTGCACCGTGTTCAGGCCGTTCAAGAGATCTGTTGCCAGCTCTGCCCCCTCGAGCGCGGCGCCCGGAAGCCGCGCCACGCCGTCCGTTAGAACTCCGCGCCCAGCGCGAAGTGGGTGACGGCCCCGCCCGTCGTGTGGAAGTCGGTCCTCCACGCGCGGTCGACCCTGATGACGAAGAACGCAAGCTGCATACGCACGCCCACGCCGAATCCGGCCTTGATGTCCTGGAGATGCGCACCGCCTTCTCTCACGACGCCCCTGAACTCGTCGTCCCAGGCGGCCCCCGCATCGAGGAACATGACGCCTCTCAGGCCGTAGAGGGTGAGCGGAAGCGGCGAAGCGATCTGCAGGTAGTCGATGAACGGGTACCTGAACTCCAGGCTCACGAGGCCTAGGTTCCTGCCTCTGAACACGAAGTCGTCATAGCCGCGTATCGTGTTGACGCCGCCGACGAAGAAGTTCTGCGCGTTCCGCCCGCTCGAACGGGCGGCGACGAGTTTGAGGGCGAGCGTGTGTCTCTGCCCGAGCCGCACGTATCGTCTAACGTCCGCGATGCCGGTCAGGTACTCGAAGTCACCCGACGGCTCCCACGCCTTCGAGACGGATATCGACGACCTGCCTCCGCCGATCGGCCCGACGCTGCCCCACAGCGTCGTGTCGTTGACGAGCCTTGCGCTGGGCACTATCAGGGAGCGGCCGACCTTCTCGTCGGTCAGCTCCACCTCGCCGTACGCGTTCTCCTCGGCGTACTGCCTGTCGAGCGAGAGCGCCGAGGCGTCGAATTCGATCCTCGTGAACCTGCTGAACGGATACGACAGGCCCGCGGAGAGCCCGTAACTGCGCTCGGTGAAGTACCTCTTCTCGCCCAGGTCCTCTCCGAGGCGCGTGCGGTCGGAGTAGTAGTACTCCTTGAAGTTGTAGACACCGAGCGAGAAGTTGGCCCTCCTCGCCAGGTGCTCATACAGGATGTAGAAGTTGCTCGACTCGATGCTCGAGAAGAAGTCGCTTGCGATGTAGAAGCGATGGTTTCCGAGCACGTCGCTTATCGCGATCTGCGCGGCCCCTGACAGCCCATAGCCCGAGGTATATCCCAGGCCGCCGCTGATCCAGTCGGGCGAGAACTTGGGACGGTACCGTTCGATGGTGCCTGGGACCCGCTCGTCCTCCTCGCTGTGGAGCGTCGGCGCCACGGCGGTGCCTTCCGCCGCCTCGAACGCCTCGCGCACCTTCCTCACCGACTCGCTTTCCTCGCGCGGAGGCGGCGGTGGGGCGAACTCCTCGCCGGCGGCACCGATCGGCCCTGTATGCGTGCTGTCCGACTCCCCGTGCCACATCGCCATGCCCTCGCCGTCACCGAAGACCTGCTCGGCGTCGGGCATCCGCACGGCCGCCGGCTCCACGTGAGACCTGTCGGCTCCGGGCGCCGGCGTCGAATCCATGCTCGAGAACCAGCCGTTCCTGTCCACCACCTCGGCGAACGCTTCGACCGGGTCCTTCACCATCGCGACATCCCAGCCCACGTCGCCGTATGCCGAGAACGCCAGCCGGTCACCCTCTCGCGACCAGCTCGGCGCCTCGGCCCCGCCGACGAGATACGTCGCCTTGGCTGACAGCCCGCTCTCGAGGTCCGCGAAGTACAGCTCCGACGAACCGTCCCGGTCGGACGAGTAGAGGAGCATCCTACCGTCGGGAGACCACGTCGGCTCGCCCTCGTCGCCGTAGATGGCGACGACGCGTTCGACCTCCTTCGAGCCCACGTCGACCGTGTAGATGTCGTATGTCCTGCGGAAACCGACGTCCGTCGTCGAATCCCGGTCGGACGAGAAGGCGATGCGCGTCCCGTCCGGCGACCACTCGGGGTCGCGCTCGTCGAAGAAGTCGTCGGAGAGACGCTCGAGCGTCTCTCCTTCCACGTCGGTCAGGTACAGATCCGACGCGCCGTACCTCATCCCGACGAAGACGATGTGCTCGCCGTCAGGCGACCACGAGGGCGTGTACAGACCGTCCAGGTCGAACAGCAGCTTCTTGTCGACGCGCCCGGTTGCGGCTTCGACGATGTAGAGAGCGTCTGAAGCGCCTCCAGTCGCTGCGAAGCAGATCCGGGTCCCGTCCGGCGACCAGCCGAAGCCGGTGCGCAGAAGGTGCATCGTCTCGAATTCGTTGGACTGCTCACCGCTCACGAGCTTTCGGAGCCGCTGGCCGTCGAGAGCGGAGACGAGATAGACGTCTGCGAACCCGCTCTTGTCGGAGACGTACACGATCTTGTTGCCGTCGGGAGAGATCTCGGGCCCGAGGTTGAAGTACGAACCGTCCTTGCCGTGGTCGGTGAGCAGCTTGGCGACATCCTCCCGCCTCATTCTGTCTGCCAGCTCGGGCCAGTACCTGGCCTTGAGCCACTTCTCGACCTCTTCCGAGAGCTCCGCCGTAGACAGGCCGAGCGCGTCGCGCAGAGCGCGGTCCAGATTGTGCGTCTTCGCGATGTCGCGGACGATCTCCGCCACCTTCGGTTCGCCGTAGCGCTCGGCGATGAAGTTGAGGACCGCCTGGCCCTCCTTGTAGACGAGGTAGCCGCCCGTGAGGTACTCGAGAGGGACGATTCTGTCCGAGATCGTGAGGTCGCGGAGTATCATCTCGGCCTCGGTGTCCCACCCCTGCGACACGTATTCCGCCAGCCCCTCTGTGAACCAGAGCGGGACGGGGTTCGTGTACGCCTGCCTGATGACGGATTCCACGAGGCCGCCGTAGACGATGTCGAACATGAACACGTGCGTCAGCTCGTGGTAGATGACGTGCCTGAAGTCCTCGTACGAGCCCGTGAAGGGAACTACCACGCGGTTCTTGAAGAACTCGGTGAAGCCGCCCACGCCCTCTTCGATGTGGCTGTCGGTGACGTTGGTCTGCCGGAAGTCGTTGTGTGACGCGTAGACGATGACCGGGATGACGGTGGACAGGCGGTGTCCGAGCACGCGCTCGAAGTCCCCATTCGCCTGCTCCGCGATGATTCCAGCCGCGTCGGCGATGTCCTCCGAGCCCTCGTAGAAGTAGATGTCGAAGTGCTCGGTGTGAGAGATCTTCCAGTCGAATGCCCGGTACTGCACCTTGTTGCGGCCGAACTGCTCCGCGCGAGCGTCGCCGGCGCCCGGAGGGGCCGTGAGAACGACCGCGAGGGCCGCCGCCGCTATCGTTAGGATCCGTATCTTATTCATACTGAACATACTAGGCCTGCCCGTGGCACGTGTCAACACGGCCGGAGCCCGTCGGGTCCCGGCAACGATCGACACAGGTTCGAGGGGGGTCGAAAGGGGGTGTACATGATCGGACGACGATCGCCGCGCGTTGTTCAGTCAACGACCGGGCCGCGACAGAAGCGCGCCCGCCGCATCGACCAACTCGGCCTCACCGACCGAGCCCCGCCGAAACATCAACACGTCACCGAAGCATGAACACGTCTCTCGCGAGCAGGAAGATGGCGAGCACGACGAAGAACACGAGGCCCACCTGCTGCCACACGAGAAGCTGTCTCTCGGTCAGCCCGCGCCTCCTTATGCGTTCGAGCGCGAGCAGCAGGAGGTGCCCGCCGTCGAGTATCGGCAGCGGCAGCAGGTTGATCACGGCGAGATTCAGGCTCAGGTAGGCCATGAACGCGAAGAAGTAGCTCACGCCCCAGCGCGCGCTCTCGCTCGCCATCTGCACCACGCGTATGGGCCCGCCGATCATGTCCATCGAGACGCGCCCGGCGATGATCATGCCGAAGAGGCTCACTACCTGATAGGCGGTCGACACCGACACCCTGGCGGCCGATGCCACCGCTTCTCCGAACCCGACGCGCTCCATCATGAGAGGCACCGTGATGCCGATCGTGCCGACGTTGACCACGGTGGTCATATCAACCGCCTCCTGCGTCTCGTCGACCTTCATGGTCCCCTGCATGTCGCGGCCGTTGCGCTGCCAGTCGACCGTGATCTCCTTGTTCGGACTGCCGGACACGATCTGCGACAGCTGATACCAGGTGAGCACGGGCTCGCCGTCGATGGCGGTCACCCTGTCGCCCCTCTTGAGTCCGGCGAGGTCGGCAGGGCTCTCCTTCATGACGTCCCCAATCACGGGCGGGATGTACGCGGCCACTCCGATCGCCACGGCACCCGTCAGAGAGTCAGGCACGGCCCTGACTACGAGCGTCACCGGCTCCGTCTCGCCCGGTCGCTCGACGCGCAGCGTGATGCCGTCAGTCAGGTCGGCCGACTGGATGTCGGCCCGGAGGTCGTCCCAGGTCTCGACCGGAGCGCCGTCGACCGAGAGCACGCGGTCCAGAACCTTCACGCCCGCGGCGGCGGCCGGCGTGTCCGGCTCTACCATACCGACGATGGGTTCTTCCCCGAAGGTCGGAACACCGCCGACCCAGACGATCCCCACATAGACGAGGAACGCCCAGAGGACGTTCGCGAGGGGTCCCGCGGCGATGATCAGGGCCCGCACGCCCGCCGGCTTGCCCGGAAATGTGTTCGGGGGGTAGCTGGCCTCCGTCGGATGCTCGGAGATCTCGGTTCCGGCCATCTTCACGTAGCCGCCGAGCGGGATGGCGGAGATCGCGTACTCGGTCTCGCCCCGCTTGATCGTGAGTATCTTGGGACCGAAGCCGATGGAGAAACGCTCGACCGTGACTCGAGCGGCACGGGCGGCCGCGAAGTGGCCCAGCTCGTGGACAATGACGAGTATGCCTATGAGGACGGCGGCGTAAAGGTAGAAGACGAACATCAGGCCTCCATGTGCGCTAGCGCCTCGCGGCCAGGAGTTCAGCCTCGCAGGTCGCTCTCTCCCTGGCCTCCTCGTCCGCCGCGAGCACGGACTCCAGGTCGGGCGCGGCGCCTCTCGGCACCGAGTCGAGCGTCCGCTCTATGACCGCCGGAATGTCCCCGAACCCGATCGCGCCGCGCGAGAACGCACTCACCGCAACCTCGTCGGCGACGGCGGCCACGACCGGCGACGTGCCGCCTTCGCGTCCGGCGCCCAATATCAGATTGAAGCACGGATAGCGGCCCGAGTCGACCGGTTCGAAGTGCAGAGCTCCCACGTCCTCGAGGCGGCATCCCGCGAAGGACCCGGCCGGGACATCCGGATGGAACAAAGCGTACTGGATCGGTATGCGCATGTCGGGCTCGCTCATGTGCGCGAGCATGCTCCCGTCGACGAGCCTGACGAGAGAGTGCACGACCGATTCCCTGTGCACCAGGACCTCGATGCGGTCGAACGGCACGTCGAAGAGCCAGCGCGCCTCGATGACCTCCATAGCCTTGTTCGCGAGACTCGCGGAGTCGACCGTCACCTTCTCCCCCATCTCCCAGTTGGGATGGGCCAGCACGTCAGCGAGCGGCGCCTCCGCCACTCTGTCGGCCGGAAGGTCGCGGAGCGGCCCGCCGGACGCGGTGAGCACCAGCGACTCCACCTCGGCCCTCGGCGTCGCGCGCAGGCATCTGAAGATGGAGCTGTGCTCGCTGTCGACCGGTATCACCTCGGCGCCCGTGCCCGCCGCCGCGCTCATCACGAGCGCGCCGGCCGCCACGAGCGACTCCTTGTTCGCGAGCGCGATGCGCTTGCCGGACCGCACGGCGGCCATCGTGGGCCTGAGTCCCGAGACGCCGACCAGCGCGTTCACGACGAGGTCGATGTCCGGGTCCGAGGCGAGCTGCACGAGCGCGTCCGGCCCGTCCAGGATCTCCACGCCCGCCGGCAGGTCGAGGCTCGACGCGCCGTGCGGTCCGACGGCCACCCTGGTCGCGCCCGAGGCCGCCACCTGGCGTGAGAGGAGCCCACCCCTGCTCCATGCGGACAAGCTCACGACCTCAAAGCGGTCGGCGTGCCTCGATACCACGTCGAGAACACCGCCGCCGATCGAACCGGTCGAGCCCAGGACCGCGAGTCTGACCCTACGTTCCGACAAGTCGGTCGCTCCCGCTAGAAGCGCCCCATCACGACGAACCGCATATAGTAGTAGACGAACGGGGCGACGAAGAGGACGCTGTCGAACCGGTCGAGCATGCCTCCGTGACCTGGTAGCGCCCTCGAGGTGTCTTTGATCTTCACATCACGCTTGAGGAGAGACTCCACGAGGTCACCAAGCGTCGCCATCACCGGCGAGAGCAGGCCGAGTGCCGCCACGTCCCCGTACGTGAGGAACGGGAGCACGGTCGCCTTCGCGAGGAACGCGGCCAGCGCGCCGAAGACCACGCCGCCGAGCGCGCCCTCGACGGACTTGTTCGGGCTCACCCTCGGCAACAGCTTGTGCCGGCCGAACGCGTGCCCGAGAAAGTAGGCTCCCGTGTCGGCGAACCACGCGAGCGCGAACGCAAGGATGACGAAGAACCCGCCCATGTCGTTTCCCGGGAAGCCCTCACCCAGCTGGCGCAGGAGGATGATGTGGCTCCCCAGCCACCCGACGTAGAAGATGCCGAAGAGCGTCGACGATATGTGGTAGATCGCGAACGCCCCGTCGCGCCTGAACAGCTCCATGACCATGATCATGAACACGACGAGCGTTATGAAGAGACTGGAGTAGAAGCCGCCCTGGAAGTAGACGTACCACGCGACGACGAGCCCTGCGGCCACGCCCACGGTCTTGTAGGGGCGGATGCCCTTCGACTCGAGCATCCGATAGAACTCGAAGAGGCCGAGCCCGATGACCAGGTTGATCGCCAGCAGGAACGGATAGCCGCCGACGAGCGAGCATACGATGACCACCGGGACGCCGACCGCGGCCGTCAGGAGCCTGAGTGTCAGCTGCTTCCTCTCAGGGAACATTCGACCCGCCCCCGCGGGGGCGGCGTCCGCGAACGCCGCCGAACCGCCGCTCCCTCTTCTGATAGTCGCCGATGGCCTCGAAGAGGTGCTTCCTGTGGAAGTCAGGCCACAGGACATCGGTCACGTAGATCTCCGTGTAGGCGATCTGCCACAGCAGGAAGTTGCTGAGCCTCTGCTCTCCGCTGGTCCTGATGAGGAGGTCCGGATCGGGAAGATCCGGAACATACAGGTGCCGTCGGATCAACGCGTCGTCGACGTCCGAGGGACGCAGCTCGCCCCGTGCGGCCTCGTCAACGATGCCGCGCACGGCGTCGACGATCTCGGACCGCCCACCGTACGAGAGCGCGAGGTTCAGGCGCAGCCCGTCGTTGTGCGAGAGCTTCTCGATGGACCTCTCGACGCGGGACCGCGCATACTTCGGTAACAGGTCGAGACGGCCGAGGGCGTTCATCCGCACGTTGTTCTCGTCCATCTCCGCGACCTGCTCCTGGAGGGTCTGGTCGAGAAGATGCATGAGGGCGGAGACCTCGGCGCGCGGGCGCGTCCAGTTCTCCATGGAGAACGTGTAGAGAGTGAGTTCCCCGATGCCTATCTCGGAACTCGCGATAACGACGTCCCTGACCGCCGAGCGCCCCGCGGCGTGTCCGGCGATGCGCGGCAGCCCGCGCCGCCGTGCCCAGCGCCCGTTGCCGTCCATGATGATCGCAACGTGCCTGGGCACCGAGCGCGGGTCGAACGACCGAGCGGGATCGCTCTTCTGCGTTCGTCTCATCGCTCCCCCATCACCTCCCCGCGTGCAACGGCCAGCGGCCCTACATCAACGTCACGTGCCCCAATACCGGAGGACGGCGGGCGCTCAAGGCCTGCCGTCCCCGTACCCTCTTGTCCTCTCGCCTGACCGCGTGCCGCATCAGCCCTGCGAGATGGCGTCAAAGGGGCACTCGTCGGCGCAGAGCCCGCAGTCGGTGCAGGCCTCGGCATCGATCGAGTACTTGTCCTCCCCCTCCGAGATCGCCTCTACGGGACAGACACTTGCGCAGGCACCGCATGCGGTGCAGTCGTCGCCGATCACGTAAGCCATTACAGCACCTCCGTCGTGTGGTTGAGCGGCCCCGTCGCGGGGACCACCGTCAAACTTGTTCGATTGACACAGCCCTCGTTCCGGGGGCTACACCTCCATCAACTCGGTCTCCTTCGCGGCCAGAGCCTGGTCGATATCGTGAATGGAGCCGTCCGTCATCTCCTGGATGCCCTTGTCGTGCGCGCGGTGGTAATCGTCCTCTGAGATGTCGCCGTTCTTGTGCAGGTCCTTGAGCGACTCGTTCACGTCGCGTCGCACGTTCCTGACGGCCACGCGTCCCTCCTCGGCGAGCTTGTGCACGTAGCGCACCATCTCTTTCCGACGCTCTTCGGTGAGCGGAGGTATCGGAACGCGTATCAGATTGCCGTCGTTGGAGGGGTTCAGACCGAGGTCGGCCGACTGGATCGCCTTCTCGACGCTGCCCATGAGCTTCTTGTCCCATGGCTGGACGACGAGCAGCCGCGCCTCGGGGACGCTGATGTTGGCGACCTGGCGGAGCGGCATTGAGCTGCCGTAAGCGTCGACCTTCACGCCGTCGAGCAGCGAGACCGTCGCCTTGCCGGTGCGGATCTTCGCGAACTCGCGCTTGACGGAGTCCACGGCCTTGTCCATGCGGTCCTGCGTCTCGGCGAACAGCTTCTCCAACATAGGCTACACCCCCTTGACGCTGGTCCCTATGGTCTCTCCGGCGACCGCGCGCGCGATACCGCCTCGCTCGGCGAGCGCCAGCACTATGATCGGGAGGTTCTTCTCTCTCGCTAGGGAGACCGCGGTCATATCCATGACCGCGAGCTTGCGTTCGATCACGTCCATGTAAGTGAGTGAGTCGTACCGGACGGCATTGGGATTCACGGCCGGGTCGGAGTCGTAGACGCCGTCGGTGTTGGTGGCCTTGATGAGAGCGTCCGCGCCGAGTTCGCACGCGCGGAGCGT
>CAYNQF010000032.1:0-23229 GCA_964399265.1 uncultured bacterium | reverse complement strand
ACCGCAGCGAGATGCCGCCCAGGATGGCGGTCGTCAAGGCCACGACCCAGGTCGCAACGAAGCCTCCGAACAGGATGGCCGTAGCTGCGAAGACCGCGCTGCCGAACGAGGCGTAGGAATCCTCGTCGATGCGGAATGCGAACACGCCGGTCGCGAGGCCGAGAGCGGTCATGATCCCCACGGCACCCCAGTCGAGGAGTTGCATGCGGAACACTGCCACCGCAAGAAGCGTGGCGGCGCCGGTCGCCGCCATCCACCAGCCGTCTCTGGCAAAGTTGAGCCTGCGGCGCGGCCGTGCCGGCTGCACGACGTCCGCCGTGACCACTCCGTTCCCTCGCATCGGTTCCCCCGTCCGCACCACTCTGATGCGGCTCCCTCCGGAGCGCTCTGCGCCCGCCCGGGCCGGGAGGCGAACGTTCCCCGACCGCGGGCCTTCGGAAGGTCCTCGTCTGCGTCCTGCAAATGCAAATCCTGTGCCATGCTGGGGTGCTTGTGCGGCCTCAGAGGTCCCTAGGGCAGGGCCTTCTCTCGGGCGAGGGGCCGCCCTGCCGGCGGCACATCGCGAAAGACCCACAATGCGGGCCACTGCCGGGCAGTGACCGCGGTGACTCCGCTCATGACGGCGCCGGGAGGCGCCGTCTCTCACCTCTCCTCGACCAGGTCGATCAGGAGTTCAGTCCTTCCGGCCGGAAGTGCGGACCCCGCGAGCGTCAGCTCGTTGCGTCCCTGCGCGAGAGGCCAGGGTCCGAACCTGCCCTCGGCATCCAGCGATTCGGGTCCTCGGGCCCTGTCGGCGCTCGTCAGCGTCACCGAGAGGGCTCTGGCGGCGCCGGACGGCGACGTGAGTCTGCCCAGAAGAGCGGGATGGCCTCCGAACTCGCGGACCTCGCACTCGAGTTCCAGCTCGTCCGGCCCGGACCATGAGAGTCTCAGGGGTACCCGTCCTCTCGTGAACGCAGGCGCCGGCTCGAGCCCGGCGCCACGCAGCACGGCCGTGGTCTCGTCGAGCGACCTCTCAAATCCGCGGACCAGCGTGGCCACCCCATGTCTCCAGTTGACCACCGCCGTGCGGCTCTCCCTCTCGAGGGTCGACAGCACGCGTGCTTCAGTTCTCACTGCCGCCTCGGGAACCACACCGTCGTGCCCCGACCAGAGGTCGGACAGCAGGGCGAGGCAGGAACCGCACTCCGCCAGGTGCGCGAGCGCATCTTCCGCCGCCTCCCCGGAAAGCCGGCCGTCGGCGTAGGCTGCGGTCGACTCCTGGTCGGGACACTCCGACTCGGCGTCGACCACCCCGGCCGAATCGCGCAGCATCTCGAGCGAGGCGGTCATCCTCTCGAGCACCTTGGCGCATCTCGGACATTCGGCGACGTGACGCTCCACTGCCGTCGCCTCGCGTGGCTCCATGGCCCCGGCCAGGTAGGCGAACAGCGTCTCTCCGTCCAGGCATCGCTCGCTCATGTCAGACTCACCATCCTCCCCACTCTCTATCGAGCTGCCCGCTGTCTCTCAGCTTGGCGAGCGCTCTGTAGACGTAGCCGCTGATCGCCCCGACGCTCATGTCGAATCTCTCGGCCACCTCTCTGTAGGTGAAGCCCTCGAAGTAGATGAGCTTCACCGCGAGCGTCTCCCGCGCATCGAGCGCCGACGACATCGCCTGCTCCAGCGAGAGCCGCAGGTCGCCGTCCGAGTCCTCGCGGGAGGTCGGTCCACCATCCGCCGGAACGGCGGCGCGCTCTTCCTCGAACTCCGCCGCGGTCGGTCTGCGCGACTCCCTCCTGAGGTGGTCTATGCAGACGTTCCGTACGATGCGGTAGATCCACGTCTCGAGGCTGCACCGTCCCTGCCAACTGGCGAGGGCCTTGCCGTCGCGTCGGAGCAACTTGTAGAGAGACTCCTCGTACAGATCCTCCATCGCGGACTCGTCCCACCCCGCGGAGTAGCGCACGTTGCTCCGGTGTATGGCGCTCCACATGAGCCTTCTGTAACGAGCGATGAAGTCGCTCCACGCCTCGGGCTCGCCGGCCCGCAGGCGCTCGATCATGAGCGCATCATCGGGGTCGATCCGTCTGTGAGCGTCCACGGGAATCCCCTCTCGATATCAACTGTCGTACGGGAGGGACACATTCTTCGCGCTATCGGGGGTCCTGCAGTCTGACCGTCGGGTCGCCGTACAGGACGTAGTTCGCCCAGGTGAACGGCGAGACACCGAGCCTGGACGCCCGTGCCGCGGTGAGCGACTCGCCCAGGGTCCTGCCGGCGACGAGGTTCCTGTAGAAGACGCGTGCGAGACCGGCCGCTCCCGCGTCCTCGAGTTCCCAGAGTGTACCGAGGTAGGCGGCCGCTCCCGCCGACATGAGCTTCATAGGTGCGGCGCCGGCCCCCTCGGAGCGGCTCGCGCCGGGACCGGAGCTGCAGGCGTTCGCGAAGACCAGAAGGGGCGGCGTGCCCGACGCCTCCACGGCGTCGCCGGGGTCGACCGCCTGTCCGTTCGCCATCACCCATCCGTCGCGTCCGTCGGCCGAGCGCGTGTGTCCCGCGAAGTGGACGACGTCGTACCCCTCGGCAAGGGCGCGGCGCAGCTCGTCGGCGGATCGCGGGCTGCGGCGCGTGACGCGGAGTCTCTCCGGGTCAAGGGCGGAGAGTTCCATCAGCTCCTGGGCCTCGGCCTCGGCGGCCTGCAGGTCGCGACCGGGCAGCCCAGCTTCCAGGTTGGCCAGCAGCAACACCCTCATAGGCCCGGCACCTCTGTCGCGCCCCGGCGAGACTCCCCTGCCGTCGCGTATCTGGCGCGCCACGTGAAACTGCTGCCAGAGGTATTGTGCCCCAGGTCTGGGGACGAGCAGCTCCCACGGGAGTCCGGCGAGAGACGGTTGGATTCGCAGCAGAAGGTGCTCGCCGGGCAGGTCGAACAGGCGTTCGCGCAGTTCGCGGTCCTTTCCGAGAAGGGCATCGCAGAGCGACAGCCCCAGCGCGTGCACCTCACGGTGCGCTTCGGCGACGGCCTCTCGGCTCGGCCGCGCGCCGAAGGCCTGGGACCGCTCAGCCAGGGCCGCCAGACCGTCAAGTATCGCCCTCTCCTCGGTCGGGTCGCGGTTCACGATGAAGTCGCGGGCCATGGCGCCGCGCTCCCCCGGAAGCAGCACCGCCAGACGTCCGTCCGACTCCTCCCGCACGTGGACGTCGGAGGCGTGGTCCGAGCCGCGCCCGAGACGCGTACGCCCGCGGGCCGCGCGCACCAGGAGGACCATCGCTATGACGCAGGCGACACCGGCCCAGACGGGGCTGCGATACGCCTCGAGCACCCGGGACACGCCCGCGTAGAGCTGCGCCCTGCCGGAGTACGGCAGTACCCGAAGCACGATCCAGAGGGCCAGGAAGGCCAATGGTACGAACGCGACCCCACGCCCCGGGGACCGGCGCGCGTCCGAGTTCGAACGGGCATCGAGAGCCAACTTGATCTCCCGTGTTCGCGGCCTGTCGTAGGAAATGCCTGAGAGGACGGCGCCACGAGCGCAGCGCGCTAGATGCCGCCGCCGGAAGGCGTCATGCTGTGCTCGCGCCTCGAGCGCGCCACGGCAGGCAGGCTCACCACTTCATCGGCGAACTGCTGTCCATGGTTCTCGCACGAGAGCATGATCACCTGGCGCTCCTCGGATATCTCGTGCAGCAGCCTGAGGGCTGCGGCGCGACGCTCCGGATCGGAGTTTACCAGCGCGTCGTCGAGAATGAAAGGGGCGCCGTCGTGCGTGGAGAGGAACTCCAGGAGTGCGTAGCGTATAGCAAGGTACAGCTGGTCGACCGTTCTGGTGGAGAGGTCGTTGGGACCTATCGTCGCGGGCGCCCCCCGGGAATCGTCGGCGTTGCGCACGGCGAGTCCGAGGTCCTTGCCGACCGCAACGTTCGAGTAGCGTCCGAGAGTGACCTGGGAGAGAATGCGTTCGACGATCGGCTCGAGGACGGACGCCGCGGCCTCCTTGGTGCTGCCGAGCGCGCTGTCGAGGCCCTCCCGAGCCAGTTCCAGGACCCTGAGCCGCCGCTCCAGGGCGTTCTCTTCCTCTCGCGCCATCGAGAGTTTCGCCTCGAGGTCGGGCAGCGACTCTTCGCTCTCGCGCTTGCCGAGTTCGACCTCGTACCTCATGATCGCCTTGTCCAGCGACTCGATCGCCTCCTTGAGCGTGTCCCGCTCGGCCCGGAGCTTGGCCAGTTCGGCCTCGCCTATTGAACCGCGGCCGCCGAGTTCCAGCAGCTCGGACTCGAAGAGGCGTCTCTGTCTCCCCAGCGCCGTGGTCTCGCGCTCGAGCTCCTCCTCGACGCGTGCCGGCTCTTCCGCCCCACAGATATCGTTGAGGACGGCCCGCGCGCTCTCGGCGTCCTTCTGTGCGCGGTCGTACTCATCGATCTTGTGCTCGAACTCCAGGTAGTTCGGGAACCCGAGCGTGGACAGAGCCGCCATCAGCATCGTGGCACGCTTGTGTCTCTCGGAATTGGCCATGCGGAGATTCCGCGAGAACGCCCAGACCCTGAGCGCTCGACGGAGCAGCGCGCCCGCAGCCGCGCCCGCGGCGATCCCGCCGAGGAGGAGCCACAGCCTCGCGCCTCCGAAGGCCCCGCTCGCGGAAGCGAGCAGGAGTATGAAGGATGCAAGACCGGCGATACCGGTGACCACCGCGGCTCGCTTCTCCGCTCCCTCGCCCGACCACCCCGGAGCGCTCTCGCGCAGTTCGTTGACGTACCGCTCGGAGGCGTCGAGATCGGCCTTCGCGTTGACGATGGCCCGCTTCTCCTCGCCGTACGCCGACCCGCCTATACGCTCCCAGGCCTCGTCGATGTCTCTCCGAAGCTTGCGGATCTTGCCTATCTTGGCCTCGCGCTCCTCGAGGCTTGCATCGACCTCCGCCAGACGTAGCGCGAGTTCCCTCGAACGCTCCTCGGCGTGCACGGCCTTCTCGAGGCGCGCCAGCTCCACCGCAGTCGTCTCGCGCCGCGTCCTCGCCTCTGAGAGCTGCTGCATCGTCCGGACGGTCGACGCCCAGCTCTCGCGATGCGCCGAGATCCTCTCCGAGTACTCATGGAGCTTGTCCCTGCATTGCCTGAGCGGGCCGGGATTCTTGGGGGCCGGGCGATCGAGACCCGCGCGCATGGCGGCGATCTCCTTGTCGAGCCTGACGACGACGCTCGCGGCGTCGATGACACCACTCGAACTCGTCATCTTGCGCTCGATCAGCGGAACCAACTCGCCTCTGCGTGTCTTCTTCTCCTCGAGCACGGCGAGTTCGCCCTGCCTGACCGCCGCGACGGACTCGAACGCGTCCCTGGTCGAGAATCCGACCATGGCGTGTACCCTGCGCTCGACCTCGGTTCGGTCCCCGAATACTCCGCCCGTGCTCTCCTCGCGAAGCTCGACGCGCCCTTCCCCGAAGTCCTTGTACAGGTCGTATCTGGAGCCGGCGTGCTCGAAGGTGAGTTCCAGCCTCGTCGCGGAGCTGGTCCCCCAGCGCTCCAGTTCGCGCACGCTGCGCGACTTGGAGGCCGGGTCGGAGAACAGCGCCACGGCCAGCGCCTCGACGATCGTGCTCTTGCCGGACTCGTTCGCTCCGACCACCAGGTTGAGGCCCGGGTCGAGCATCACCTCGAAGTCGTCGAACGACCGGAAGTTCACCATGCGGATCCTGCGGATCCTCATCCGAGCACACCCTTCCCCTGAAGCAGGGCCACTCCGAGTTGCAGGGCGTCCTCGATCTCCTGACGCTCTTCCTCCGAGGCGGCCTCGGCGTACCTGTCTCTCATCAGCCGAGCGAATCGCCCGACGACCAGCCTCTCGGGCAGACCCGCGAGCTCGGCGTCCTCCATCCTCACGTGGTAGCCCCGTGAACCCACGACCACGTGGAAGTAGTCCGGCGAGAGCATCTCGCTCAACGCGTCCCCGTCGAATCCCGAGTCCACGGAAACGAGGCCGTTCAGCACAAGATGCAGCACCGTGTCCGGGTCGGGAAGCAGCTGTGTGCGAACGCGCTCCGCAACGGAGGAGGTGCCCGCGAGCCCCGTCATGTCGATCTCGACCTTCGAAATCGACCGTTTGCCGACCCTGAGCTTTCGGACAGACGTTCCTTCGGCGCTCATGTCAACCAGGGCCACGTATCCCGCTCCGGTCTGGTCCCTGGCCACCAGCTCCGGAGCGCCGGGATAGACCGCCTTGGTACCGCCGTGGCTCACGTCGCGCCACGAGTGCCAGTGGCCCAGCGCCACGTACGACCAGCCGGAGAACTCCTCCGGCCGTATCGGGTGATCGTCCGGTGCCACCGGCGCGGAGGTGAGCGAGCCGTGCGCGACGGCCACGTTGTACGGATGGCCGGGGTCCGGGACGAGGCCGGCGAGCTGGTGCGCCGACGACCTGTTCGACCTCGGTGGCGCTCCTCTCACCGACAACCCGCATGCGTCTATGTCGACCGAGGGCCGACCATCCAGACCGAGGACGGCGACGCGGCCGGTCCTCTCGAACTCCCTGCGGTAGCTGGCGTACACTGAGGCCGGGCCCAGAAAGTCGTGTGAACCGGGCAGGATCACGACCGATGCTCCTTCGGCCCCCAGGCGTTCGAACTCCTGGAAGGCGAAGCGGACGTCCGACGCGGGCGGACTCTGAGAGTCGAAGAGATCGCCCGCGATGACCAGGCAGTCCACCTTCTCGTCTATGGCAGTGTCCACCACGACCGAGAGGGTCCGCTTCAACTGGTCGCGCTGCTCGGGGGCCTCTTCAGCCAGCCACGCCAGTGGGGCTCCCAGGTGCACGTCTGCGGTGTGGATCAGTCTGGCCATGGATTCCTCGGGTCAGTCCGTCTCGGGGCCGGCCGGAGAAGCTCCGCAGGCCCGTTACCTTATGAGCAGACCTCGTGCCTGACCATTGTTACAAGCTGCGGATTCTTGCCGGGCAGCTGCGGCCGGGGCTACTCAAGGGCACTGAATATCACTCAGCACGGCGGCCGTCCGGCGACTACTCCCCCTCGAGCCACGTCACGATGCCGTCCCAGTCCTGCTGCGTCAACCCCGGCGTGACCCCGTCCAGCGTGGGGTCGGGCATCTCAACCGGATGCGTGACCACCATGCTGTCAGGCGACGCCCACGTGTGCGCCGGCAGGTAATCCCTCACATCCGGAAGAGGGTCGTTCAGGAGCCGGTTCAGGTCGACCAGGACCGATATCTCCGGGGCGTCGGTGTCGAGTTCGCGGAGTTCCAGCGTCAACCCGTCCATGAGAGCCGCCTCCACGTCTTCCCCCAGTTCGGTGATGATCTCCACCGACGAGCCCTCCAGGAGTTCGTCCAGCTCGATCACGCCGCCCGTCCGGGTGAACAGGTCGTCCTCCTGTGCGTCGGTCTCTCCCCCAAGGGACGAAGCCGCGTCGATGAGATGGGTGGCAAGCGAGTATACCTCGTCGTACACGTGTGAGGTGTGGCCTCCGGGACGAAGCGTGAGGAAGTCCGCGTCGCTCTCTACGAGATCGTGAAGCGCCTGGCCGGAATCCATGTCCACGTCGTACGACGAGAGCGCGTGGGCCACCGCCTGAAGGGCGTCGAGAGCGGCGTGCGCGAAATGCGCGTCGGTCGCGTCGATGTCCAGCGAGAGTATCTTGTCTCGCTCGGATGCGCGCGGCTCCCGTCCGGAGAGAAGGCTGTCGGGCAGAACGACGATGACCTCGAACTCGCAACCCAGGCTCTCGAACCGACTGAGCCTCTGGTCCGCGAGAGCGAACTCAGGGAGCGCCGTCACCTCGAGATAGTCCTGCAGGACCGACATGTGGAAGTCGGCGTTCCTCATCTTGACGCGCGAGGAGAGCGTCGCCAGACGTGGCGTCTGCGCGTACCAGAGGAACGCGCGCGACCGTTCGTCGGGACGCTCGGGAAAGAGCTCCGTCAGGATCTCGGCCAGCTGCGGATCGGCGAGAACCGAAAGGACGTGCGTCAGAGCGGAGCCCATTAGAGCACCGCAGTGGTCCGGGTCGTGTCGCAACGCCTCGTCGAACTTCGACATCGCGTCGTCGACCTCCACGCCCCACTCCCACGGCGCGCCGTCGAGGTCCGCGCCGTCGACGTCGTTGTAGAGGGCCAGCAACCCCTCGGCGTAGAGACTGGATGCTCGATCCGCGCTGCTGGCGCCGTCTCCCCCACATCCGGCGACCGCCACAAGAAGAGCGCAGGCGACCGCGAGGACAGAACGACGTGCCGTCATGAGACAACCTCCACGCTTGGCGCCCCGGCGCCGTCCGAAAACGAGATGCCCCCCGCATCGAGCGGAGGGCACCCATGTGGTACGCCCAGGAGGACTCGAACCCCCAACCTTCTGGTCCGTAGCCAGACGCTCTATCCAATTGAGCTATGGGCGCTCATTTCCTGGCGGAGAGGGAGGGATTCGAACCCTCGGTACAGTTACCCGTACAACTGCTTAGCAGGCAGCTCCCTTCAGCCTCTCGGGCACCTCTCCTCGGAGCCTACCAACGAGTCCACTCGACGCGGATCTCCGTATGGCGGAGGGCGAGGGACTCGAACCCCCAAGGGCTTTCGCCCGGCGGTTTTCAAGACCGCTGCCTTACCAGTTAGGTCTAGCCCTCCGACCTCCAGGCGGCAGTATAGCAAGCGCCCGACGGGGTGTCAAACCGATTCGCCGCTCCGAAGCGCCGCGGCCCCTCCGGAACGTCGACGCGTCGGCACCCGCCTCCGTCAGCTCCATCTGGAGTCGGGAGGTCGAACCTCTCCAGTGGGCCGCGCTCCCTCCTCCAGCTCCTCCCTCTCGAGCTCGCGCATCCGCGCACGCGTCCTGGCCGACCGGATGGCAACGATCGCCACGAACACGAGCGTCAGTCCCGCGAAGAGCAACCTGTCGTCGGATAGCACCGTGCCGATGCTGAAGCGTCTCGACAGGAGATTGCGGTACTCCTCCTGGAACTGCGCCCGCGTCCATCCCGTCAGGGCGAACACCCCGGAGTCGAAGTCGCGCGCAGCGGAGACTGCCGCCACGAGTTGTCCCGGACTCCGGGCGCCGGAGCGCTCCATCAGCAGGCGAACCGCCTGGTACGACATGGCATAGGCAACGGCCGCCGAACGGCGGTCCGTCGGAAAACTCACGTCGAGTTCTGAGAGTTCGGGCAGCATGCCGGCGGCCGCGCCACGAGCGAGGTCGACCGATTCGGACGCCCGCCACTCGCCCGCCACGGCCTGTGCGACACCCTCGTGGAACCAGCGAGGCACGGCTATCCCCCGAAGCACGCGGCCGGCGGCGATGTGGGCCAGCTCGTGCGCAACGACCGTCTCCATCTGGAGCGGGTAGCCGACGATGCGAGGGCTCTTGAGCACGACGAGCCCCTCGCCGTTCAGCGCGCAGCCCACACCCCAGTCGGGCACCCCGTAGTGCGTGAGCTGGAGGAACTCCTCGTCCGAGGAGGCGACCATGATCCTGAGCGGTGAGATCGTGCGAAGCCCCATCGAGGCCGCGATGACGGGGGCCCTCTCCTCGCTGATCGCGAGGACTCGGCCCGCGTACGGCTCGTCGTCGTGGTACAGGACGGCGACGTCTCTTCCCGGCAGCGCATTCCACTCGCCCGCCGAGTTCAGAAGGGCCGCCGAGTCATACGGCGCCGACACGTTCTCTGGAAACTGCGCCGCAGCACCCGGCGCCACTCCCGGGGACACCGACGGAAGAGCCAGCGTGATCAGGACCAGCGCGGCAAGGGACAGGCGGCGCGCGTTCCGCATCGTCAAACCCGGTCGCCCGGCCGGTAGAGGGGCGACATGGCCCTGAGCCGTTCGACGATCCCTGGGAGGATCCCGACGACTCGGTCGACATCGTCCTCGCTCGTGTGCCGCCCCAGCCCGAAGCGCACGGAGCCCTGAGCCTCGTTCGGAGCCACACCCATGGCGGA
Organism: uncultured bacterium; assembly: GCA_964399265.1. GTDB lineage: Bacteria > Joyebacterota > Joyebacteria > Joyebacterales > Joyebacteraceae > WJLY01. The sequence goes on along the minus strand of CAYNQF010000032.1, from coordinate 13,318 downwards.
CAGCACGTGCGAGGGCTCAGCCGAATCGGTGGTGCAGGCTGACCCGGTCGACACCTCTATCCCCTCCATGTCCAGGCCGAGCACCACGCTCTCGCCCTCCACGTACCTGAAGGCCACGTTGGAGGTGCCGGGTATGCGGGGAGCGCCGCGCGAATGGACGACCACATCCGGGATCCTGCTCTCGAGGCCCGTCTCGAGCCGCTCGGTCAGACTCTCGAGTCTCGCGGCCTCCTCCGGCATGCCGGCGACCGCTATGCTCAGGGCCCGGGCGAGGCCGACGATGCCGGGCACGTTCTCCGTCCCGGGCCTCAGGCCCCACTCGTGGCTGCCGCCGTGCGACAGCGGGTCGAAGGACACGCCGGGCCTGACGTAGAGGGCGCCGACGCCCTTTGGTCCATAGAACTTGTGCGCCGACATCGCCAGAAAGTCGACGCCGAGCGACTCGACGTCGATGGGGATCTTCCCGACGGCCTGCACCGCGTCGGTATGCACTACGATCCCCCTCTTCCGCGCCGCGGCAGCGATCTCGCTGAGCGGCTCGATGACGCCCACCTCGTTGTTGGCGAGCATGACCGAGACCAGGACCGTATCCCTTCTGCACGCTCTCTCCACCTCACCGGGATCGACGAGCCCTTCGGAGTCGACGCCGACGAATGTCACGTCGAGACCGAACCGGTCGCGGACGTACTCACACGTGCGGAGCACCGCGTGGTGTTCGATGGCGGTCGTCACGATGTGGCCGCGGCCTCCGAGTCTCGGGAGCACGACCCCCTTGATCGCGATATTGTCCGACTCGGAGCCGCCGCTCGTGAAGACGATCGACCGAGGTCTTGCGCCAATGGCCGCCGCGACGGTCTCTCTGGCGTCCTCAACGGCGCGACGGGCCTCCTGCGCCATCGAGTGTGGGCTCGATGGATTGCCGAAGGCACCGGCGAAATACGGGGACATCGCCTCCACGACGCGAGGGTCCGTCGGCGTGGTCGCGTTGTTGTCGAGATATATCCTGTCCAAGTCCACTGGCTCCCTGCGCGGCGCGGCCGGCCGTAGCCGGCCGGCCGCCCGAGGATGGAAGTGCTGGCGCGGCCGGACCGGGGTCCCGCCGCCACGGGGGACTACTCCCCCTTGTTCCAGATGTTGCGGAGCTTCTCGTTCTGCGCTATTTCGATGAGGCTGTTCTGCCTCGCTATCTCCCTTACGGCCTGTGCCCTCCACTGTGAGTCGGCCTGGGCGCGCTCGAGCTTGGAGATCGCGTCCTGGTACTTCGCGACCGCGGCGTCGAAGGTGGCGCCGTCACCGGTCGACTTGCCCTTCGCGACCAGAGCAGCCCCCTGCTTCTCCAGGGCCTTGGCCCAGGACATGTAGGCGCCCCCGTTGCCTGGAGAGATCTGAAGGAGTCTCTGCGCGGTCGTGATGGCAGAACCGTACTCACCCGCGTCGTTGTACGCGTCCGCCAGAGCGGCAAGGTACTGCGGATCGTTCGGATTAGCGTTCGCCAGATATTCGAACTGCTCCGTGGCCTTGCTGTTGTCACCGATCGCGCGATAGACCGACGCCAGGTTCGCCCGCGCGGCTATGTCGTTAGGGTCCTTCTGGAGAACGGCCAGGAAAATGGTCTCCGCCTGGCTGTAGCGCCCCACCTTCAGGTACAGGAACCCGAGCGTCTTGAGAGTGTAGGTGGACGCGCCGCCGAAACCTCTCACGCGCTCGTAAGCGTTTATGGCCTGGTCGTAGAGATTCGCGCGGTAGTACAGCTGCGCGAGCTGCTGGACCGTTCTGGCGTCGTTGGGCGCCAACTCGCTTGCCCGCCTATAGGCGTTCAGCGCCGCAAGGTCCATTCCCATCTTCTCGTAGGCGTAGCCGAGGTTCAGGAAGCTGTCAGCGTTCTCAGGGTCGAGCCTCACCGCTTCGACGTACTCCTCGACGGAGTCCTGATACCGCCCCGTGAGAAAATACGCGTACGCCAGCGACGCGTGCGAGTACGCGTCGTCGGGAGCGTAGTCCCTGGCGCGCTCGTACATCTCGAGCGCCTTGTCGAACTCCTGCGTCTCGACCAGATAGATCCTGCCGAGTCCGTAGTACGACTCAACGTAGGTCGGGTCGAGTTCGATGGCCGCTTGGTAGTTCTCGATGGCCTTGCCGATCTCGCGCACGCGCAGGAACTCCGCGGCGTTGTTCGCCTTCATCTGCGCGGGCGAGAGTTCCACCGGGGCCTGCGTCTCGGTCGCGGTCGAGCCCGTGCCGCCGCTGATAGTGGTCACACCGGTTTCTTGCTCCGGCATCGTCCCCGTGCATCCGACGACGGCGACCACGGCAAGCGCGCACATGCCCCACACCAGAGCCGATCGTGCCTTCCGCATGTTTGTGCCTCCCAGAACCGTCACTTGTTCCTGAACTCGTTCACCATCGAGATATTCTCTCTCGATATCGCCGCGGCCCCGCTGGCCGGGTCGATCTCGATGACCTTCTCCCACTCCCTCACCGCCTCGTCGAAGATCTGCACGTCCGCGAACGCGACGCCGAGATTGAAGTGAGCCTCGAGGTTGTTCGGGTCTATCTGCAGCGCCTTCTGGTACATCTCGATGGCCTGCGGGTACTGCCGGAATCCGTAGTAAGCGCTTCCGAGCGTGGCCGCTACGAGCGCATCGTTCGGGTCGAGTTCCAGCGCCTTCTTGAGTTCGGCGATCGAACGCTCGAACTGACCCATGTCGGACAGGAGTGCCCCCATGTTGAGCCTCGCGCCGACGTGCGTCGAGTCGACCTCAACGGCCCGCAGATACGTGGCGAGCGCCTGGTCGAGCATGTTGTTCTCGTAATACGTGTTCCCCAGGTCGATCAGCAGCTCCAGATTGCCCGGGTCGTGCTCCACCTGCGTCGAGAGTTCCTCGATCCTGGCCGTGACCTGCGCGGCCACGTCGTCGGAAGCCTCCTGTGCCGACGCACAGACCGACAGAAGGAGCGTCAACAGGAGCACGGTCATGGTGACCATGCCCGGTCGCTGTGTCGTGTGCATGCTGCGAACCTCCGTTCAGGCGGAACCGGCGCTACTTCTCGGGCACCGACTCCACGCGGGCCTTGAGGATCTTGTCCGGCTTCGCAGGCGGCTCGCCCTTGTTCAGCTTGTCGACCACGTCCATGCCCTCGATGACCTTACCGAAGGCCGTATACTGGCCGTTGAGGTGGGGCGCGCTTGCGAACATGATGAAGAACTGGCTGCCCGCCGAATCGGGATCCTGCGAACGAGCCATCGAGACGACACCGCGCTCGTGCTTGAGGTCCTTGTCGAACTCCGCTGGTATCGAGTAGCCCGGGCCACCGTAGCCGCCGCGGTGCTCCACGTCACCGGTCTGGGCCATGAAGCCGTCGATCACCCTGTGGAAGTCCACACCGTCGTACTTGCCGGAGTTGGCCAGGTAGATGAAGTTCTTGACGGTGTTGGGAGCCTTGTCCTCCCACAGCTGGATCTTGATCGTGCCCTTGGTCGTCTCCAGGGTGGCGATCTTCTCTCCCGCGGGCAGATAGGGGATCTCGATCTGCTCGGCCTTGCCTCCGCTGCCCTTCTCGCCGGGGATGATGGTGAGCGTGGTCGTCACCTTGTCCGTTCCCTCCTCCTTGGAGGCCTCTGTCTGAGTGGCCGCATCGTCGGTCGCCGGCTTCTCGGTCGCCTGAGCGGCCGTCTCGGTCTGAGCCTGCTCCGTCTTGCCGGAGGACTCCTCGCTGGCGCCGCAGCCTGCCGTGAAGACGAGCAGCATGGCCGCCAGCAGGACTACCATCAGTGCCGATGGGTTGACTGTCCAAGAGCGCATGTTCCCTCCTCGCGCTGCGCACATGAGTGACTTCTCGCCTCTCATCCGACACACTCAGGCTAACCGGCGAAACTCCGCACTGTCAAGGGGTTTCAGCCCCGACCGGGCCGCCTCAATCGGTTTGACGGACCACACACGCGCGTGTAGAATGAAGTGACCCGTCGGCAGTTCGGAGGACGCTCCGCGGCGCTCTGGAGGCGCCGCGCACTGGGGCGGCGGCCGGTTGGCCGAGGCCCCCTTTTCTTCCGGCGGGTGTTTCTGCGTCTCACCCATGGGGCCAAATGAATGGACGAGCAGCGAGAGATACTTGACAGACTGTCCGAGACGGCGAACGCGGAGGATTTCGCGGCCGCGGTCCGCAGCGCCGCCGACTTCGTCGACATCAGGTTCGTCGACCTACCGGGACGCTGGCACCACGTTACCCTACCCGCCTCGGGGTTCCAGGCGTCCGTGTTCGCGCGCGGAGTGGGCTTCGACGGCTCCAGTGTACCCGGTTTCAAAACGCTCGAGAGAGGCGACATGGTGCTCGTGCCGGACCTCTCGACGGCACTGGTCGACGAGGTCGGCGACCACGTGGTCGTCTCCCTCATCGCATCGGCGGCCGACGCCGAGTCGAGGGCGCCCTTCCCTCTCGACCCGCGTGTCATCGCGGCCCGCGCCGAGGAAGTGCTCGCTGGTTCGGGGCACGCGGACAGGAGCTTCTGGAGCCCCGAACTCGAGTTCTACGTCTTCTCCTCCGTCGACTACGGCGACGGCGAGTCCGGCGCGTTCTACGACGTACGTTCGGACGAGGCCGGGTGGATGGAACCTGACGATCCGGAGGGCGGACTGGGCTACAGGATCCAGCCGGGCCGCGGGTACCACGCCATACCGCCCTGCGACATGCACTTCGACTTGCGGAACGAGATGGTAGTACGAATGCAGGAGGCCGGGATCCCGGTCAAGTATCACCACCATGAGAACGGCGCCCCAGGACAGGTCGAGATCGAGTTCCTCACGGAGCCGCTGCTGGCGTCCGCCGACCACCTGATGCTCGGGAAGTACATCGTCCGGAACACCGCGTTCGAGTGGGGCACGTCTGCCACGTTCATGCCCAAACCCCTGGCCGGCGAGGCCGGGAGCGGCATGCACTTCCACATCAGGCTCGAGCTGGAAGGGAAACCAGTGTTCCACGACAGTGCGGGCTACGCTGGGCTTTCGAAGGAGGCGCGGAGCTTCGTCGGCGGCGTCCTCATGCATGGGCGTGCGCTCGCCGCGATCACAAACGCGAGCACGAACTCCTACCGAAGGCTCCAGCCGGGCCACGAAGCGCCGACGAACCTCTTCTTCTCCGCCGGCAACAGGAGCGCCGCGATCCGCATCCCGCAGTACGCCACGGAGCCGTCGACACTGACCATCGAGTACCGTCCGGGAGACGCCACCGCCAACCCGTACCTGGCGATGGCAGCACTTCTTGCCGCCGGGATGGATGGAATGGAGAAGGGCATCGACCCCCAGAAGGAGGGGTTCGGCCCGTTCGACGAGAACATCCACGGCCTCGGCAACGGCCTGCGCGCCAAGATCGCCCCGCTCCCGGCCTCGCTCGAGGAGGCTCTGGAGGAGCTGCAGCGCGGAGGGAGCTTCCTGTCAGACTCGGGGATCTTCCCGGAGCAGTTCGTGGAGATATGGACCAACCTGAAGACGCGCGAGGCGGAGGTCGTCCGGCTCAGGCCGCATCCCTCCGAGTACTCGCTCTACTTCGACGTCTAGGCGGCGCCCGGGGGGCCGCGTCGACTACGGGCGCAACCGCTGCAGCATCCTGGGGAAAGGGATAGTCTCCCTGATGTGAGGGATGCCGCAGACCCACGCGACGAATCTCTCTACTCCCAGCCCGAAGCCTCCGTGCGGCACGGAGCCGTACCTCCGGAGGTCCAGATACCACTCGTAGTCCTGCCGGGGCATCTTCTCCTCGTCGACCCTCTTCTCGAGCTTGTCGAGGTCGGCCAGGCGTTGCCCGCCCCCAACTATCTCTCCGTAGCCTTCCGGAGCAAGCATGTCCACCGAGAGGGTGACCCTGGGATCCTCGGGGTCGTCCTCCATGTAGAACGGCTTGACCTCGCGGGGATACCGGTGCACGAAGAACGGCCTGTCGAACTCGTTCGACAGCACCGTCTCGTCCTCCGCGCCGAAATCGGCGCCCCACTCGAAGTGGTGGCCCGCGCGGTTCAGCATCTCGACGGCCTCGGTGTAGCTGATCCTGGGGAACGGAGGAACGACCTTCTCGAGCAGCGACGTGTCGCGCTCGAGGATCGCGAGCTCCCTGGCGCGCCCCCGGAGGATCTCGGCGACCATGGCGCTCACGAGTTCCTCCTCGAGGTCCATGACGTCGTCGAGGTCGGCGAACGCCACCTCCGGCTCGATCTGCCAGAACTCGATGAGGTGGCGGCGCGTCTTTGCCTTCTCCGCGCGGAACGCCGGCCCACAGCAGTAGACTCTGCCGAACGCCATCGCGGTAGCCTCGTTGTACAACTGACCGCTCTGCCCCAGGTATGCCTTCTCGCCGAAGTAGTCCGTCTCGAAGAGCGTCGTCGTGCCCTCACACGCGGCGGGGGTGAGAATCGGCGTGTCGAGTTCGAGGAAACCCATCGAGTCCAGCCGTCCTCTGGCCGCCGCCATCGCCGTGGCGCGCACACGGAGGACCGCGAACTGCTTCGACGAGCGTATCCACAGGTGTCTGTTGTCCATGAGGAACGATGTCCCGTGCTCCTTGCGGGAGATCGGATACTCCTGGGCCACACTGATGGTCTCGATTCCGCTCGCGGAGAGTTCGTAGCCTCCAGGGGCTCTGGAGTCCTCGGAGATCGTGCCCGTGATCCTGAGTGACGACTCCTGCGTTAGGGCGTCGGCCCGTGCGAACATGTCGTCTCCGACGTCATTGCGGCTCATCACGCACTGCATGAACCCCGTGCCGTCGCGCACCTCCAGAAACATGATCTTGCCGCTCGACCGCTTGCCGGCGAGCCAGCCCTCGATCGTCACCTGGGCCCCCACGTGGTCGGCCGCGTCCTCGATGTAGAACCGCTTCTTCATCACACCTCCGCTACGCGTCCCCAGACGCCAGCGTCTCTATCGCGTCGTCAGTTCCATCGACCAACAGCACGTCCCCCTCGTCTATCACGGCCTCCGGGTCGGGCAGTACCGTCTGCGGCGCATCCCTCTGCTCGTTCTCCGGCTTTATGACCGCCACCACGTTCAAGCCGTAGCGCTGCCGGAACTTGAGCGACGCGAGCGTCTTACCCCACATCTCCTGTGACGCCTCCACCCTGGCGAGACTCATGCCGGGCGACAGCTCGACCATGTCGACGAGGCTCGGGGACGCGAGCTGCTGCGCCAGCCTCCTCGCCACCCACTCCTCCGCCAGCACGACCTGGTCCGCGTGGACGAGCTTGAGGATCTTGGATTCCTGTTCCGTCACCGCCCTCGAGATCACGCGCTTGATCCCGAACTCCTTCAAGAGCGCGGTCGTGAGCACCGCCGCCTGGAAGTTCTCACCGATCGCCACGAGTGCGGCGTCCACCTGGTCGATGCCCTGTCGCATCAGCGCCTCGCGGTTCGTCGAGTCCAGTCGGACCGCCAGGGTGACCTCGTCCGCGATGGACTGGACCAGCTCTCCGTCGAGATCGACTGCGATCACCTCGAAGCCGCGTGCGGAGAGCTCCCGGGCCACGGTTCGTCCCAGCAGACCGAGCCCTATCACAGCGTATCGCTTCATGTGAACCTCCGCCCAAAGACTCCGGGGCCGGCTCGAGAGCGCGGCCCCGGGTGAGCCACTAGCCGATGACCACTCTCTCCTGCGGATAGTCGTAGAGCGGTCTCTCCGCGCGCTCCCCTATGGCCAGCGCGAGCGTGAGCGGTCCGATGCGTCCCGTCAACATGATCAGCATGAGCGCGACCTTGCCGACGGTCGACAGGGTCGGCGTGACGCCCGTCGACAGACCGACGGTGCCGAAGGCCGAGACTACCTCAAACAACACGTCCCTCAAAGTCAATTCCTCGGCAAGGAGCAGGACGAACGTGCCGGCGGTGACCACGATTATGCCCATCGCGATGACCACGAGCGCCTCTCTCACGGCGGCGTCGGGAACGTGTCTCCTGAAGAGCTCGACGCGCCCCTTGCCGCGGAACGTGGCGGCGATCGACGCGAGCACGATTCCGAACGTCGACGTCTTGACGCCACCCGCGGTGCCTCCCGGCGACCCGCCGATGAACATCAGGATCGCAAGCATGAACAGCGTCGGCAGCGCGAGGTGCGCAGTCGTTACCGTGTTGAACCCCGCCGTGCGCGCGGTCACCGACGCGAAGTACGACGCGAGGAGCTTGCTCCCGAACGTCATGTCACGGAGTATCCCGTCGTGCTCCATCGCGAGGAAGCCGAGCGTTCCGACGATGAGGAGTGTAGCCGTCATCGTCAGGACGATCCGCGAGTGCAGCGACCAGCGCGAACTCGCGCGAAACTGCCCCGACGTCAGCACTCGGTTCCCCAGGATGTTCATGATGACCGGAAACCCCAGACCGCCGATGATGATGAGCGAGGTGATCACGAGGTTGTATGGAACATTGTCGACGTACCGCTCGAAGCTGGTCGAGTAGAGCGAGAGCCCCGCGTTGCAGAAAGCGGAGACCGCGTGGAAGACGGCCCTGCTCGCCGCGTCGGCGGTCTTGCCGAAGTCGTTCCTGGTGATCAGGTACAGGAGCAGCGCGCCCGCTCCCTCGAGCAGGAAGGTGATGCCGATCATGTATCGGAGCGTCCGTCCGATCCGTCCGAGGGACTCGAAGGTCAGCATCCCTCGAAGCACCAGCCCCTCGCGGACCCCCAGGTGTCTTCTCATCACCACGGCGAAGAACGCGGTCAGTGTGATGAGCCCCAGCCCGCCTATCTGGATGAGCACGAGGATGACGCCCTGCCCGAACCCTGTGAAGTAGCTGCCCGTGTCCACCACGGTCAGGCCCGTTACGCAGACGGACGTCGTCGACGAGAATAGCGCGTCGACCAGCTGGATGTGGCCTCCCGCCGTGGCCCGCGGCGTCATCAAGAAGAGTGTTCCCACGAGAATGATCAGGACGAACGAGAACATCACGGTCCGCGCGGGACCGATCCTGAGGGACGCGACGCCCCGGTTGGCCTTGATGGCCTGGCCCAGGATGAGGATGACGATGTAGGCCTGAATGACGATTATGTAGGCCTTCGTGAGCGAGAAGATGCTGCGAGAGCCCAGGAATGCCGGCAGCCATCCGTGCGACTGCAGGTGCAGCACGACCGCCAGCTGGGCGATGATGAGACCGAGGATCGCAAACGACGGCCAGTGTTCCCTCAGATAGCGCAGCTTGAGACGCGCGAAGGCGAAGCGGAGCAGGGAGTTGGCCACGAATAGCACGACGACCGACAGGTCGATCAGATGCAGGACGTCGGTCTGCTCGCGATCGAGCCGGAACCCGTACTCCAACACGAGCGAGGCGAAGGCCACGATGGCCACGCCGTACATGACTCTGGACATCCACTTCGTGATCGATTCCTTGACAACCAGCTGCACCGGCGCACACCTCCCCGTCCTTAGCACACGCCGCGCCCGCCCGGGCGCGGCCAACGGTGAGAATAGGGAGGCACTCCCGCGGATGTCAACGGAAAAGCCCGCCGAGGGCCGCGGAGATGCGCGTTAAGGGGTTCCCCTTCCCGGGAACGCGATGTCGAAACGCGCCCGGTAGTATGCTCGGCTCCCGAAGTAGACGAGCGCCAGGAGAGCCAGGAGCAGCGGGACCCTCGCACCAGCCATGAGCGCGAAGACGGCCACGGAGACCTGGTCCGCCGTTATCCGGTCACCCCGTCGCCGGGTCGCGTGCGCCCTGATCATGAGCGGCAGCGAGAGCAGCGGGCCGAAGAAACCGAGGACGCTGTCGGCAAACCAGCCGACGCCGGCGGCAGCCGCGAGCAGCACCATCGCGAGCAGACTCGTCCGGCGCTCTCCGAGGACGACACCGGTCGTCCTGTAGCCCTCCACTGAGTCGCCGCTGATGTCCGGTATCGTCGTGGAGGCGATGACGCCCGCGATGGCCAGCGTGTAGGCGAGACCCGGGAGATACCACCCTGGACCGAGCGGCCCCATGCACGACCAACCCGCCGCGAACGCCGTCATTCCGAAGCCGAGTCCATTCCACGCAAGGTCGACGAAGGGTCTGGCCTTGAATCTGGCCGGAGGAGCCGAGTACGTGACGTTCAGCAACAGGTTCGCGAGAAGCGCCCAGCGGAAGGCCGGCGGAAGCCAGAACGACAGGAGACCCGCGACGACCCAGAGCACTCCCAGCTCGAGCCACGCCGCCCTTGCGGAGATGATCCCGTCCGCGAGGAAGAAGAGCTTCCTGTTGGCGCGGTCCGACTCACGGTCGAAGATCTGGTTGAGGACATAGCCGCCGGCCAGGAGCAGCGTCATCGAGGCGAGACCCAGAAGCACCGTTGGCGGTGCGCCGAGGGCCGGGAAAGGAACACCCAGTGCACGCGCACCCTCCCAGGCGCCCGCGAGCTGGAAGATCCAGAGCGGGACCAGGGACGTGGGCCTCAGGAGGAACACGAAATCGAGCGGCCGGAGGACCGGACGCGCCCGGGCGTCCTCTGTCATGGCTCCTCCCGCTCTCGCATCGAGAGCGCTACCCCGTGTGGCCGAAGCCGCCCTCGTCGCGCTCCGTCGAGGGAAGCGAGTCCGTCTCCGACCATTCCGCGCGCTCGACCCTGCAGACGACCATCTGGGCCACGCGGTCGCCTCGCTCGACCGTGAACGGCGCGGGACCCATGTTCGCGAGGATGATACCCACCTCGCCTCGATAGTCCGAGTCGATCGTGCCGGGCGTGTTGAGCACCAGAACCCCGTTCTTGAGCGCGAGACCGCTTCGAGGCCTTATCTGCCCCTCGTACCCGCGCGGTATCGCTACTGCTAGTCCGGTGGGAACGAGCGCGAATCCGCCGCACGGGATCACGAGAGCGTCGACCACCGCCGCCCTCAGGTCCATGCCTGAGGCGCCCTCGCTCATGTACGCGGGCAGCGGAAGGTCTCCAAGCGACGGCAGCCTCCTGACGGGCACGCGCAACGGGCCGCCGGCGTGCACTTCGGGTGAACCGTTCGGCATAGGGCCTCCGTCCCGGCCCCAAACTCGAAGGCCCGCGGCGACGGCGTTGCCGGCGCGGCGGGCCCGAGCTTCGGGACTACAGTGCTAGTTCCTCGGCTTGCTGCCGCGGCGCCGAGGAGGCCTTCCACCTCCCCCGCTGCGACGGTCGGAACGGCTGTGCGAGTCGCTGCGCTTCTCCTCCACGTAGCCTTCGGGCTTCGGAAGGAGCGCGCGCCTCGAGAGCCTGACCTTGCCGTTGTCATCCACGCCGATGACCTTGACCTGGAACTTGTCGCCCACCTTCACGACGTCCTCGACCTTGCCGACCCTGTGGTACTCGAGTTCGGAGATGTGGACGAGACCGTCTCTCCCCGGCAGGAACTCGACGAATGCGCCGAAATCGGTCGTGCTGCGAACCGTGCCGTCGTATATCTCGCCGACCTGCGGGTCCTTGGTCATGAGCTCGATCGTCTCGCGCGCCCTCTCCACGCCCTCCTGCTTGTCTCCGGAGACCTTGACAATGCCCTCGTCGTTGATGTCGATGTTGGTCTCGGTCTCCTCCTGGAGCTTGCGGATCACACGGCCGCCTGGGCCGATGACCTCTCCGATCTTCTCGCAGGGGATCTGGATCATCATGATGCGCGGTGCGTACTTCGAGAGCTCCGGACGATGAGTCGGCAGCTCCCTGGCCATCTCGTCGAGAATGTGCATCCTCGCCTTGCGGGCCTTGCCCATCGCCTCCGACAGGAGCTCCGCCGGGATGGCTCCGATCTTCGAATCGAGCTGAAAGGCCGTGATGCCCTCGCGGGTGCCGGCGACCTTGAAGTCCATGTCGCCCAGGTGGTCTTCGACGCCCAGGATGTCGGTGAGGACCTTGTACCTGTCGCCTTCCTTGATCAGCCCCATCGCGACGCCCGCGACGGCCGTCTTGAGCGGCACGCCGGCGTCCATGAGCGAAAGCGATCCCGCGCACACGGTGGCCATGCTGGACGAACCGTTGGACTCCAGGACATCCGACACGACCCTGATGGTATACGGGAATACCTCATCCGACGGGATCACGGGCTCGATGGCCCGCTCGGCCAGCGCGCCGTGTCCTATCTCGCGGCGTCCCGGTCCCCTGATCGGCCTCACCTCGCCCACCGAGTAAGGCGGGAAGTTGTAGTGAAGCATGTAGCTCTTCCACGACTCACCCTCGAGAGCGTCGATCTTCTGTTCGTCTCTCGTGGACCCGAGAGTCGCAACGGCCAGGGCCTGCGTCTCGCCACGCGTGAAGACCGCGGACCCGTGAGCCCTCGGAAGCACCGACGTCTGCACGGTGATCGGTCTGACCGTCTCCGTGTCACGCCCGTCCGCTCGAATCCCCTCGTTGAGCACCATCTCGCGCATCTCACGCTTCTCGATGGTGCCGAGAATCTCGGCGATCTGCGCCTCGCAGTCCGGGTAGGCCGCCGCCAGTTCCTTCGTGGCATCGTCTCTGACCGCGTCCAGAGCCTCTCCGCGAAGCTGCTTCTCCTTGATCCGAACGGCGTTGCCGATCCGTGCGCCGTAGTCGCTCTCGATGCGTGATACGAGGCCCTCGGCGTACGAAGGCTCCGGCACCTCGAACTTGTTCACCTCGAGCTTCGACAGCAGCTCATTCTGGAGCGCGATGGCCTTGCGTATCTCCACGTGCGCCGCGTCGAGCCCTCGCTGCATGTCGTCTTCACTGATCTCGAGCGCCCCGCCCTCGACCATCACGACCGCGCTATCGGTGCCCGCCACCACGAGACTCAACCTGCTCGTCTCGAGCTGTTCGAAGGTCGGATTCGCGACGATCTCGCCGTCGATGAGACCCATCCTGACCGCCGCGATGGGTCCGTCGAACGGGACCGGCGACATGCAGAGCGCGGCGCTCGTGCCTATAACGCTCAACGTGTCGGAGTCGTTCTCGCCGTCCGCGGACAGCACGCTGACCTGAACCTGCACCTCGTTGCGCATGTGGCTCGGCAACAGGGCCCTGACGGGCCTGTCGATCAGCCTTGCGCTCAGGATCTCCTTGGTCTGCGGGCGACCCTCGCGCTTGAAGAAACCGCCGGGGATCTTTCCGGCGGCGTAGAACTTCTCGCGGTAGTCCACGAAGAGCGGAAGCCAGTCGCGGTCAATCGGCTTCTTCGTGTACGTGACCGCCGCCAGTATCATCGTGTCACCGTAGCGGACCAGTGCGGCGCCCGCGGCCTGCTTCGCCAGCCTGCCTGTCTCTATCGTCAGCTGACGCCCTGCCCATTCCATCTGAACTACTTGATACATCACTTCCTCCATGCTCTCGGTCTGCTTGAACAAAGCCCTCCCGTAGTGCTCGCGGGAGGGCCAGCAGAAACGAGGATCCCGAAACGCGCAGT
>CAYNQF010000031.1:7716-23933 GCA_964399265.1 uncultured bacterium | reverse complement strand
TCAAAATCCCGAGGGCCTCTGGCCCGTGCCGGTTCGAGCCCGGCCTCCGGTACCAACATCGAAGAGGGGCCGCGCGCGAGCGCGGCCCCTCACCGTACATGCCTGCCTGGACCGTTCCACCCTCGGCAGGACTACTCCACGAACCCGTCCGGCACTCCGGGCCCCTGGTCGACGATGGTCACGTCCAGCGTGCTTCCGTTCACCGTGACCGCGACCGTGCCCGCGTACGTCCCGTAGTTCGAGACGAGGGGAAGAGCGCTGCTCCGCGTTCTGTTCACGTAGACCGTGTAGTCTCTCTCGTAGGCATGCGCGCCTCCGAGGTCGATGGCCTGAACGGCGTAGACGCCGCCCGCTCCGGTGGACGTACGGTACTCGATGCACTCCCCCCCGTCGGTCTGCGCGCACATGCGCACGTCTATCCCGACCAGGGCGGAACCACCGCTGGATCTCACCACGCCGGTAACCGAGCCATCGTTACCCGTCCAGGACGACTCCGGCCCCACCGTGCTGCAGCCGGCCAGACCCAGAAGGGCCACAGCGATCACGGCGGCGGTTACCGCTGCGCCACGCGTCAGCCTTCGCCTGCTCTGCATCTCACTTCCTCCCGTTCTTCCGGCCTTGGACCGGAGACCTGCTGCCGCGTGCCCGAGCGACCCTGCTCAGATGTCCGAACCGCGCCGCCGCGGACGCTCGCGCACAGCGACAGAACACGCAACAATGCTTCCACCGAGACAAGTTGCAAAGAGTATGCCAAGACAGGCAGAAAGAGGGCCATGCGCCGACCCTTGTCCGCCATAGGTCCAGAGAACCATATGCAAGTAGCGGTCCAGAGCCGGGGGCGTGGCCGGCGGATTGCGCTTGCCCGGCGGCGATGCGTTCACATATAGTGGCCCCGTCAGAAGCCTGGCGAACAGTGGCGGCGGGCGTGCACCGAGTCGGGAGCGGCCTGCCGCTCCCCCGTACGATCTGGAGAGGAGGACTCCCGAATGTCGTTCATGGACTACCTGAAGAAGGCGCTCGAGATCATCAAGCTGAACAAGGAAGTCATCGCGGAGATGGCCGCTGACGAGAAGGCGCTCGGGCCGGCCATAGGCGTGGTGGCCATAAGCGGAGCGTGCCTCGCGATAGGCACCTGGAACGCACCGGGCCTGATCATACTCCCCATCGCGAGGCTGATCGGCTTCTTCATCTTCTTCGGAATCGCGCACTTCGTGGCCACGACGTTCCTCGGAGGGAAGGGCGACTTCAAGAAGCTCATGGCGCCCGTCGGCCTCGCCACCATGGTAACGTGGGTCTCGATACTCCCCGTGCCACCGCTCGCGATGTTCCTGGCGGTCGTGTCGGGCCTCTGGGTACTGGTCCCGTCCGTGCTTGTCGTGGAGCACGTGTACGGCGTTGACCGCGGCAAGGCCGTGATCGCGCTGGCCGTGCCGCTGGTGCTGGGCGTGATAGTGATGGGTGTCTTCGCAGCCATCGGCGCCGCGATAGGGCTGGCCATGCTGCGCTAGGCGCGTCCGCGCCGGTGGGACCGGAGTTCCTCTGCGGAGTCGAGACGCGCGCTTCCCAAGACGACCGAGCAATTACCGGGGCGGGGCTCATGTGCCCCGCCCCTTCCTTCAGGGGCCCGAGGACCTTCAACCGAAGTGCGGGCAATGTGTCCAACTTTCATGAGCGGCGGTTCGTCGCTCCGGAGGAGAGTCTGCAGAGGCCGGCAGGAGACGCCACAGACCGCCGGCGAGAGAAGGCGCCTGAGCCCGCCGAACGCGCGGCAATACGGGCATCTGGAGGTGGCTTCATGATGAGGAGGATTGTGGCGGCAGCGCTCCTGGCTGGTATGTGTCTCGCTATCGCGGCGCCGTCCGCGATGGCGGGCGCGAAGACCGGCGTTGTGAGGCTGTGCATTCCAGCGGATACGAAGCAGGAAGTGAAGGTCGTGGTCGAGACAGACGACGACCAGGCCTGGCTCGGCGTGAGCATCTCGGACATCACTGACGAAGTCAGGAACAAGTTCGACCTCGGAAAGGACGTGAGCGGCGTCTACATCACCGAGGTGCACGAGGGTAGTCCCGCGGAGGCGGCCGGTCTCGAGGACGGTGACGTCATCCTGAGTCTCGCCTCCAAGAAGATTTCCTCGGTGAAGGACCTGGTCTCGGCGATAGACGACAGGAAGCCGGGAGACGACATCGACATGACCGTGCTCCGAGACGGCAGCGAGCAGCTCATGATGGCAAAGCTCGGTACCCGCCCGGAGGAGTACTACATCGACAGCAGCAGTCTCGCCAAGAGCCTCGAAGGCCTGAAGGGACTGGCCGTGCTTGGCGACATGGCGTTGCCGTGGCTCGAGATCGGCCTGTCGGGCGCCGGCGGCCGCGGACGGCTGGGCGTCTACATCAATGACATGAGTGACGGGCTCGCCGAGTACTTCGAGGTTCCGGACGGAGAGGGCGCCCTGGTGGAGGACGTCGTGAAGGGCAGCGCGGCGGACGAGGCGGGCATCAAGGCCGGCGACGTCATCGTCAGGATCGATGGTGACAAGGTGACCGATCGCGCCTCGCTGGTGGAGGCGATAGCCGAGATGGAGACCGACGCCAAGACGCCGATCGTGCTCATACGCAAGGGCAAGGAGATCACCGTAACGGCGGTCGTCGGTGAGAGCGAGTACGACAAGGCAATGAAGGAGTACGAGCTGTCCGTCCGGGCTCAGGCCGAGGAACTCAGCAAGGCGGCCCGTTCGAAGGCCATCATAATGACGGGCGAGTCCCGCGAGCAACTCGAGAAGGAACTGGCCGAGCTTCGCGCTGAACTCAAGGAAATGAAGGAAGAACTCAAGAAGCTCAAGGAAGATTAGGCTTTTCCCCGAGATGAACCGACAGGCTCATCTCCCCTCCCTCGCCCCCCGTCGTCCAGCTCGGCGGGGGGTACGTCTTGCCCACCGGAGAGCCTACGACCGCTCGTATGCGCTCCTGATCAGCGCCTCCCGTGCCGCCGTCAGCTCCAGACCCCGCCTCGACATGACCGCTCGGGCCGTGTCTATCGCCCTGTCGATCTGGTAGCGAACGAAGCCTCCGGGTGTTCCCCACGAGAACGACCCGATCGACCTGGGCGGAAAGTGACCTGGAAAGACGTTGCAGAAGACGCCCACGACTGTGCCCGTGTTCAGCTTGGTCCCTATCGCGGTCTTGGTGTGGTCTCCGACAGTCGCGCCCACGGAAATGAGACCCGTGTCGACCCTCTCTCCGTTCAGTTCGACCTTGACCGGACCGTAGTCGTTCCTGAGGTCCGACGTGTCGGTGGCCGCACCGAAGTTGACCCAGCTTCCGACGAACGAGTGGCCCAGGAAACCGTCGTGCTGTTTGTTCGAGTGTGACTGGATGATCGAAGCGGATATCTCCCCGCCGACCTTGCACATCGGGCCTATGGAGGTACCGCCGTAGACCCGCGTGCCGGCCCTCACGAGAGAGCCGTCTCCGATCGAGAGCGGTCCCATGAGGACCGAGTTGGGCATCACCGTGACGTCGCGCCCGATGATGACCTCGCCGCCCGAGACATCCATGACGACGCCGGGCCCTATGCTGCTCCCCCGCCCCACGGTCAACCGGCCCGCCCCGACGACGGACACCGCGTCGCTCACGTCGCCCGACACCCGCCCGCGGCCGTCGACGAGGGCGGCATCGCGGCCGATCTCCGAGGGCGCCGCCCCGACCAGATCCCACGGCCGGTCGACGACTCTGAGATCCGGACAGGTGGCCGCATCTCGTCCCGCCCTCTCTATCGAGTCCCCGATCCCCGGCCCGCGTCCTCTCACGGCGTCCACGCCGCCCTGCGCGATGGCGCCGACGACCCTCCCCCCGCTCAGGAGCGTGCGGTCGCCGTCCAGCGACTCCACGAAGTCCAGGAACGCGTCGTCCACGAGCACCGCGGCCGAGAGGAAGAGAGTCGGCCCCGAACCTGACTCGGGGGGCTCCCTCCCGGGCAGTCCCTCGGACACAACGTCCGCGAGTTCCCGACGCGGAGAGAGAGCAACGGGCCAGTCGGGCCTTCGCCGCTCAAGCTTCTCACGCAGCGTGAAGACCCCGCACCTGAGATCGAACACGGGCCTCAGGAGCGTTATCGGACCGAACGCTCCCGCGCGCGCGTCCTCGTAGATGACGACCTGCATCCTTCCACTCCTCTCGCTGTCGTTCGACGCCTCTCCGGATACGGCTCTTCAGCCCGACAGTTCCTCGAAGAGCCTCACGTAGCTCTCGTACCGATCGGCGTCGAGCCTGCCTTCCTCCAGAGCGCGCGTCACCGCACATCCGGGCTCCGGGATGTGGTTGCAGCCCCTGAATCTGCACTGGGGCGCCAGTGCCCCGATCTCGGGAAACAGCAGGCCCAGCTCGTCCGGTGCGATCCTCCAGAGCCCGAGTTCCCTGAAGCCCGGCGTGTCGGCCACCAGCGTTCCGTCATCCAGTCTGAAGATGGTGACGTTCGAGGTCGTGTGCTTCCCCTTTCCGGTCTTTGCGCTCACCTCCCGCACCCTGAGGCCCAGACCGGGTTCGATCGCATTCAGGAGCGAGCTCTTCCCCGCCCCGCTGGGCCCGGCAAGAACGGTGAGTCTTCCCCGCAGCATGGCCCCAAGGTCGCCCACGCCGCGCCCGCCCTTCGCGGAAGTGGCAATGACGGGATACCCCGCTGCCTCGTACGCGCGCGCGACCGGAAGCCAGTCCTGCTCGCTCACCAGATCGACCTTGTTCAGCACAACGACCGAGTCGAGCTGGGCGTCTCCAGCAATGACCAGGAACCGGTCGAGCAGGCGTCTGTTGATCGGAGGAGACGCGAGCGACGCGACGCCTACGAAGAGGTCCGCGTTGGCGACGATGACCTGCTCCTTGTCCCGCCTCGCTCCGGGCATGAGACGCGATAAGGTCGTCGACCTGGGGAGGCGGTCCTCGATGACGTAGGCGTGATCGCCGACGCGTGAGACCTTCACGTGGTCGCCCGCGACGAGCACCTTCTCCTCGCGAGGCAGGTCCGCGAAGTGCCGCGCGCGGATGGAAGCGCGGACGATGGAACCGTCGTCGAGCGCTACCTCCCATTCATCGTGGAAACACGCAAGGACCTGTCCCCGCTCAGCCATCTGGCCCCTCGGAGGAAATCAGCCGATCAGACTCTGCATCTCGTTGTGGATCCGCGCGTTGCTGGCCACGATGTCTCCCCTGCGGTGACTCCAGGAGGGCGACGCGAAGTTCGTGACGTGGCCTCCCGCCTCACGGACGATGAGCCCGCCGGCCGAGACGTCCCAGGCCTTGAGACCCAGCTCCCAGTAGCCGTCGAGGCGACCGCACGCGACGTAGACGAGATCGAGCGCCGCGGACCCGGCCCTGCGAATGCCGCGCGCCGAGAGTATGAACCTGTTGAGATTGGCGAGGTTGTTGTCGTTCAACGCGGTTCGGTCGTACGGGAAGCCGGTCGCAACGATGGCGTCCTCCACTGAGTCCGTGTCCGAGACGCGCACCGCCGTGCCGTTCAGAGTCGCCCCGGAGCCCGCTTCGGCCGCGAAGAGTTCGTCCCTCAGTGGATCGTACACGACCCCGGACACGAGCTCTCCCTGCTCCTCGAACGCTATCGACACGGAGAAGAACGGGTACCCGTGGGCGTAGTTGTTCGTGCCGTCGAGCGGATCGACGATCCACGCGCGCCCGGACGCGGCCTGCTCCGGGCTGCTCTCCTCCGCCATTACGTGGTCGTCCGGATACTCAGTGCGAATCGCCTCGAGTATCGTCTCCTCGGAAGCACGGTCCATCTCCGTGACCAGCTCGCGTCGGCTCTTGAGTTCTATGTGGTGCGACCGCTCGAAGCGCTCCCGGAGCGCCGCTCCGGCGGTGTTCGCCGCTTCCGCGGCGAGCCTCGTCTCGTCCCTCAAGTGTTCTCCTCCCGTTCCCTGCCCGAGTTGCACATATCCTAGATTCCCTTGGAGACTCCCGCAACGACATAAAGCGGGTTCTCAGGGCCGTTCACGGGGGCCGGCTTGACCACTGCAACCAGCGCGTCTATACTGGGGTCAAACCCGCTGAAGGGCCGCCGCTTCAGGGCATTGTGAGCCTTGTCGGCGGCCCAAGCTCAGATATTCCCGGAGTCCCGGAACAGGCTGCCCGGCCCGGGGGATCGCACGCTCCGGGGAGACGACTCGCTCCGGAGGACCAAGTAGAGGGAGGAATGGATGAAGGCCGCAGCAGGAGCCGTCTGGCTCGTAGTCGCACTGATGCTGTTCACATCCGTCGCCGCGCAGGCTACGGATACCGTGCGGGAGGTCCTCCCGGACGGAATGACCGTGATCGTCCGCGAGAACCACTCCTCGCCCGTCGTGAACCTCCGCTTCTACGTGAAGTCGGGCAGCATCGACGAGGAGGAGTACCTGGGCTGCGGCATCACCCACTACCTTGAACATCTCATGAGCGACGGGACGACCAACCGCACGCTCGAGCAGATTGAGAAGGAGGTCGAGGCGATCGGAGGTGGCTACAACGCCTACACGACCAACGACCACGCCTGTTACTTCATCGAGACGTCCACCGAGAACTTCGATGAGGCCCTCGACCTTCTCGCCGACCAGGCGATGAACGTCAACCTGCCGCAGGAGCAGGTGGACGCCCAGCGCGGCGTCATCACGCGTGAGATCAACATGGGGTACGACGAGCCGGGACGGCGCATATACAACCTCTTCAAGGAGGTAATGTTCCGCGAGCACCCGGCGAAGTACCCGGTCATCGGTTACCTCGACAACTTCCTCAACGTCACGCGCGACGACCTCGTCAAGTACCACTCCCGAATGTACGTGCCGGACAACATGGTCTTCGTCGCCGTGGGTGACCTCGATGCGGACGCGGCCATGGCGAAGATCGCCGACGCGTTCAAGGACTTCGAACGCAAGCCGGTCGACATGCCCACTCACGTCCCCGAGCCCCCTCAGTTGGGGCGCAGGGAGCTCAGAGAGCAGCGCGACCTCGACATGGCGTACGTGCTCATGGGATGGCACACCGTCCCGATCTCCGACCCCGACCTGTACCCGCTCGACATCCTCTCCCACGTCCTGTCGGAGGGAAACAGCTCGCGCCTGTACAAGAAGCTGGTCGACGAAACGGGCCTCGTATACAACGTGACCTCTTGGTCTCACACCCCGTCCTACGACGCGGGCACGTTCGCCGTCTCCATGGCGCTGGACCCGGCCAACATCGACGCGGCGATCGATGCGGTGACGCAGGAGATCTACAAGCTGGCCGCGGAGAAGGTCTCCGAGAAGGAGATCGACAAGGCGAAGAAGCTCAAGACCGCCGACTTCTACTTCAGCAGGCAGGACCTCGAGAGCCTGGCGGCGAGCCTGGGACGCTCGGAGATCACTGCCGGCAACCCCGACTTCGACGAGCTCTACACGGCCCACATACAGGACGTCACTGCCGACCAGATCCGTGATGTCGTGGAGAAGTACTTCTACGACGACAACCTCGGCGTCGCGGTGCTGGAACCCATCGCCGAGGAAACGCAGGAGGCCGCCGAGGCAGCTCCGGAGACGCCGGAGGTCGGTGACATCGAAAGACACGTCCTCGACAACGGCCTGACCGTACTCATCAAGCGCAACAGCACCAACCCGATCGTCTTCCTGGGAAGCTACTCGCTCGCAGGGGCGCGCTTCGAGGACAAGAGCGGACTGGCCAACTTCGTGGCCGAGATGATGCCGCGCGGGACCGACAGCAGGAGCGCCGACGAGATCGCCCTCGAGATAGACGCGATGGGTGCGCAGTACGGCTGCTCCGCGAACCATACCCGCATCCAGTCGGGCATGACCGTACTGACCGAGGACCTCGGGAAAGGCATGGATCTTTTCGCGGACATCCTCTTGAACCCGCGATTCGACCAGTCCGAGATGAACAAGGAGCGTCCGCTCATCGACGCGGCCATCCTCGCACGCGGTGACGACTGGACCACTGACGCCATGGACAGGATGCTCGCCGAGCTCTTCCCCACCCACCCTTACGGAAGGCCGCCGGTCGGGACTCCCGAGAGCGTGGCCGAGATCACCCGAGCCGACCTCGTCGCTCATCACGACGCGCTCGTGACGCCGCACAACACCGTCGTCACGGTGTTCGGCGACGTCGACTACGATGACGCGCTGGCCATGGTTGAAGACGTGTTCGGCGACTGGTCTTCGCCCGGTGAGCGCGGGCCCGGCATCGCCGTCGAGCCCGAGACCGTCGAGGCGCAGACGCTCACGAGCTACCACGACCGCGCGCAGACGATCGTGTTCATGGGATACAAGGGGATGCCCTACTCGTCGCACGACAGGTACGCCATGGATGTCCTGGACGCGGTCACCTCGGGCATCTACTACCCGGGCGGGTGGCTGCACACGGACCTGAGGGGCAACTCGCTGGTCTACGTTGTGCACGCCTACAACTGGACAGGGTTCGACACGGGCTACTTCGGCATCTACGCCGCGACGTACGACGAGGCGCTCGATCAGGTCCTCTCGACGATCAACGGATACATGGACCAGATCAAGAGCCAGCCCATCACCGATGAGGAGTTGGAGCATGCGAAGCAGCTCTGCATCGTGATGGACAGGACGTCCAAGCAGACCAACCAGGCTCAGGCGCAGGACGTGGCCGTAGCCGAGCTGTACGGGCTTGGCTACGACTTCAACGAGGACTACGCGTCGGGTATCGAGTCGATCACCAAGGACGACGTCACGCAGGTCGCTCAGAAGTACCTGAACAACGCCGTCACGGTGCTCAGGCGCCCGCGCCCGGCCGAGGAGGAGGCGACGTCCACCGTAGACTAGACGGCGGTGACGGAGACGCCCCTCCGGCAGAGCAGCCGGATGCGGCTGAAGGTCCGACGACCACAGAAGACGCCCGGCGGTACCGACCGCCGGGCGTCTCTCGTTCTGTTCCGTGGGGCTCGTCCGGGCCCGCCCGGGCCGGCCGCCTAGCGGGCCTCCGGCGGGCGCGCAGGTCGAGCCGTCAGGCTATCCGCCGCCTGAGTCTGCGCTCGACCACCTTCCCTGCGACGAGGACGATCTCACCGATGACGAGACCGAGGACGGCTCCCGCCACGACGTCGAACGGATAGTGCACGCCCACGTAGACGCGCGAGTATGCGACCAGTGCCGCGATCAGGAACGCCGGCAGCGAGAGGCGCGGCATGCCCCAGGAAACCACCGAGGCCATCGCGAACGAGTTGGCCGCGTGTGCCGACGGAAACGAGAAGGCCTTGGAGCAACCGACCAGGAGTCTGACCTGGTCGGTCGGAAGCGCGTTGCAGGGGCGGATGCGGCCCACCAGTGGCTTGAGCAGACTGCAGGAGATCTGATCGCTCAGGGCGACTGCCACGATCAGAAGCACGGCCGCGATGCGGCCCCGACGCCCGCCCCACACGATGAGGGCGATCCAGATGACCAGCAGGACCGGGTACCAGTGCTCCTGCGTGGTGACAAAGGGCATCACCTTGTCCAGGAACGGACTCGTCAGCCTGCCGTTCAGGAGCGCGAAAAGCCAGCGGTCTAGGTGGACCAACCCGTCAACCATCAAGGTCTCCCTCGCTCGGCTCGCACGGCCGCGTCTCGGAGCCTTCCCCAGTGCCTTCGTACGGCCGCCTCGGCTCCTCCTCGGCGGGCCCCAGCCTGCTCCAGTCCAGTCTGTAGACGACCATCTCGTCACTGCCGCAGACGACATTGTCGTGAAGGACGACTCTATGTATCGGCTCGAACACGGCGTTGCGCACGGACCGCGGGTACCAGTCCGGGAACAGGACCGCGTAGTCAGGCCTCTCGGCCTCGAGCAGGCTGAACATGGCCACGTCGGCCGTCTGGCCCTGCCTCCGGTACGTCAGCACTTCCGGGGAGATGAGGCCTACCGTGTCGAGCACTTCTCTGTGAGAGAAGTAAGCTATCGCCCCCACGTCGTTGACCGCTATCACAGCGTCGCGAGGCAGATTCTGGTCGATCCACTTGCCGACCACGACCTGCATGTTCTGGATGTTGGACACCTCCTGCCCGAACAGCTTGCTTCGGTACCACACGTTCCTGCCCTGCGCAAACAGAGTGAGCGCCATCAGGAACCAGATGAGGCTCCGCTCCAGCACAAGTCTGGCCGGGCTGCCCATGAACTTCGCCTCGCTGAAGATGCGCGCCCCATAACCTGCAGCGGCGTATATGCCGATCGTTCCGACGATGAGCATGATCGGCGCAACGGGAGCGGCGTACCTTCCCTCCTGATAGGACGCCTGCCCGAAGGGCACCACGATCCCGATGATGAGCGGGAAGAGGATCACAGCCAGCGGCAGGATGAAGGACTGATAGCGGGTCCCGCGCCCGTAGGGCATCGACAGCGTCAGCTTGAAGAACCCGAACGGAACCATGGCGAAGAGGATGGGGTTGTTCCTCAAGCTCTCATCGAGAAACGAGAGGTAGTAGTCGAACGGGTGCACGGTTAGCGACTTCAGAAGCTCTCTGGGACTCGACTCGATGAGCGCCGAGATGAGTCCCTTGTTCCACAGGATCGCCTTCGCGTAGGCGGTGTTGGGCAGGAAGCCGATGCCGAAGCGTTTGCTGAACACCAGGAACGGAAGGAGGACGGCGCAGAAGATCACCAGGTGCATCGCCATGGGCACCAACCACTCGCGTGAAGCGAGCTCGCGCCAGTGAATGAGGATGCGGACGACGGTCCTGTCCAGCATCGCCACCAGGAAGAAGATCCCGCACTCGGGCCGCGCCAGCGTGGCCAATCCGAACAGGACCGTGGAGAGGAACTGCCGGCGGTCCGAGGCGTTGGAGTAGAGAATGTGCGTCAGCACGCCGGCGAGCGTGAGCGCGACGGCAAGCGTAACCTCCATCCCCGAGACGCTCGCCCAGAGGAGGCGGGGCAGAGACGCCGCGATCACGGCCGCGAAGAGAGCCTCCCTGCTGTCCTCGGTGATCGTCCTGACGATGAAGTACACGAGGAAGACGGTGACGCCGAGGAATAGTATCCCCATTACGTTCGCGGCAAGGACCGAGTTCCCGGTCATGAGGTAGCCGGTGGCTGTCACGAACGTCCAGAGCGGCGCGGTCGATCCCGAGGCGGGCTGGCCCGGGTTGTACGAGAAGCCGTTGCCCAGGACTATGTTTCTCGCAAACTGCGCGTGTATCCAGGCGTCATCCAGGGGGAATCCGAACGTGCCGGTGGCCGCATGTTCCTGCCACAGGAAGATGCTGACGAAGAAGGCCATCACCGCGAGGATGATGATGGCGTGTCTGCGCGTATTCACAGGACGGTCTCTCCAGAGCCGCGTCGCCGTCGACCGGGCCCACCGTGGGCCCGCCGGTCCAACTAACTCCGCCCATGGTAACGGTACTCCGCGGGTCAATCAAGCGCGGCATGGAGTGCGGGGCCCGGATGTCGATCCGGGCCCCGCTCGGTGCTCGAGTCGCCTGCCGGAAGTCCTCAGCGGAGCAGTATCATCTTGCGCTCCAGTTCCTTGCCGTCGGCGGTAAGCCTGTACAGGTAGATGCCCGAGGCCGCCTCTCCGCCTTGGTCGGTCCTCCCGTTCCACACCGACACATAGTCGTTCGGTGCCATGTCGGAGTCGACCAGACTCCTTACGACGCGTCCGTTCACGTCGTATATCGTGAGCCTCACGTGAGCCGCCCGCGGGATCGAGTACGCGATCCGCGTCACCGGGTTGAACGGGTTGGGGACGTTCTGCCGCAAGGCGAAGAGCCTCTCGCCACCGACTATGCCGCTGCCCGGGTCTACCAAGCTGAAGTCGCCATCCGACTCGTCGTGGGCCGCCAGTCCGGCCGCGTCGCGAACCACGACCCGCACGCGCGACGTCTCGTTGGTCTCGTCCGGCACCACCCAGTCGTAGTACGAGGCCGGCGACGCGAGGATCGCGAGCGTGTCCGGATAGGTCGAGCCGCCGTCCGACGAGTAGTAGACCTCGTACGAGACGATTCCCGTGTCGTCTTCGGCGTCCCAGCTGACGCGCAGCGTCTCGCCCACCGAGTACTCCTCGCCGCCATTAGGGGCCGTCACCTCAACGCCGGGCCGCGTCACGTCCGGCCACGAGCCGTCGACGAGCCACTCGAGGCTCCTCCTCATGATCGTGTCGCGGACCGCGGAGCCCGTCACGCCCTCAAACCCGAAGGCGAGATAGACCTCCCTGTGTCCTGTCGAGTAGCGGAGCGCTCCGTCCGCGCCCGGCGCGTACCTGAAGACGGCGGCCGCCCCGCTCCTGGGCTCTATCTCGCTCGGATAGAACTGGTTCATCGCGCTGTCGATGCCGTTGAGCGCGAACGACATCCCGTCGCCTATCGGGTCGCCCGACACACCATCGACGCTCCCGTATCCGGAATCGTCGGCCACGTACGTGGCATGCAGGTAGTCGTTGTAGAAGGCGATCTTCTCCGCGTCGTTCTGGTAGTTGAGCGCCCAACCGATGTCCTCGCCGGAGAACAGGATCGTGCCGCCGCCGTCGAGGTACGACGCCAGCGTGGTGCGGTTGCCTTCGTCGAGCTTGCCGCCCCATCCGCAATCCCAGATGACCGCAGTGTAGCGGTCGAGTTCGGACAGGGGGGCCTCACCCTGCGTCTCCTCCTGCCAGTTCTCATACAGATAGCCGAGGCGGTCCAATGACTCCTGGAACCAGGTCTCGGTGGCCTCGCCGGAGTCGTCGTCGACCAAGAGCAACGGAGCGGGGCCGAGGATCACGGAGAAGGTATCCGCGCCCGCGTAGCGAGCGCCGTCAGTGATCGACAGGATGAAGTCGACGACCGCACCTGCGGGAGCGAACTCGTCGACCACGAACTGGTACAGCGGCGACCCGACGGCGGCCTCGCCCGCGTCGATGTCGCCGTACGATGCCGACGCCTGCGTCACTGTCACGTACGGCGAGTTCGTGGATATGCCGGCGGTCACACCGGTGCGGTCGGGAGCGACGATCCCGTTCTTGAGTGTCACTCCGAGCGCGATCGACTCGCCCGGGTCCGCCCACCCGTCGTCGTCGCCGGCCGAGTCGTTCATCTCGTGAGCGTCATGGACGATCTCGACTCCGGGGTAGTAGTAGACCTGCTGCGAATTGGCGCCGATGTTACAGGTCCCGTACTTGATCCAGAAGTAGCCGCCCAAGTCTCCCCACCAGCTTCCCCAGCTGTTCTTGCAGAGCCACGCACCGTCGCCCGCGCCGCACCTGTTGTCATCCCAGCCGACGATCACGACGGCGTGGTTTATCGGATCGTCGCCCTCGTGCTCGTAGCACCCCGACCCATAGGAGCTAAAATCGTCGTAGACGGTGAACGTCGTCGCGACCGGCGCGGTGAGGAGCGCGGTCTTCAGGACCTCGACGTCGTTGGGGATGTCCGTCCAGTACTTGGCGGTCGCCAACCTGGCGCAGCCGTCGTCGTCGCACGGGACGGTGTCGTCGGCCTCGTATGGCATGCACGACTCGCCGACGGCGCCGTGGTCACGGAAGTAGCCCCAGGCCCACGCGTACCAGCCGCCTCCGCAGCCGTAACCCTGTGTCTCGCACGACAGAACCTGCTGCTCGGACAGGTCGAGTTCCACGCTGGTTGCCTGTTTGATGACGGCCTCGAGGGCACCCACGCCCGCGAAGTCCCAGCAGCTGCCGCAGGAGCCCTGGTTCTTGACCGCCGTCATGATGCCCTGGGTCCTCCAGCTGAAGCTGTCGGGCAGGTCCCTTGCCACGGGGAAGTCATCGGGGTCGAGCGCGTCGAATCGCCTCTGCACTTCCGGCGGCACCCTGGCGCCCAGAAGCGCCCTGAAGTCCTCCTCCGACAGGTCGGTCGTCCAGTTGTGCCTCGCCGTCCAGTTCATGCCCTGCTCGTCGATCCGCCTCTGCAGTGCCTCCACGGCCGAGTCGCCCGCCGACCGCTCGTCCGCGAGCGCCGCGCCCGCGAACAGGACGAATACTGCGGCCGCCAGGCATGCCAGAACCTTGCCGATGCCGTGCATTCCCACGCCTCCGGTTGGACCCTTGATTGGTTGCATCATTATAGCACGGTAGCATAATTCTGTCCATTCGCTCAATTTATGGCACTTCGGCAAGAAATCCGAGCGACCTGCTCGAACGAGGAAAGCTCGCCCACGCGAGCCCCCCACCCGGGCACGGTGCAACACCCCGCACCGGTTCACCTGCGCGTGGCCTGGCGGTCTAGGCCGCGGTATTGGATGGCCTCCGCGACATGGGCGGCTCCGACCTCTCGCTCCGCGGCCAGATCCGCTATCGTCCGGGCGATCCTCAGAACCTTGTGGTAGGCCCGGGCCGAGAACCCGAGTTCGGCCATCGCCCTCCTGACGAGAGAGCGCGCCTTCCCGCTGAGTTGCACGTTCTCGACAACGAGCGCGGTCGGCGCCCGCCCGTTCAGGGGGGTCCTGCACTCCCGCCAGCGCTCCCGCTGCAGCGCCCGCGCGGCCATGACGCGCTCCCTCACGGCCTCGGTGCCCTCTCCGCCCCGCCCGGGTGAGAGCTCGTCGAACGTGGGCGGGTGCATGCTGACCTGAACGTCGATACGGTCCATCACGGGACCCGACACCTTCCCTCTGTACCTGCGGACGGCCGACGGAGCACACGTGCATGGTTTGGTCGGGTGGCCGAGATTCCCGCACGGGCACGGGTTCATGCTCGCTATCAGCATGAACTCGGCCGGAAACGTCGCCGTGGCCGACGACCTCGTGACGGTCGTGCGGCCGTCCTCGAGCGGCTGGCGCAGCGCCTCCAGTGCGTCTCTCCGGAACTCCGCTATCTCGTCCAGGAACAGCACGCCGGCGTGCGCCAGGCTGACCTCACCAGGCCGCGGTATCCTTCCCCCTCCGACCAGGCCGGCGAACGAGACGGTGTGGTGCGGGGCGCGGAACGGCCTGCGCTCGAGGAGACCGCTGCCAGGAGACAGGACTCCCGCCACGCTGTGGATCATCGTGACGACCAGCGACTCCTCGCGTGTCAGCCCGGGGAGCACGCCCGGAACGGCCCTGGCCAGGAGGGTCTTGCCGACGCCGGGCGGACCCAACATGAGCATGTTGTGGCCGCCTGACGCGGCTATCTCGAGCGCGCGCTTCGCGTGTTCCTGCCCGCGAACATCGGACAGGTCGCCCGAGCGCTCCGGGGCGTCCTCCGTGCCGCGCGCTTCCTCCGGTTCATCCGGCGGGCCTCCGGCGAGTACCCGCACCGCACCCCTGAGATCGCGAACTGGAAGCACCCTGAGTTCCCGGCAGGCGGCCGCCTCTCTCGCGTTGCCCGCCGGAAGCATGACACCCCGCAGACCCCATCGCGCTGCGGCGAGCGCCACCGGGAGCGCCCCGCTCAGGGGACGAGTCGTCCCATCGAGAGCGAGTTCGCCGAAGACGGCGACCTTGTCCAACAGGCCGCGCTCCACCTGCCCGGTCGCGGCCAGGACGCCGAGGGCGATCGGGAGATCAAATCCCGCGCCCTCCTTCCGAACGTCGGCGGGCGCGAGGTTCACTGTGATACGGTCGACCGGGAACTTCAGTCCCGAATTCCGTATGGCCGACGCGACCCGGTCCCTGCCCTCGCGCACGGCGCTGTCGCCAAGGCCCACCGTCGAGAACGATGGCAGTCCTCTGCTGACGTCGGCCTCGACCCTGACGATGTAGCCCTCGATCCCCGCGACTCCTCCGCTCAACACGGTTGCCAGCATCCCCACCCCTCCCTAGCGCCAAGGCTCGGCGCCGAAAGCGGCCACGAGATGCTCGAGGCTCAGCGCCTGACCACCTCGTCGCAACTCCACCTCGATGACGTCGAACCTGCACCTCGCCCCGTCAATGCGCGACTGCGCAATGAATCCCCTGGCCGCGCTCACTATGTGTCGGCGTTTCGCCGCGCCCACGGACTCACGCGGCGCTCCCCTGCCGCCGCCGCTCCTGAACTTCACCTCGACGAACGCCACGGTCGTCCCGCGGGCGGCGATGACGTCGATCTCGCGTCCGTGGAACCGATAGCCCGTGGCAAGAATGGAGTAGCCGCTCATCTCGAGGAATCGCGCCGCGATCCGCTCTGCGAGCGTTCCCATCGCTCTCTTGTTCATGTTGCTTCACCGAAGGGGATGCTGCTGGGGCGATGCTGCCTGAGCCGATGCCGCTGGGGCGATGCTGCCTGAGCCGATGCTGCCGGGGCGATGCTCCCTGAGCCGATGCCGCCTGGGTGGTGCTGCCTGAGCCGATGCCGCC
>CAYNQF010000031.1:0-7616 GCA_964399265.1 uncultured bacterium | reverse complement strand
GCGATGCTCCCTGAGCCGATGCCGCCTGGGTGGTGCTGCCTGAGCCGATGCCGCCGGGGCGGGTCAGCGCGAGCGCACGAGACCCACCCTGACTCGCGCGTAGGAGCGCTTGAAGAGGCCTCTGAGCTTCGACAGCTCGTACGCGGACAGGGCCTCTCGGCGCCGGGCGATATCCGCGGCGACCTCGTCGAGACGCTCCTGTGTGTCCGCATCGAGCAAGAGCCTGCGGAATCTCTGGTAGTCCTCGGAGTGGCCACCACCGGACTCGAGCACCGGGGCGAAAGAGCGGCGGTGTATCTCGCAGGGGCCCAGCCTCGTGAGCGCGGAGAGGTGTTCGGGCGTGCCGTAACCCTTGTGGCCGGCGAATCCATACCCCGGGTAGCGCGCGTCGTACTCGACGAGGAGCCTGTCCCGCGTGACCTTGGCCACTATCGAGGCAGCCGCGATGGCTGCCGACTTCTCGTCACCGCGGTGGATGGCAGTCTGCTGACGCGGCAACGCGGGCACGGGGTCCCCGTCGATGAGCACGTGGTCGGGCACGACTCCGAGCGAGTCCACGGCCTGCTTCATGGCCGCGTGAGTCGCCCGTAGAATGTTGATCTCGTCGATCACTTTCTCGGACGAGCTGCCCACGCCTACGGCCACTGCGTGTTCCCGTATGAGGTTGAACAGCTCCTCGCGTCGGGGGCCGGTCAGCTTCTTGGAGTCGTCTATTCCGGTAAAGGGGAGTTCCCTGGGGAGGATCACCGCGGCCGCCACGACCGGGCCGGCCAGAGGGCCGCGACCGGCCTCGTCGACGCCCGCCACCAGCTCGAGCCCCTTCTCCCAGAGCCCGCGCTCGTGGCGCCGCAGTTGCGTCTCGCGCTCGGACCGCATTGACTCGCGCTCGCGCCGTCGCAGGATCTCCTCGAGCAGACGCGACACACCCTTCCGCCCGTCGGCACGGAGTTCCCGCCAAAGAGAGTCGCCGGGCTCGGGGTGAGCGCCGGCGACCAGTTCTCGTACCTCGCTGACGTTGAGCTCACTGACTGGGCGGCGGGACGATACTCCGTCGGACGCATCCGAACGTGCCTCTTGGCTCCTGTCGCCTTCGTCTTCCGGGATCACGCGTGACCTCGCGACCGGTTCCCTGGACTGTGAGCCACTGCCTCGTCGCGAAAGGTCGCTACCTCAGGTCCCTGGCCTTGGTCTTTGCGGCCTTGCCGGCCTTTCCTCTGAGGTAGTAGAGCTTTGCGCGGCGCGCCTTGCCGCGGCGTGTCACTACCACGGACTGCACGTTGGGCGAGCAGACGGGGAACGTCCTCTCCACACCGATGCCCTGCGACACCCTGCGGACCGTGAACGTCTCACCCGCTCCCGAGCCCCTCCTCGCCAGCACCGTGCCCTCGAACGCCTGGGTCCGCTCCTTCTCACCCTCGCTGATGCGAACGTGGATCCGGACCGTGTCCCCGATGGCGAACTCGGGGATGTCGTCGCGCAGCGCGCGGTCGCCAATGGCTCTGACCTTGTCGTTCATCTCAAACTCCCTCGGTTCTCCGGCGTAGCGGCCGTCCTCAGATGGTGTTGCTCTCTTCGTCTATCTCGGACAGGAGTACTCTGTCCTCGTCCGTAAGGCCGGCGCGCTCCAGTAGCTCAGGGCGCCTCTCCCTGGTGACCCTGAGTGCTTCCTTCCTGCGCCAGCGCCGTATCATCTCGTGATGGCCGGACACCAGCACGTCCGGCACTGCCCGTCCCCTGTACACCTCGGGCCTCGTGTAGCTGGGCGGCCCCAGTATGCCCTCGAAGAACGAGTCCGTCTCTGCCGACTCCATGTCGCCGAGCACTCCCGGCACGAACCTCACGACCGCGTCTATGACCACCATCGCCGCCAGTTCGCCGCCCGTCAACACGTAGTCGCCGATCGAGACCTCGTGCGTCGCGAGGGATGCGACGCGTTCGTCGACTCCCTTGTATCTGCCGCAGATCAGGACGAGCCTCGAGCGCTCGGACAGCTCCGCCGCCACGTCGTGGCAGAAGAGCCTGCCGCGGGCCGAGAGCAGAACCACCGCCGTGCCGTCCTGCGCAGCGGCCGCAGCCGGGTCGCCGGACCTCCCGACAACCATGGCCTCCCCGCCCTCGTCGAGCGACGTTCCCAGCACGGTCTCCAGAGCTTCGAAGATCGGTTCCGGCTTCATCACCATCCCGCTTCCGCCGCCGTACTGGTAGTCGTCGGCGGTGCGGTGCCGGTCTTTCGCGAAGTCCCTGACGTTGGTGAGGGCTATCTCAAGGAGGCCGCGCTCACGGGCCTGCTTGATGATGCTCTCCGAGAGGGGACCCTCGAACATCTCGGGGAAGAGCGTGAGCACGTCGATCCTCACTGCGTCCCCCGCCTGAGGCCTTCCATCAGGTGGACCAGCATCCTGCCGTCCTCGACGTCGACATTGAGCACGACCTCGTCGATGACGGGGAGCAGGATCTCACCGCCCTCGCCTCGCACAACGTATATGTCGCTGGCCGGCATGCAGAGGACTTCCTCCACGCGGCCGATCATCTCACCGTTCTCGCAATAGACCGCGAGCCCGATGATGTCCTCAACGAAGTAGCGCCCTTCCGGAAGCTCGCCGACCTGCTCTCTCGTCAACCAGAGCGTGCTCCCTCTGAGGGCCTCGGCCCCTTCGCGCGACTCGGCCCCGTCGAACCTGATCACGGGGCGTCCCTGGTGGACGCGCACTTGCTCTATGGTACGGAGGGCTTCACCACCCGTCCGGGAGGTGAGCCTGATCTCCATCCCGCGCACCAGCAGGTCCGTGAGATCACTCTTGACGTCGGCGACGACCTCTCCCTTGACCCCGTGCGGCCGCACTACCACACCGGCCTCGATCCAGTTGTTGCACTCCATCATGAAGCAGCCCCGGATCTCCTGGGATTCGGCAAAGGGAGAACGCGACGCCAACTAGTCGATGATCTCGACTGTCGCCTTCTTGTCGTTCTTCGTCGCCGCGGCGCCGATGATTGCACGAAGAGCCTTCGCGGTCCGGCCGTTCTTGCCGATCACCCGGCCCTTGTCCTCGTCCGCGACCCGCACCTCGTAGACGATCATGTCACCCTTCATCGACTGGGTGACGTTGACGTCATCCGGACGCGTCACAAGGCCCCGCGAGATGTACTCGACGAGCGCCTGGAGCGAGGCTTCGGTCGAATCTGGAGTCTTGATCTGGTCTTCGAACATGGGTCCAGTGACCTCTCTTAAGGAGACATGGACGGGTGCCCACTGCAGCGGACCGCCGGACTCGGTTCCGGCACGACCGTTCCGCCACGGGCTTGGGAGCCGTCTCCGTTCGCTCCCGCTACTCCGGCTTCTGCTCTTCGGCCTCGGCGGATGCGCCGCTCCCGCCCGCCGGGACCTCAGCTTCAACCTCTTCCATGGGCGCGTCGCCGCCCTCGTCCGAAGGGGCGCTCACCTCATCCGCCGCCTCGGCTTCCGCCGCTTCACCGGACTCCTGCGCCGCAGGCTCGCTCTCGACCGGAGCAACCTTGCTCTCTTCCGCCGGCGCCTCGGGCTTCGCGTCCTCTTCCTTCTTTGCGCTCTTCTCGGCCTTGGTCTCCACCTTGCGGCGCCTGTCCATGGACGCCTTGGCGTCGATCTTCTTCCTGGCCTCGTCCTCTATGTGAGCAAGCTCGTCGAGAGACTTTCCTCGCTTGACCTCGTGCCACATCTGCATGATGCCGACGCGGCGCAGCAGCGACTCGACGGTCCCGGACGGCTGGGCGCCCTTCGAGAGCCAGTCTATGACCTTCGGCGTGTCGACCTTGATCTCCGGTGGATCTCGGAGAGGGTCGTAGTAACCGAGCTGTTCAACGAAACGCCCGTCGCGCGGGGATCTCGAGTCCGCGACGACGATGCGATAGAAGGCCATGTGCTTGGCGCCTTTGCGCTGCAATCTGATCCGTACCGACACTCGTCCTCCTCCAGGTTCCTCTGATACCGGGGACTGCGTGTTGCACCCGTCTTGGGGGTTGGTCCATCATCCGAATGGGTTGACGAGCGGGAGCTTCCCGCGCTTCCCCATCCTCCCGAACTGCTTCATCATCTTCTTCATGGAGTCGAACTGCTTGAGGAGGCGGTTGACGTCCTGCACGGTGGTGCCGCTGCCGCGCGCGATCCGCTTCCTCCTGCTCCCGTCGATGATGCCAGGGTCGCGTCTCTCGCCCGGCGTCATCGAACTGATTATCGCTTCGACTCCCTTCAGAGCCTTCTCGTCGATGGCGACCTGCCCCATCCTGCTCATGCCGGGGATCATCCCGGCCAGCTGGTCGAGCGGCCCCATCTTCTTGAGCGTCGCAAGCTGCTCCTGGAAGTCCTCCAGTGTGAAGCTCTGCTTCCTGAGCTTCTCCTCCAGCCTAGCGGCCTTCTCCAGGTCGACCGCCTCCTGGGCGCGCTCCGCCAGGGTCAGTACGTCCCCCATCCCGAGGATGCGGGATGCCATCCTGTCGGGATGGAAGGCCTCGAGAGCGTCCAGCTTCTCACCGACGCCCGCGAATTTGATCGGCTTCCCGGTCACCGCGCGGAGCGACACAGCGGCTCCGCCTCTCGTGTCGCCGTCGAGCTTCGTCAGCACCGCGCCCGTGAAATCGAGCCGTCCAACGAACTCGGTCGCAACGTTGACCGCGTCCTGCCCCGTCATGCTGTCCAGAACGAGCAGGATCTCGGAAGGCCGAACCGCCTCCCTGATGCGCGAGAGTTCCTCCATCATCCCCTCGTCGACGTGCAGTCTGCCCGCCGTATCGAGGATGACGACGTCCGCGCCCTCGCCGCGCGCCGCTTCGAGCGCCGTCGTGGCGATCTCGACCGGGTCAGCCCCGGGCCGTCCGGTGTGAACCGGAATGCCCAGGCCCCGAGCGAGCGTCGCCAGCTGCTCCTGCGCGGCCGGTCTGTACGTGTCGGCCGCCGCCAGGAGCGGGCTCTTCCCTCGCTTCCGGAGATACCTCGCCAGCTTGCCGCAGAAGGTCGTCTTCCCAGACCCCTGAAGGCCCACGACCATCACGACCGCCGGCGTTCCTCCCGAGAGCCGGAAGGGCTCCGACGCTCCGCCGAGGAGCCCGACAAGCTCCTCGTGGACGATCTTCACCACTTGCTGGCCGGGCGTGAGGCTCCTCAGGACCCCTTGGCCGACGGCCCGCGCTCTGACGTCGTCGATGAACTTGCGCGCGACCTTGAAGTTGACGTCGGCCTCGAGCAGCGCCCGTCTGACTTCGCGGAGCGCATCCTCGATGTTCGCCTCTGTTAGTTTGCCCCTCCCGGTCAGCGCACGGAACGCATCGTCGAGTCTCTGAGAAAGCTGATCGAACATGCGGCCGCAGACACCTCCGGTTTCGCCTCGCACGCCCGTGACTCCGCACCATCGGAGCCCCCGGGACGAAAGGGTTGCGAAGCGCGAGCAAACCCGCCCACTGACGCCTCGGGACAGGCACAACAGTGCACCGTCCCCGCGAGCCGTCAAGCTCCGGGCCTGCAACTGGTACAGCCCTGAGAATATACCAAAGGGCCAGATATGGCGCAAGAAGAAAAGAGAAGACTCAGGGACCCGTCCGCACGGCCGCCGCCCGCTGGGGGAACCAGGGGCTCATGGGCCCGTCTGCGGTGCCGCGTCCATGGCCGCCCGGAGGGCCCTGACGCCCTCGCCCGGGGACGCCCCTCCGAATACGGCTGAGGCAGCGACGATGACCTCGCCGCCGTTTCGTATCACCGCGGACACGTTGGACGGGCCTATCCCCCCGTCGACCTCGATTGCGAACGTCAGCCTGTTCCGCCTCTTGAACTCGGCGATCTCCTCGAGCTTGGGCATGACGCTCTCTATGAACCGCTGCCCGGCGTACCCGGGGTTCACGGTCATGACGAGAGCGAGGTCGACGTACGGAAGGAACGGCTCTATCATCTCCGCCGGGTTTGTCGGGTTGAGGGCCAGCCCCACCTTCGCCCCACGCTCGTGGACGTGGTCGATCAGCCCGCGGCCGTCCTCGCAGGCCTCGACGTGGAAGACAACGTAGTCGGCTCCCGCGTCGATGAACGCGTCGGCCAGCGACGACGGGTTTGAGACCATCAGGTGCGCGTCGATCGGCAACGTCGTGGCCCGGCGGACGGCCTCTACGATGAACGGCCCCATCGTCAGATTGGGAACGAAGTGACCGTCCATGACGTCGACGTGGATCATGTCGGCGCCGGCCTCTTCAACGGCCCGCAGTTCCTCACCCAGACGCGTGAAGTCAGCGGAGAGGATCGACGGCGCTATCAGACGGCCTTCCCTCTTCATCCGGTGCCTCCTAGCCCTTTCCGATCCGGAACGTGACGCTCTCGCCCTCCACGACGCGCGCGCCCGCGACCGGCTCCTGCACGAGCACGACGTCGCGGAGCACGTCGCTTCTTCCGCGATCATACCTGACGGAGCGCACGACGAGTCCCAGCTCCTCTGCTATGAGCCTCGCTTCCTCGGGTGTACGGCTCACGAGGGAAGGCATCACGATGGCCACAGGCTTGGGCCCGAGGCTCACGACCATGCTTATCCCGGTCCCGGCAGGGAGTATCGACCCGCTGCGCGGCATGGTGCCCACGACCCTTCCCCGCTCCACGTCAGGCGTGTGCACCTCCGCCACCGAAGTGATCGCGAATCCCGCGGCCTCTGCGTCGAGCTGGGCCTGTCGCGCGGTCAGACCCGAGAGCGGTGGGACCTCCTTCATGTCGAGCCCCGAGCTGACCACTACCGAGACGCTCCTGCCGCGCTTGGTGTCGACGCCCGGAAGCGGTGACTGCCGGACGATCGACCCGGCTGGGATCGTGGGATCGGGCTGCTCCGAGTCGACGCGGATGGCGAGGCGCGCCTCGTCAGCGATCCTCCTCGCCTCCACCAGTGACCGCCCGACGAAGCTCGGCGCCGGAACGAGGTCGCCCTGACGCACGATGATGGGCATGACGATGTAGTTGACGGCCAGCGCCGCACACACGAGCGCGGCCACGACCGCGGAGAGCGCGAACAAGGCCTTCCGCACCAGAGCCGGCATCCTGAGTTCCTTGTCGCTTCCAGGTATCTTCACGTTCGATCCACTCGCTCTCCTGACGTCCGCGCCACGCCCGCTCTTCGCAGATCCCGGCACCGCGAGGCGCCGGTCCACTCCCGGCTCAGAACGACCCTCACGCCAGCTCCTCCGCGATCTCGAGGTCCAGCGACTCGGCGTGCTCGGGCTCCGGGATCTCGAGTTCCTCCTCGTCCGCCAGTTCTAGCCACTCCCCGCTCAGCTTCAGGAGGCGAACGGCAAAGGACCCGTCGATGCCGTGCCTGTGCGGAAGCGTCCTCACGAAGCCGCTCTCAACGAACATGCCGGGCACGTACGGCGTCGCGTCCTCGACCACGAACTCCGGCCGCTTCTTCAGGAAGTGCTCGATGACGTGTTCGTTCTCCTCGGGCTCGAGAGAACAGGTGCTGTACACGATCCTGCCGCCCGGCCTCACGAGCTTCGCGGCGTTGAGCAGCAGGCGCAGCTGTCTGCTCGCCTGGTGCGCGAAGATCTGCCTCGGGTGTATCCGCTCGAGGTCCGCGACCTCCTGCCGCGTTCTCTCTCGGGCCCGCAGGTCGAACTGCCAG
>CAYNQF010000030.1:0-24503 GCA_964399265.1 uncultured bacterium | reverse complement strand
GCTGTTCAGGGTCAACATGTACAGACTCGGCCACGAGAAGAGACTCGAGGCCATGAGGAGGGTCCACAGGGTCGCGATCCTGGCGATCGTCCTGTGTGTGAACGCAGTCGTCGTCGGGCTGTTCATCTTCGCGGTCGTCATGTCGGAGAACGGCATCGCGGCCACGAAGACGAGGCTCACGGCCACGCAGCAGGCGCTGGCCAAGGTCGTCGACGAGCAGGGCGGAAAGACCACGGACGAGGAACTGGGGCTCGTCCGGATGCGCGCGGAGCGCGTCCTCTGGAGCCGCGTGTTCAGGACGGTGGCCAGACTGACCCCCAAGCAGATGTGGTTGCCCCGCATCAGCATGTCCCAGAGCGACATAGGCGGGGGCATTCGCGTGAAGGGTCTGCGCATCAGCGGGCGCATGACGGCGAGCAGTGAGGAAGAGGGCATGCGGGTGCTGATGGAACTCGTGAACGGGCTCCGGGGCGATCCGTATTTCCGCGGGCACTTCCTCGAGCCGAGGCTGGTAAGGTCGACGTGGCTTTCGGAGGACGGGAAGAGGTTCCTCGAATTCGACGTGTTCACGCCTCTCAACACGCCGGAGGCACTGCAATCGGGTGCCACGGCTATACCCGAGGCCGGCTGGAAGACGACCATAGACGAAGACGATGTTGAGTTCGACGACACGACGGGACCCGAACAGACGGGAGCGGGCGGTGAAAGGACGAGCTAGGCTGGACCTCATAGTCGCCGTGGCCATACTGCTGGTCCTGGTCGTGGCAAACGCGACGATCTACGCGCCCAAACGCAAGCAGCTCGACACGCTGGCGGACGAACTCGTACGGGCGGAGAAGGAGTTGCTGTACGTCGCCGGGCACTCGGAGGCGCTCGCGCAGGTGGCCGACTTCCTGCCGCAGCCCGCCGCCGACTCGGGCGACCACAGGTTTCTCTCCGGCGTCACCTCGGAACTGGACCATCTGGGCTCACACTCTCAAGGGTCGAGCCGCAGGGAGAGACGCCCTATTCGGGTTCGTACATGCGTCGCAACTACAAGATGCAGGTCGAGGGCAGCTACGACAGCATGAACTCGTTCATGGAGTATCTGGAAGGTCTCTCGGACGTCGTGGTGTTCGATGACTTCGACCTCAGGTCGAGCGCGACCGGAACCGGCTCGCGCCACCGCGCCAGCCTGACGCTTTCCGTGATCGGGTACTGAGTACGCCACGCGGGCCGACAAGGCCCGGTCGAGCTACAAGACTCGTGGGGGACGAATTGAACAGCAAGACCCTTGGAATCACCATCGTAGCTGTGATAGCGACCGGGCTCTCGGTCGTGATAGGAGCGCGGGCGATCGTCGGCACGGCGGCCACACTCCGACACACGACCCGCTCCGACCAGGGCTCACCCGGACAGCTGGAGTCCACCGGCGTAGAGATCGAGTCTCTGCTGGAGGACCTGGCCGCGGCCAGGACGCGTGACGATGCGGGCGGTGCCGAGCGGGACCCGATGGTACCGTACACGCCGCCCAAGAAGCCGGCCGCGCCGAAGACGTCGAGGCCCAGTCGGCCGACGTACAAGGTGACAGCGGTGTTCATTGACGCGGACCCGACCGCCGTGCTCATCGTGAGCGGAGCGAGTCAGATCGTTCACGTGGGCGACGAGGTCGCGGGCGGGCGCGTCGTCGCGATAGAAAGGGACGGGGTAACGATAGAGGGCGACTCCGGCCAGCAGAAGGTGGAGTACGTGCCCTCGAACCAGTGAGGAGGCCGAAGGTGAAGATCTGTACGACAGTGCTCATCGCTGCGCTGACTCTGGCCGTAATGGCGCCAGGAGTCTGCGCGCAGGGCATCGGCGCGGGCGGTCAGGCCCTCGTGACGATACGCGCGTCCGAGACGCCGCTCGTCGACGTGCTCGAGATCCTCTCCGAGAAGAGCGGGCTCAACATCGTGGCGAGCACCGAGGTGGAGGGCACGGTCATCTCCATCAACCTGACCAACACGCCGGTCGAGGAGGCTCTGAACCTCATCGTCCGCGCCGCTGGTCTGGGTTACGAGAGGGTGGGCAACTCGATACTCGTCGCCCCCGAGGACACCCTGAAGCAGGAGACGGGGGTCGGGACCTACGTGATACCTCTTCAGTACGCGGACGCGTTCGAGCTGGTCCCCGTGCTCGAGAAGATGATCGAGAAGGTCGCGGCGGACCCGGGCGGCAACAGGCTCATCGTGGTCGCGACTCCAGGCATGATAGACCAGATCAGGGAGGTCATAACCAACCTCGACGTCCCGCCGGTCCAGATCCTGCTCGAGACCGAGGTCATCGAGGTGTCGACGAACGACCTCAAGGAACTCGGCATCGATTGGGGCAAGATCACGAGCCAGTCGATCATCTTCGCCGAAGGCGACCCGGGTCTCTCTGACACCGACGCCATCCCGAGCGAGATGCCGTACGTCTCCACGAGACCCAACGCCGACAACGTCACGCGTCAGGCGAAGGCTCTCGAGATCGCTCTCGACCTGCTTGAGACCGACGGCAGGGCGAAGATCCTGACGCGCGCCACGCTCGCGACGTTGAACAACCGCGAGGCCAAGATCCATATCGGCGACGTGATTCCCTACACGGTCACCGGGCTCACAACGAGCGGAGTCTATGAGGTCAAGGTCGAGAAGGAAGAGGTCGGCGTTTCCGTCAACGTGATCCCGCGCGCGGCCGGCGACGGCCACATCACCGTGTTCGTCGAACCGAACGTCAGCACGATCGTGGGTTTCCGCGGTCCGAACGAAGAGATCCCGTGGACGAAGGAGCGCACGGCGACGACACAGGTGCGTGTGAAGGACGGGGAGACCTTCATGATCGCAGGGCTGCTCTCCGAGGACGAGAGCAACACCGTGGCGAAGGTGCCGTTCCTGGGCGACATCCCCGTGCTCGGATACCTGTTCCAGCACGCGAAGATCGAGTCCAAGAACTCGGACCTCATCATCAAGATCACGCCTCGTATCGTCAAGTAGGGGCAGGCAGGCGCCCCTCGAGGGCGCCGCAGAAGCGAGAATGCAAGGACGTACGTGCGGTTCCTCAGAGAAGTGAGCCGCGTCAAGGGCGGGGCCCCGAGAGGGGTCCCGCCCGAGTGTTTGCCCCACGACCGCGAGGTCCCGGAGCCTCGTGGGCGCACCGGTTCGCGCGGCACGCGCCCCGGCGCCAGTGTTTGCGCCGCCGGGGGCTGTTCGGCTATACTCTTCCGGCAGCCGACCCGAAGCCGGAGGTGACACGCAGTGAGCTCTTACGATCTCATCATCATCGGCGCAGGCCCCGCGGGGTTGACGGCAGGGCTCTACGCCGGCCGCTCTCGCCTCAAGACCGTCGTTCTCGAGACCATGATGCCCGGTGGGCAGGCCGCCATCACCGATCTTCTGGAGAACTACCCCGGCGTAGGGGCGATCAACGGCGCCAAGCTCACACAGGACATGCTGGAGCAGATGCAGGAGTTCGGGGCGGAACTCGCTTCCATGAAGGAGGTGACCGGCCTCAGGACCGCCGGAGACGACCTCTTCGTGGTCGCGGGCGATGAGGAGCTGCGCGGGAGGGCGGTCATCGTGGCGACCGGAACCGCCTACCGCAGGCTAGGCGTCCCCGGGGAACTAGAGCTTGCGGGCAGAGGTGTCTCGTACTGCGCCACGTGCGACGCTCCGTTCTACAAGGGACAGGCGGTGGCGGTCATAGGAGGCGGAGACAGCGCGCTGCAGGAGGCGCTCTATCTCACGAACTTCGCTGACAAGGTCTACCTGATACACAGGCGGGACGAGTTCCGGGCGGTGAAGGTACTGGGCGAGCGCGTGATGGCGAACGACAAGATCGAGTGTCTGTGCAGCACCGTCGTGACGTCCATCAACGGCTCGACGGGCGTGGAGTCGATCGAGTTGGAGGACAGGAAGACCGGCGCGCGGCACACTCTCGAGGTGCCCGGCGTCTTCCTGTTCGTCGGGCTGGAGCCGCGCACCGAGTTTCTGAGGGGCACGGTGGAACTCAACGAGTGGGGCTTCGTCAAGACCGATGCCGAGATGAAGACGAACGTCAAGGGAGTCCTGGCGGCCGGCGACTGCAGGTCCAAGACGCTCAGGCAGGTGGCGACCGCCGTGGGTGACGGTGCCACGGCGGCCTTCGTGGCATACAGGTTCCTGGAGGACGGCGACTGGTAGACGCGCCCGGGAATCGGCGCCCGGCAGAGGGACGTGCCACGGTCGGGCCCGGTGGCGCCCTCACGCAATGGAGGTGACGTGTGAAGCAGATCCTCAAGGAGGCGATGGACGAGCTCAAGCGTCGGGGCGTGGACTACGCCGACGCGCGGCACGTTCGAACGCTCTTCGAGATCCTCGTCATGAAGAACGGGGTTCTCGAGACGGCCTCTCTCAACGAATCGGAGGGGTTCGGCATACGCGTGCTCAACGCGGGCGCGTGGGGGTTCTCATCCAGTTCGCAGATGACACCCGAGAAGGTGCGCGAGGTCGCCGACCGCGCGCTCGCCATTGCCAAGGCGAGCGCCAGGGTAGGCGGCGGCAGGGTCGTGCTGGACGGACAGCGCGCCATCGTCGACAGCTACGCCAATGAGGTCGGGGAGGACCCGTTCTCGGTGCCGTTGCCGGACAAGCTCGCGATACTCGAGGGTTCGTGCCAGGGCATTCAGAAGACCCCCGAGGTGAAGTACGCGACGGCCTCGATGATGAGCTGGAGGAACGACAAGCTCTTCGTGAGCACCGAGGGCAGCGAGATAGAGCAGACGATCATCGAGACCGGCGGCGGCATATCGGCCACCGCGATGGACGGCGACGACCGCCAGACGCGCTCGTACCCAGCGAGCTTCCGCGGCGACTACTCGACCGCGGGCTTCGAGTTCACACGTTCGCTGGACCTGGTCGGGCACTCCGAGCGCATAGGGCAGGAGGCGGCGCAGCTTCTGAAGGCGGACGAGTGCCCGTCGCGCAACACGACGCTCATCATAGGCGGGACGCAGCTGGCGCTTCAGGTGCACGAGTCGTGCGGCCACCCGGTCGAACTGGACCGCGTGTTCGGGACCGAGGCCTCGTACGCCGGCACGAGCTTCCTGACGGTCGACAAGCTCAAGGAGTTCAGGTACGGCTCGGAGATCGTCAACATCGTAGCGGACGCAACCGCGCCGGGCGGGCTCGGTTCGTTCGGCTACGATGACGAGGGTGTCCCGGCCCAGCGGACCGACATCGTCAAGGACGGGATCTTCTCGGGCTACCTGATGAGCCGTGAGACGGCGCCGAGGATCGGGCTCAGGAGCAACGGCACCATGCGGGCCGACGGCTGGAACAGGATCCCGCTCGTCCGCATGACGAACATCAACCTGCTTCCCCGCGAGGGAACACTGGAGCAGATCATCGCGGACACGAAGGAC
Organism: uncultured bacterium; assembly: GCA_964399265.1. GTDB lineage: Bacteria > Joyebacterota > Joyebacteria > Joyebacterales > Joyebacteraceae > WJLY01. The sequence goes on along the minus strand of CAYNQF010000030.1, from coordinate 19,108 downwards.
GGAATCTTCCTCGATTCAAACAAGAGCTGGAGCATCGACCAGAGAAGGATCAACTTCCAGTTCGGCTGCGAGATAGCGTGGGAGATCAAGAACGGCAAGAGAGTCAGAATGCTCAAGAACCCGGTCTACACCGGCATCACGCCCCAGTTCTGGGGAGGGTGCGACGCCATCGCCGGGGAGTCCGAGTGGCATATCTGGGGCATACCGAGCTGCGGCAAGGGCGAACCCGGTCAGTCCGCGCACGTGGGACACGGAGTCGCTCCGGCCAGGTTCAGGAACGTCGAAGTGGGGGTGAGAAAATGATACCGAAGAACGAACTGCTCTCGCTTCTCTCCGACGCGCTAGACAGGTCGACGGCCGACGGGACCGAGTTGATGGCGTACGGAGTCGACTCGTCACTGACCCGCTTCGCTGACTCGGTGATCCACCAGAACGTACACGAGGACGACCACCAGGTGGTGGCCCGGGTTGCCGTGGGCAAGAGGATAGGCGTAACGGAGACGAACAAGATCGACCCTGAGTCGCTCGCCGCCGCCATCGGCAGGGCGGTGGAGATGGCGAAGCAGAGTCCTGAGCAGGACGACTTCCCCGGGTTCCCCGCGCCTGAGGAGACGCCGGAGGTCGAGTCGTACTCGGAGGCCACGGCCGCGGCGACGCCGGATGACAGAGCCGCAGGAGTGGAGGCGGCCGTCGCGGTCGCGAAGGAGCAGGGGCTCAAGGTCTCCGGCGCGTACAGGACCAGCACGATGTCGGTCGCTGTGGCCTCCACGAACGGCATGAGGCAGCACTACGACGGGACGGACGTGTTCCTGTCCATCTTCGCCGTAGGAGAGGACGGGGAGTCGGGCTCCCAGTCGGGGTACGCCGTGTCGATCGACGACGTCGACCCTGAGGCGATAGCGCGAATGGCGGTGGACAAGTGCATCGCCGCCAAGGATCCGGTCGGGATAGAGCCGGGCGAGATAGACGTGATACTGGAGCCACGGGCGACCGCCGAGGTCATGTCGTGGCTCGAGTTCACCGCTTTCGGCGCGAAGCAGGTGCAGGAGGGCCAGAGCTTCATGGCCGGGCGCATCGGTGAGAAGCTCATGCACGATACCATAACCATCTACGACGACGGCACCGACCCGGCGGGCGTGCCCATACCATTCGACTTCGAGGGCGTGCCCAAGAAGAAGGTGGTCCTGATCGAGAACGGCGTCGTCAGGGGACCGGTCTACGACACGACGACGGCCAAGAAGGACGGTGTTGCGTCGACCGGTCATGCGGGCGTCGCCACGTTCAGGGGAGGTCCCGGGCCGAGCAACCTCTTCATAGCGCCGGGGACGGACACGCTCGACGATCTGCTCTCCAGGGTCAAGAGAGGGCTGCTGGTGTCCCGCTTCCACTATCTGAACGGGCTTCTGGACACGAGGAAGGCCCTCTTCACGGGCATGACGCGGGACGGCACTTTCCTCATCGAGGACGGCAAGATCGTGGGCGCGGTGAAGAACCTGAGGTTCACCGACAGCATGCTGCGCGCCTACGGCAACGTCGACGGAGTGACGGCCGAGAGGCAGACGGTCGGTCAGAACTGGGGCGGCATCGCCTCGACGACCGTGCCGACGATCCTCGTGCGCGACTTCAAGTTCACCGGCGCCACGGAGTTCTAGCAGAGGGGTGCCCGGAAGAGCTGCAGGCCGGGTTCCGCAACGGCCGCGGCGAGCGGCCCGTTCGCCTGAGCCAACTGAACCTCGTTCGGTCTTCGATGCGGGGATGCGCCCCTCGCGCGTCCCCGCGCTCGGTTCTTCGCGACGGAGACGGTTGCCCGGAATCAAACATCCGACTAAACCGTGCCGGCCCTCGTGGGTCAAAAGGTGTAACCGAATACAGACCCCGTGGGCTTGCGGTCGGCGGCTCTCTGAGCCGGCGATGTGGCGGCGCGGCCCGCGGGGTCGTTTGGTTTTGCGGTGCCGTGCGATGGAAAGGAGGAGCGGTTGTACGCGGACATCAAGGCGATCGGCGAACGCATCGAGAGAGAGAGCGGCTTCGTGGGCGCACTTCTCTCGGAGATCGACAAGGTCATCGTCGGTCAGCGGTACATGGTCGAGCGACTCCTCATGGGTCTCCTCGCGGACGGGCACGTGCTCATCGAGGGCGTTCCCGGGCTCGCCAAGACGCTGGCCGTGAGGACCCTGTCGCGCGCCATCAGCACGAGCTTCCAGCGCATTCAGTTCACCCCCGACCTGCTCCCCGCCGACCTCGTAGGCACGCTGGTCTACAACCCGGAGTCGGGCGGCTTCACCACCAAGAAGGGCCCGATCTTTTCGAACATCATTCTGGCCGACGAGATCAACCGCGCGCCCGCGAAGGTGCAGAGCGCCCTCCTGGAGGCGATGCAGGAGCGCCAGGTCACGATAGGGGACGAAACGCACAAGCTCGGCAGCCCGTTCCTTGTTCTCGCCACGCAGAACCCCATCGAGCAGGAAGGCACGTATCCTCTGCCCGAGGCGCAGGTCGACCGCTTCATGCTGAAGCTCAAGGTGACCTATCCTACGCGGGACGAGGAACTCGAGATCATGAACCGGATGGCCGGGGGGGCAGAGCCCGTGGCGTCGCCGGTCGTGGACCCGGAGACCATCCTGCGCGCGAGAGCGCTCGTCACGGACATCTACGTGGACGACAAGATCAAGAAGTACATTCTCGACATCGTCTTTGCGACGCGCGAACCGGACGCGTACGGGCTCGATCTAGCGGAACTCATCGCCTACGGCGCGTCCCCGCGTGCATCGATATACCTGTCGCTCGCGGCTCGGGCGCACGCGTTCCTCGAGAGGCGGGCGTTCGTGACGCCCGAGGACATCAAGGCGATCGCCATGGACGTCTTGAGGCACCGCGTAATCGTCACCTACGAGGCGGAGGCCGAGGAACTGACGTCGGAGGACGTCGTTCAGCGGATCCTGGACAACGTCGAGGTCCCGTAGACTGGTTCGGACGAGATGATTCCCCGAGAAGTGATACGAAAGATCCGCCGGATAGAGATCCGGACGAAGCGCCTTGTGAACGACGTGTTCTCCGGCGAATACCAGAGCGTGTTCAAGGGCCGGGGCATGGAGTTCTCCGAGGTGAGGGAGTACCTGCCCGGCGACGATGTGCGATCGATCGACTGGAACGTCACGGCCAGGACCGGACGACCGTTCATCAAGAAGTTCGAGGAAGAGCGCGAGCTGACCATCATGTTCCTGGTGGACGCCAGCGCGTCGGGAGCGTTCGGCACGGTCTCCAGAACGAAGGCGGAGCTCACGGCGGAGCTGTGCGCGCTCCTGGCCTTCTCCGCGACTCGAAACAACGACCGCGTCGGCCTCATCATCTTCACCGACCGCATCGAGAAGGTCGTCCCGCCCAGGAAGGGCAGGACCCACGTGTTGCGCGTCGTCCGCGAACTGCTGTTCTACCGTCCCGAGGGCAAGGGCACCAACATTCCGGCTGCTCTTGACTATCTCACCAACGTCGTGAAGAGACACGCCGTCGTGTTCCTCGTGAGCGACTTCGTCGCCGAGGGATACGAGAGGCGACTCTCGATCGCGAACCGCAGGTACGATCTGATCGCTGTCGAGGTGTCCGACCCGCGCGAGACGGAGCTGCCGAGGCTGGGGCTGATCGAGCTGGAGGACCCCGAGACCGGTGAACGCCTGGCGGTGGACACGGGCGACAGACGGCTGCTCGAGAGGTTTCACGACTTCTCGCACGACGACGTGGAGAGACGCCACAAGATGTTCCGCAGGCTCGGCATAGACTCGGTCAGCGTATCCACCGACAGGCCGTACGTGGAGCCCCTCGAGAGGTTCTTCCGGATGCGGGCACGCAGGACGGGTCCGCTGGTGAGCGCCGGGAGGTCGAGATGAGGCGTCGTCCCGCAGGCCGCATCGCGGCCACGCTGACCGTGACCCTGCTGTCGGTGTTCCCGGTCGTCGCGGCGGCGCAGGCGCCCGTGGTCGATGCGTCGGTCGACCCGCCCGCGGCCACTGTGGGCGATCGCGTGACCCTCACGCTGCGCGTGGAGGTCCCCGACGGGACCGAGGTCGAGTACCCCGACGTCGCGACCGACGTGGCTCCGCTCACGGTCCTCGGAAGCGCGAGCACCGGCGAACAGGAGCAGGGTGAGGGCGTCGTCGAGGAGATGTACTACGTCCTGGCGGCGTTCGAGACGGGGGCTCTGGGGATCCCCAGGCTCGCGTTCCCATACAGGACCGCCTCCGGGGACTCGGGCGTCGTGTGGACCGACTCGCTGACCGTGGACATCCAGAGCGTCATCCCGGACACGCTCAAGGAAGGAGAGGACGCCCCGAGGGACATCAAGCCTCCCGTCGACCTGCCCGTGCGCGTCTGGCCGTACGTCCTGGCGGTGGCGGTCGCCGCGGCGGTGCTGGTCGGGCTCTGGTACCTGCGCAAGTGGTGGCTCTCGCGGGGGAAGAAGCCCGCTCCGGAGAAGCCGGTCGAGCCGGCCGTCCCGAGGCGGGCCGCGCACATGGTCGCGCTCGAGCGCCTGGCCGCGCTTGAGGCCGACGACCCCGCCGGGCGCGGCGACGTCGTTGGCTTCTATGTTCGCGTAACGGAGATCGTGAGGCTGTACATGCGCGACCGCTTCGGCGTCGACGCGATAGACATGACGACGACGGAGCTTGCGCCGGCCATGGAGAGAGCGCGCATCGAGCGCGCGGAGATCGACTGGACCGTCGAGTATCTCGCTCACGCGGACCTCGCCAAGTTCGCGAAGCACGCGCCGGGCCCGGAGAGGGCGGCGCAGGACCTGGCGGAAGCGCGGTCGTTTGTTGAGCGCACCCGGTTCATGGGCGATGACAGCGACGAGGGTGGGGAGGCCGATGATGATCAGACTGGCTGATCCCATGCTGCTTCTCCTGCTGCTCGCGGTGCCGCTCTACCTCTACGTCGAGATCAGGTACGCGCGGAGACGTAGACCCGCTATCAGCTTCCCGGTCGCCTCGCTCGCGCGGGAAGCCGCGGGAAGAACGTTCCCGTGGAAGCGGTTCACGAAGCTGGCGGTCAGGGCGGCGGCGCTCACGCTGGTCGTACTGGCCATCGCCAGGCCCCAGGCCGGCAGCGGCCAGGAGTCGGTGATCACCGAGGGCATCGACATCGTTCTCGCCATCGACGTGTCGGCGAGCATGAAGGCCGAGGACTTCAGGCCCAGGAACAGGCTCGAGGTGGCGAAGGAAGTAGTCGCCGACTTCATCCGCGGCCGCACGTCCGACAGAATAGGCATGGTCGTCTTCGCGTCGCAGGCGTTCACACAGTGCCCGCTGACACTGGACTACAACGTTCTGCTGCAGCTCCTGGACTCGGTGCACATCGGGATGATCGACGAGCGGAGCACCGCCATCGGCACGGCCATCGCCACGGCGACCAACAGGCTTCGCGAGAGCGACGCCGACAGCAAGGTCATCATCCTCCTGACCGACGGGAGGAACAACGCGGGCGAGATCGATCCCGTCACGGCCGCTCGGGCGGCCAAGGCGGTGGGCGTCAAGGTCTACACGATCGGCGCGGGCACGCCGGAGGGCGGACAGGTGCCGATCGATGACCCCGTCTGGGGACGCAGGTATGTCAACGTGCCTAACGACCTGGACGAGGAGACGCTGACCGAGATAGCCGACATCACCGGGGGCCGCTACTACAGGGCCAAGAGCGAGGGGATGCTGGCGGACGTGTACAGGAAGATCGGCGAACTCGAGACGACGAAGATCGAGGTGAAGCACTTCACGACGTACACGGAGCTGGCTCCGAGGTTCATAGCCGCCGCGCTCGTGCTGCTCGTCCTCGAACTCCTGGCGTCGGCTTTCGTCATCAGGAGTATTCCGTAGCGGGGCGGTCACGGCGGCTGGGAGCATTCCGCAACGGGGGTGCTAGATTGCGGTTCGCTGTAGCCACACACGTGCTTCTCATATGGTGCCTTGCGGTGCCGATCCTGGCCTCGCTCGTCGCGGCCGCCGTCCTTCAGCGCCGCAGACGGGCGGCGCGCAGGGCCTTCGCCGAACCGGAACTCCTGGAGAAGATCGCGCCCGGGGTCTCGCCGGGACGGCAGCGCCTGAAGGTCGGCCTGGCGGTGATCGCCGTCGTGTTCCTGGGCGTCGCCGCGGGCAGGCCGCAGATAGGCACGAAGCTCGGCATAGTGAAGCGCCAGGGTGTGGACCTGATGCTCGCGATCGACGTGTCGGCATCGATGGAGGCGCGTGATCTCAAGCCCGACAGGTTCGAGAAGGCGCGGCGTGAGGCGATGTCGCTCATCGACATGCTGGGCGGGGACCGCGTGGGCATCATCACGTTCGCGGGGGAGGCGTTCGTCCAGTGCCCGTTGACGCTGGATTACGGCGCCGCGACAATGCTACTCTCCGCCATCGAGCCGGGCACGATACCGACGCCCGGAACGGCCATAGGTGACGCCATCCGCACGGCGATCGAGGCGATGGAGACCGAGCCTGACCGGTCGAAGGTCCTCGTGATCATGACGGACGGCGAGGACCATGGCTCTGACGCGCTCGAGGCCGCGAAGCAGGCCGCCGAGGCGGGAATCACCATATACACGATCGGCATGGGCTCTACGGCGGGCGAGCCGATACCCGACCCGTCGGGCGGCGGCTACAAGAAGGACCGCAGCGGCCAGATCGTGATGTCGAAGCTCAACGAGACCATCCTCATCGACGTAGCGTCGGCCGCGCATGGCCGCTACTTCAGGGCGACGGACACCGAGCGAGAGCTGGGTGCGATCGAGGACGATATCTCGAAGATGCAGCAGGGCGAGCTTGAGAGCCGGATGTACGCTTACTACGAGGAGCGCTTCCAGGTGCCGCTCGGGTTCGCGCTGGCGGTGCTGGCGCTGGAGGCCTTCCTGCCGGACGCCGTTCGCAGACGCAGGGAGCGTAACGGAGGAGAGTCGAAATGAGACGACGGGTGCGGATAGAGCGGGCCATTGCGCTCCTGCTTCTGCTCCTGGCTGCTCCGTCGATGATGGGGGTGGGCGGTTCGGTCGAGTCGCGGAACAAGCGCGGAAACAAACTGTACGAGCAGGGCAAGTACGACGAGGCGCTCGAGCAGTACAGGAGCGCGCAGGTCGAGAGTCCGGAGCTGAGAGAGCTCTTCTTCAACTCGGGCGACGCCCTCTACAAGAAGGGTGAGGTCCAGAACGCGCTCCGGGAGTTCGGACAGGCCACGGCATCGGCCGACTCGTTGCTCGCGGCGAACGCCTTCTACAACTCCGGCAACGCCTTCATGCAGGCGGGCGACCTGAAGTCGGCGATCGAGGCCTACAAGGCGTCGCTCATCAAGAATCCGAACGACCCCGACGCCAAGTACAATCTGGAGCTGGCTCTCAGGATGATGGAGCAGCAGCAACAGCAACAGAACCAGCAGCAGAATCAGGAGAGCCAAGAGAATCAGGAGCAGAACGAGCAACAGCAGAACCAGCAGAACGAACAGCAGGGTCAGCAGAACCAGGAACAGCAGGAGCGGCAGGACCAGGAACAGCAACAGCAGCAGAACGAGCAGCAAGGCCAACAGCAGGAACAGCAGCAGAACGAACAGCAAGGCCAGCAGCAGGAGCAGCAGCAGAACGAACAGCAGGGCCAGCAGCAGGAACAGCAGCAGAACGAACAACAGGGTCAGCAGGGCGAGCAGAGCCAGCAGCAGGGCGCGATGTCGAAGCAGGAGGCGGAGCGTCTGCTGGACGCGATAGAGGAATCCGAGGAGCAGCTTCAGGCGCAGATGCTCGGCGAAGCGCCAAGGGCGAGGAAGAAGGTTGACAAGGACTGGTAGTCTTCTTCTGACTGCCGCGCTGGTGGCGCTCCTGACGGCCCCGGTGGCGGCTGCAGGCGACCTGAACGTCACGGCTCACGTCGACAGGACGGCCGTGTCCGTGAACCAGGCGGTCACGTTCACCGTCCAGGTAGAGGGCACGATGCAGAATGTGCCCGCGCCCGACGTGACGCAGATCGGCGCGGACTGGAACGTCCACCCGAGCGGGACGTCCTCGAACATGAGCTGGGTGAACGGGCGCGTGAACGTCTCCAAGAGCTGGAACTACACGCTGGTGCCGCGGAGGACGGGCACCCTTACGATAGGCTCCGTGGAGGTCGACTTCGAGGGGACAGTCTACCGCACCGACCCGATCTCCATAGACGTCGTCGAGGGGACCGCGCCGGAGGCGGCGCCGCTCGAGCAGCGCGAGTCGTCGGGCGTCGACCCGGGCGGGCGCGACGTCTTCATCGCGACGACGGTCGACAAGAAGTCGGCATACGTTGGAGAGCAGATAACGCTCTCCTTCAAGTTCTACAGGCGCACGTCGCTCTTCGAGCAGCCCAGATACTCGGCCCCCGACCTGACGGGGTTCTGGGTCGAGGACCTGGGGGAGGTGCCCGAGTACTACGAGAACGTGAAGGGCATCCAGTACCGGGTCATCGAGATCCGGACGGCGCTCTTCGGGACCGCGGCCGGGAAGGCGACCATCGGTCCGGCGTCGCTCACGTACAGGAAAGAGCGCGAGGGCTTCTCCCTCTTCTCGATCGGGGGCCAGCCCGTGACGCTGACGACGAAGCCGATCGAGGTGGAGATCAAGCCGCTTCCAACGGCGGGGAGGCCGGCCGACTTCGACGGGGCGGTGGGTAGCTTCCGCATGACCGCGTCACTCGACACGAAGAGCGTGCCTGAACTCGAACCCGTCACGCTGACTCTCAAGATAGAGGGCAGGGGCAACGTGAGGACCGTCCCCGAGCCGCAGCTCCCGGACCTTCCCGACTTCAAGACCTACGAGTCGCGCTCGTCGACGGACACGACCAAGGACGGCGCCATCGGCGGCGTGAAGCGTTACGAGTACGTGCTCGTTCCGCAGTCGACCGGCACGAAGACGATCCCGTCGATGAGGCTGTCGTACTTCGACCCCGCCGACGCGACGTACAAGACGACCGAGACCGGCGAGCTGACCCTCGCGGTCACCCCCGGAACCGGTCAGCACACCGAAGACGAACTCCCGGTGCGCGCGGCCATCTCCAGGCTCGGCCGCGACATCCGGTACATCCACGAGCCCGCCGGCAGACTCACGCGCGCCGAGCGGCCGCTGCACGCGCGCGCTTCGTTCCTGATCCTTCAGCTCCTTCCGGTGGCGGTGTTCCTCGGAGCGGCGGGCTACAGGCGCAAACACGACAGGCTGGCCGGAGACGTGGGCCTGGCACGGCACGTGAGGGCTCCTTCGATGGCCCGCAAGGAACTCCGGGAAGCACGGGCGCTGGCGGAGAGCGGCGACGCGGCGGGGGTATGCTCGGCCGTCGCCAAGGCCCTGACCGACTTCATCGGCAACCGGTGGAACGTACAGGCCAGGGGGATGACGACCGCCGAGATCGAGTCGGTCCTGAGAGACGGGGGCGCCGACGACGCGCTGGTCGAGCAGGTGAGGGGCATCCTTTCTTCCTGTGACCTCGGAAGGTTCGCGGCGGGCGAAGACGCGGTCGAGTCCGAGCGTCTGGTGGCAGAGGCCGACGAGTGCCTGCGTTCGATGGAGCGTCTGTCCGCGAGGAGGCGCCGGCGATGACGATCTTGACGCGCGACAGGGCGTATGCGGCGGTTCCCGCGGCGCTCGCGGTGGCGGCTTTCTCTCTCGTTGCGCTCGTCTGCGCCGCCCTGGTCCTCGCGGAGCCCGCGTCGGCCCAGGGCGAGACGGTCCCTCCGCAGCAGATGGAACTGAACCCGCGTGAGGGGCGACTCGACACCGAGTCCGCCACGCAGGCCTTCAGGGACGCCAACGCGCTCTACTCCGAGGACAGGTACCACGAGGCCGCGGCGCTCTACGAGAGGATCGTGGACTCGGGGTTCGCGAACGCCGACGTCCTCTACAACCTCGGGAACGCCTACTACAAGGCGGGTGACCTGGGCCACGCGGTGCTGTCGTACGAGCGTGCCCTCAAGATACAGCCCTCGCATGAGGACGCCCGCGAGAACCTCGCGTTCGTCGGAGAGCTTCTCGCCGACCGGCGCGCGCCCGTGGGCGGCGCAGTCAGCGACTTTCTCGGACGGGTGTTCGAGCGACTGACGGTAGACAGGCTCGCGGCCGCGGCGAGCACCGTCTACTTCGTGCTCTTCGCGCTGCTCACGCTCGCAGTGCTGCGCCTCGGGTTCTCGGGCTGGCAGTCGGGGTGGCTGGGGCGTGTGGTCATCGTTCTGGTCGTGTGCGTCGCGGTGTCCGGGAGCACGCTCGCCTACAGGCTAGCGGTCGTCCGCGGCGACGTGGAGGCCGTCGTGCTCGTTCCCGAGGTCGGAGTGAGGACGGGGCCCGGCGAGGATTTCGTGCTCGAGTTCAGGCTGCACGAGGGCACGAAGGTGAAGGTCGAGGAGACGCGCGACGATTGGGTCAGGGTCACCGTTCCGGGCACGGATCTGAACGGCTGGATGCCTGACGGGTCCATGGAGAGGATCTGATGAGGCTACCGGCGCGAGTGGGCATAGCCGGCGCGACCGGCGCCGTGGGTCTGGAGATGCTCGCGGTGCTCGAGAGCAGCTCGCTGCCGCTCGAGTCGGTGGTCGCAATGGCGTCAGCGCGGGGTCAAGAGCGTGCTGTCGCGTTCAGGGGCGAGGCACTTCCCGTCGTCGAACTCACGGCCGAGTGCCTGAGGGGCCTCGACGTCGTGCTGTTCGCGACGAGCGCCGCCGTGTCGAGGGAGTTCGTACCGGCGGCGGTCGAGGCCGGCGCGGTCGCCATCGACAACAGCCGCGAGTTCCGCATGACGCCCGGCGTACCCCTGGTCGTGCCCGAGGTGAACCCAGACGCCGTCTGGTCTCATCAGGGCATCGTCGCCAATCCCAACTGCTCCACGATCCAGATGGTCCTTGCGCTGAAGCCGCTGGAGGAGGAAGCAGGGCTTTCGCGTGTCGTCGCGAGCACCTACCAGTCCGTCTCCGGTACCGGTCTCGCGGCAATGGAGGAACTCCGTCTGCAGTCGCGCGCCGTGCTCGATGGCGAGCCCGTCGTGTCCGAGGTCTACCCGACGCAGATAGGCTTCAACTGCATTCCTCACATCGACGACTTCGACGACGCGGGCAACACGCGCGAAGAGACGAAGATGATCTTCGAGACCCGCAAGATCTTGGGTCTCCCGAATCTGCCCGTCGCCGTGACCTGTGTGCGGGTCCCCGTCTTCAGGTCCCACGCCATAGCCCTGAACGTCGAGCTGCGGGAGCCGCTCTCGCCCGAGCGCGCCCGCGACGCGCTCGCGTCGATGCCGGGAGTCGAGGTGGTGGACGACCCGGCCAGCACCGGGTATCCTACACAGGTGGACGCGGCGGGCGCCGACGCCACACTTGTCGGACGAGTCCGGGCCGACGAGTCCGTGGAGAACGGGCTCTGGCTCTGGGTCGTCGCCGACAACCTGCGGAAGGGCGCCGCTCTGAACGCCGTGCAGATCGCCGAACTTCTGGCCACCGGGGACGATTCCTGATGGGCTACCTGAGCGACATGACGCTGGGCCGGCACTACCCGACCGGCTCGGTCATCCATGCCCTCGACCCGCGCGTCAAGCTGCTTGGCGCGCTTTCCGTCCTGATGGCCTCCCTTCTGACGGAGAGTCCTTACGCCTACCTGCTCCTGTCGGTCTTCCTGGGTGCGATCGTGCTGGCGTCGAGACTCCGGGCCGGGTTCCTGCTTCGGAACGCCGCCTCACTCCGGTGGCTCCTGCTCATCGTGCTCGTGATGCACGGCGTCCTCACGCCGGGCACGCCCGTGTTCGACTGGCTGCCCAGGTTGACGCGCGAGGGTCTGCTCCTGGGACTCGTCTTCGCGTGGCGCATCGCGATCATGGTCTCGGTCGCATCGCTCCTGACGGCGACGACAGCACCGGTCGACCTGGGCGACGCGCTAGAGAAACTGCTCGGGCCGCTCTCCCGCATCGGCGTGCCGGTGCATGAGCTTGCGATGATCTCCGTGATCGCGCTCAGGTTCGTACCGACGCTGCTCGACGAGGCCGGCCGCATCATCAAGGCGCAACAGGGGAGAGGCGCCTCGTTCGAGGGCGGGCCCGTCGCGCGCGCGAGGAGTGCGGTTCCCATCCTGGTCCCGCTCTTCGCGAGCGCGTTCAGGAGAGCCGACGACCTGGCGCTGGCCATGGACGCGCGATGCTACCGCGGCGCGATCGGCCGGACGAAGTACGTCGAGTTGCGCTTCACGCCGGCCGACGTGGTCGCTCTCGCGATGGTCGTGGCGGTGGCCGCATTCGCCGTAGGCATACCGCGGTTCTTCTAGACCGGGGAGTCGAATGGAACCGCGCAACGTCAAGTTCACGCTCGAGTACGACGGCACCGCGTTCGCCGGGTGGCAGGTACAGCCCGGCCAGCGTACCGTGCAGGGCGTCCTCGAGGACGCCTTAGGTGACCTCTGCGCGAGGGTCGCGGCCGGCGACACGACGCGCACTCCGGTCGCGAACGTCGCCGTCGCCGACGCGGCTCGCGTCTCCACGGCGGACACGGGTGGAAGAGACGCGGCGCGCATTCCGGTCACGGGCGCCGGCAGAACGGATTCGGGCGTGCACGCGATCGGCCAGGTGGCCAATGCCCACGTCCCGCTTCCGATGCCCCCGGTGGAGATCGCCTGCGCGCTCAACGCGAGACTCCCTGATGACCTGTTCGTTCGGAGTGCGGAGGAAGTCGGCGCGGGGTTCAACGCGCGCTACGACGCCATGGGGCGCTCGTACGTCTACCTGATCGGCCGTGAGAGGAGTCCGCTCTGGCGGTCAAGAAGATGGCACGTGCGGGGGGAACTCGACGTCGAGGCCATGGAGGAGGCCGCCCTCACTCTCGTGGGTGAGAACGACTTTTCGTCCTTCTGCCTGGCCGGAAGCGAGCCCTCGCATCACCGTTGCCGGGTGGATGCGATTTCGCTAGAATGGGACCCGCGATTCGGGGGAATGCTCGTGTTCAGGGTGGAGGCCAACAGGTTCCTGCGCGGAATGGTGCGGTCGCTCGTAGGGACCCTGGTGGACGTGGGACGCGGCAAGATGACCCCCCTGCGCTTTGCAGCCATAATGCCGGCGCGCGACAGAGGGCGCGCCGGGATCACCGCGCCCGCCCACGGGCTCTATCTGGAGAAGGTGACGTATTAGGGAGCGAGGAGGAGAGGCTTGAAGATATTCCTGGACACCGCCAACATCGAGCAGATCAGGACCGCGGCCGAGTGTGGTTGCGTCGACGGGGTGACCACGAACCCGACGCTCGTCTCGCGGGAGCAGGGCAAGTTCGAGGATATCGTTCGCGAGATCTGCGAGATCGTGCAGGGACCCGTGAGCGCGGAGGTCGTTAGCCCCGACGCGGACGGGATGGTGGAGGAGGCAAAGAAGCTGGCGAAGATCCACGAGTGGGTCGTCGTCAAGATCCCGATGACCCTCGAGGGCGTGAAGGCGCTCCACAGGCTCAAGGAGCTTGGGATCAAGACCAACTGCACGCTGGTCTTCTCCGCCAACCAGGCACTGCTCGCCGCGAAGGCGGGGGCGACCTACGTGAGCCCGTTCGTCGGTCGGCTGGACGACGCGGGACACATCGGGATGGACCTGGTGCGCGAGATACTCGCGATCTACGAGAACTACGGCTTCGAGACCGAGGTCATCGTCGCGAGCGTGCGTCACTCGCTGCACGTTGTCGAGTCGGCCGTGGCCGGCGCGCACGTGATCACGCTGCCGTACTCCGTGTTCGACAAGATGTTCAAGCACGCGCTCACCGACGTCGGCATTCAGAAGTTCCTCGCCGACTGGGAGAAGGTGAAGGGGCGCTAGAGGAGGTCTCTTGCGCGGCACTGCCGGGAGATATGTCGTTCTGGCGCTCGTCTTCGCGCTGGCCGGCGTCTCGACGGGTCTCTTCCTCACCGTGAGGAAGCTGTCGCAGGTGTCGACCGGGAGCGCGTGGACCCGGGTCGAGCCCGCCGCCGTCAGTGAGGGCGACGGGGAGCTGGAGGCGTCGAGGCGCACGGCCATCGTCCGGGCGGCCGAGAGGGTCGGTCCGGCGACCGTCTCGGTGAGCGCGACGGGCACGAGACTGGTGCACGCGACGAGGTCCCCACAGGAGGAGTTCTTCAGCCGGTTCTTCCGCGGCTACCTCCCGGGAGAGGTGTACGAGGAGGAACGGCACTCGTTCGGCTCCGGGGTAGTGATCGATCCGGACGGCTACGTGCTCACGAACGAGCACGTGATACGCGGGTTCGACGACGTCCAGGTCGCGTTGACCGACGGCCGCAGCTTCAGCGGCCGCGTTCTGGGCAGCGATCCCAGGTACGACCTCGCGGTGCTCAAGATCGACGGCCAGAATCTGCCTGTGGCCCCGCTCGGCGATTCCGACGGGATCATCGTGGGCGAGTGGGTCGTCGCCATCGGCAACCCGTTCGGCAATCTGCTCTCGGACCGCCAGCCGACCGTCACCGTCGGTGTCGTGAGCGCGACCCACCGCGACGTCGTGGTCGACGACACGTCTCCGGCGATCTACAAGGACATGATACAGACCGACGCGGCCATCAACCCGGGGAACTCGGGCGGACCGCTCGTGAACAGCGCGGGCGAGGTCATCGGGGTCAACTCCTTCATCTTCACGATGAGTGGTGGTTCCGAGGGAATAGGTTTCGCCATTCCGATAGACACCGCGACGCGGGTCATCGACGAGATGATCCAGTACGGTCGCGTGCGCGACGTCTGGGTAGGCATAGCCATCCAGGAGATAACGCCCGGGATGGCGCAGAGACTCAACGCCGAGAACGTCCGCGGCGTCCTCGCGTCGTACGTCGAGCCGGGCAGCCCGGCCTACAGGGCCGGCATCCGTGAGGGTGACATCATCACCGCCGTCAACGGTGAGGACGTGGCGAACATTCGCGAGGCCAGGCGCGCGATATTCGGCGCGCGCGTCGGCGACACGATAACGCTCCGGATACAGCGCGGCACCGCCAGTATGGACTTCGAGGTCACTGTAGAGGAGGTCGCCAAGTGATCTCTCGCTCGGCGCGACGCACAGCGAGCACGCTGTCGGTCGCCGGACGGGACAACGCCGAAATCGAGGCCGGGCTAGCCTCGCTCGGCCTGACGCTGACGCCGGACGAGGCGCGGCGCGTCGCCGACCTGCTTGGCCGCGATCCCACCGTCGTAGAAGCCAACATCTTCAACACCATGTGGAGCGAGCACTGCTCGTACAAGAGCAGCCGCTCGGTCCTGGGCAAGTACCTTCCCACCAAGGCCGCAAACGTGGTCCTGGGTCCCGGCGAGGACGCGGGCATCGTGCGGCTCTGCACGCACGGCGGCAGGACCTACTGCGTCGCAATAGCACACGAGAGCCACAACCACCCGTCGCAGGTCGTTCCGAACGAGGGCGCCGCTACCGGCATAGGCGGCATCGTTCGCGACGTCTACTGCATGGGCGCCGACGTCATCGGCGTGCTCGACCCGCTCAGGTTCGGCGACCCCACGGGCGCCAACGCGGAGCGGACGCGCGAGATCATCCACGGCGTCGTGGAGGGCATCTGGCAGTACGGGAACGCGCTGGGCGTGCCCAACCTGGGCGGGGACGTCTACTTCGACCGGTCGTACGACGACAACTGCCTGGTCAATGTAGTCGCGGTCGGACTCGTGGAGGAGAGCGAGGTCGTACGCAGCCGCGTGCCGGCGGAGGCGGAGCGTGAGCCATACGACCTCGTCCTGGTCGGCAAGCCCACGGACCCGTCGGGTTTCGGGGGCGCCACGTTCGCCTCGCGCATACTCGACGAGGAGAAAGCTCTCGACGACAAGTACGCGGTTCAGGTGCCGGACCCGTTCCTCAAGAGAATGCTCGCTGTCGCCACGGAGGAGGTCCTGGCGCGGGCGCGCGAACGAGGCATAGCCATCGGGTTCAAGGACCTCGGCGCCGGCGGTATCGCGTGCGCCACGTCGGAACTCGGTGCGGCCGCGGGGCTGGGCGTCAGGATCGACCTTTCGAGCGTGGTCGTCGCCGAGCAGGACATGCCACCCGAGGTAGTGGCGTGTTCGGAGACCCAGGAGCGCTACGCGCTCGTGGTGCCGCGCTCGTTCACGCCCGAGGTGCTCGAGGTCTTCAACGAGGAGTACGAGCTGCCGGAGCTGTGCCACGGTGCGAAGGCGGCGGTCATCGGCCACGTCATCCCCGAGCCCAGGTTCGTGCTCGAACACGACGGGGAGATCGTCTGCGACGCCTCGACCGAGGCGATCACGGCGGGTGTCTCCTACGACCGCGAAGCGAGAGAGCGGAGCAGGACGGACGCTCCGGTGTCCGTGCCGGCCGACGTCGACATCGCCTCGGCGATCCTCGATGTGGTCTACTCCAGGAACGTGGCGTCGCGCGAGCATGTCTACCGGCATTACGACAGCGAGGTGAAGGGCAACACCGTGGTGAGGCCGGGCGAGGCGGACGCGTGCGTCGTCGCGCCCATAGAGGGTTGCAGCGCGGGAGTCGCCGTCGCGGCCGACGGCAACCCGTTCCTCGGGGCCGTCGACCCGTACACGTGCGGCGCCGCCGCAGTCGCGGAAGCGGTGCGCAACGTGGCCTCGGTAGGTGCCGTACCCGTCGCGCTCACCGACTGCCTGAACTTTGGGAGCCCGGAGGTGCCGGAGGTCTTCCACGACTTCGTCCAGGCAGTGCGCGGGATCGGAGACGCCGCGCGCGGCATCGGGATGAAGAACTCCGGGGAGCCGATACCCGTGGTGTCGGGGAACGTGTCGTTCTACAACCAGTCGTCCACGGGCAGCGCGATACTGCCGACGCCCGTCGTCTGCTGCGTCGGCTACATGCACGACGCTGGGTTGGCCGTGACGCTAGGGCTCAAGGCCCCCGGAGACGCCCTGTACGTAGTGGGGACGAGGTACGGCGAGCTGGGGGCGTCCGAGTTCGCGAGGAGCGTGCTCGGTCAGTCCGGAAGCGACGTTCCGCGCGTCCGCTTCGATGAGGAGCGGGCGGCCTGCGCCGCCGTGACCGATCTTGTGGACAGGGGTCTCCTGTGCGCCTGTCACGACATATCCGAGGGCGGACTCGTCACCGCCGTTGTCGAGATGATGCTGACCGCGGCTCCGGATGCGGCGCCCGGGGCGAGGCTGGTGCACCAGGCGCGGGACGGAGAGGTCGACACCGCCACGGCCTGCCGCTTCCTCTTCTGCGAGAACGGTGGGTACGTGCTCGAGGTCCGACCCGGTGACGAGGGAGCCGTCCGGGCCGTGCTCGAGAAGCGCGGCGTCTGGCACGCGAGAGTCGGCGAGACGACGTCCGAGGGGTCGCTCGGTATCGAGGGCCTCGGCCACGGCCGCGTCAGCGTGGGACGCGCGGAGCTTTCCTCCGCGTGGCTCAGCGGCGCGGCGAGGAGCATGGAGTGAAGCGGCCGGCGCGGCCGGCGAGTGGGTCGGAAGCGCGTCCGCGCGGGTCTGTGCAGCGCTGAGGAGCACGACATGTGCGAGAGGCCGAGAGTGGCCGTGATCAGGTTCCCGGGCGTGAACTGCGAGAGCGAGACGCGGCGCGCGCTCGTGGCGGCCGGAGCGTCGTGCGACATCTTCAGGTGGAACGAACGGGCATCGGGACTTGGCGGGTACGACGGGTTCGTGCTTCCCGGCGGCTTCTCGTATCAGGATCGCGTGCGCGCGGGCGCGATCGCGGCCAAGGACCGCATCGTCGAGCGCATTTGCGACGAGGCGGAGGCAGGGAAGCCCGTGCTCGGGATCTGCAACGGCGCCCAGGTGCTTCTCGAGTCGGGCCTCGTGCCCGGTCTCGAGCACGGGCGCGTGGAGATGGGCCTCGCCACGAACGTGATGCCGGACCGCGACGGCTACCACACATGCTGGACCCACCTTCGCATAGAGGCGTCATTCACCGCGGCGACCGCCGCCCTCGAAGTGGGCGACGTGGTTCCTATCCCGGTCGCGCACGCCGAGGGCCGCTTCGTGACGGCGAGCGACCATCTGGTGCAGGACCTGTTCGAGCGCGGGCAGGTCGTGATGACGTACGCGCGTCCAGACGGCAGCGCGGCCGATGGATTTCCGAGGAACCCGAACGGGTCCATCCGCGACATCGCGGCGGTGGCGAACCGCCGCGGCAACGTCGTGGCCATGATGCCTCATCCCGAACGCTCCGCCCGGCTCCTGCAGGTGCCGGAGAGCCTCGAGGGGGAGTGGGGGAGAAGGCGGCTCGAGGCGAGGGGCACCGCTGCGCTCCGGGGCCCTGGCCCCGGAGCCTCGGTGCTCGCGTCCTTCGTGAGATACTGCACCGAGATGGGGAGGTAGACGTGGTCCGCGACACGATCGCTCTCACGGTATCGCTCAAGATCCCGGACAACGAGGCGAGATCGGCCCTCGAGGCGGTCCGCGTCAAGATGGGCTTCGCCGACCGTGTGATGGACCTCGTGAGGGAAGAGGTCTGGGAACTGCAGGTCGAGCCGGAGGCGGCCGTGGCGCCGGACGGCGCCGCCGCGTTCGGCTCGCGTCCTGTCGGGGCCCTGGCCGCGCTCGAGCACATCGTGGCGACCACCAACCTCTTCGCGAATCCCAACAAGCACAGGTACGAACTCGCGACCGGGCGAGCCGCCGATGTAGTTCTGGCTGACGACGAGGTCGCCATCCTTGTCTCGGACAGAGAAAGCGCTCGCGGTTCTTCGATGGCAGCCGCGGTGAGGCGCCTCGGAGCGGAGTCTGTGACGAGCGCCAGGTGCTGGGTGCGGTGGCGGATCAGGCTCACCGAGGCCCCCGCGCAGGGGGAGGCGGGGGTCCTTGACTTGCTCAGCGGCGTGGGAGTCGCCGATGCCAGACGCGGCGGCCTTCTCTGCAACCCCCACATACAGGAAGCGGTCGCAATCTTCCCCTGGGGCGAGGAAAAACGCTTGGTTCGGTAGTGCGCACATGCTAAATTGGCTAAGGTTTGGGCTGTTTGGGCCCTGGACGCCAGCCGATACCACTTTCAGGGGGTTAGCGGAGTGCCCAAGGTCGACATCGATGTCGAGCGGTGCAAGGGATGTGGCTACTGCATCGAGGCATGCCCGAGGAAGATCCTGAGATTCTCTCCGGACTTCAACAGCATGGGCTACCACCCCGTCGAGTGCTTCGACCCGTCGAAGTGC
>CAYNQF010000029.1:0-25250 GCA_964399265.1 uncultured bacterium | reverse complement strand
ACGTCCGAGTAGCGCGCCGGGTCGGGTCTGCCGCGTCTCAACGCGTCCATCCAGATGCCGTGTGCGCGCTCGTGCTCGCCCAGCCTGGCGTACGCGGCCCCGAGGGCGCGCCTGGCCCTGAAGTCCTCCTGGTGCCTGGAGATCCAGTCGTCGAGAAGCGGAATCAGTTCGTCGCGGTCGGCGCCGGCGTTCAGGTACACCTCGGCGAGCCCCCAGAACGCGTTCTCGTCCTCCGGGTCGCTCTCGAGGAGCCGCCTGTAGATCCTGATCGCTTCATCGGCGTTGCCGAGTGCGAGCGACTGGCGGGCAAGAGAGATCTCTCTCTCGCGCACGGTGCTAGAGCGCGCCGGCGCCACCGACGGCAGGAAGACGAGCGCGGCAACCAGCACGGCCGCGCACACGAGTGCCGGACGCATGAGCGCCCTCGTCGGGCGACGTATCGAGATTCGCTTGTCCAACGTCAACCTCCGCTCGAACGGCCACGGAGACCACGACAGCCGATGGTGCGGTGGCCGCGACGGCGGCGCCACGGCATCAGTGGCCGGCGTCTACTCCTTCAGATCCTTCGCCAGCCCGTCGAAGTAGGCCCGAATGAGGTCTCTGTATTCGTTCGGATACTCGTGCTGCATCGCGCGAAGCAGGTCCTCGCGCAGCTCCTCGCCGGCCTTCGTCAGCTCGTCGGGGAGCGCGCCGGGCGTGGCGCGGCCGTAGTCCTCGCCGGTCCTCGACCGTCTCTCCTGCGTGTAATCGCGCTTGCGGAGCGAGCGCTGGGCATCAAGGAGCCTCGACAGGATGCGCTTCTGCCGGTCGACCGTCTCCTGCGACGCGCCGCTGCGCTCCATCTCCGCGACCGCGTCCTCCATGTCTTCCACGGTCTTGTCGAGGCGGCCCAGGATCTCTCGTCGGTCTCCGAACTCCTGAGCCAGACGCCGCGCCTCCTCCAGCATCTTCTCCTGCCTCGCCTTGATGTCGGCCATCTGCTCGCGTGTACCGGCCGCCATGCCGCTCTGCTCCAGCTGGCGCCGCAGCTGCTCCGTCTCGTCGGTCAGCCGACTCTGCTGCTGGGCCATCTGCTGCAGCTGCTGCATGAGCTGCTGCATCGCGCTCCCGCCGCCCTGTGACTGTCCCTGGTTCTTGGACAGCAGGTTGACGATCAGGCTGTTGACGCCTCCGAGAGCGCGTCTCGCCTCCCGATATCCGGCAGAGGTCCCGCCGTCCGCTATCTTGCCGGCCGCGTTCGACATCATCGACTGGATCGCGCTGACCTGCCGCAGCAGCTTCGGGTCGATCACGAACGAGTCCTTCGACTTCTGAAACGTCCTGTCGGCCATGGCCGACATGGCCTCTATGAGATCGGTCTGCTTCTTCACGAGTTCCACGATCTCGGCCCTCGGAACCCTGCTGCGGTCCTCCACGGCAGACACGATGCCCTCCTGCTCAGTCGACACGGCCAGCAGCTCGTCGATCGCGCGCATCGTGGTCTCGCGGTCTCGCTGGTTGACACTGCAGGACATCGAACCCTGGCACGAGGACATCCGCGTGAAGAGGGCGAGGAGGTCGTTCGAGGCCGACTGGCACTGAGACTGCGCCGACGCGGCGTCCTGGCCGGAGAGGTCGACCGACGCCTTGTTCATCTTTTCGATCGTCCCCGAGTCTTCCATCTCCTTGAGTGCGTCCCTCATTTCCTGAGCCGCCGACTCATCGACCTGCTCCATCTGCTGCGCGGCGTTCTCGATGTCGCGCTTGAGCTGCTCCGCCTGCTCCCGCAGTTGGTCCTGCTCGAGCGCCATGTTCCGGCAGGCCTCCGCGTCCGGGTCGGCGCCGGCCTGGTCGGCCATGTTCTGCTCCTCGGATGCGAGTTGCTCCGCCCTGTCCGCCGCATCCGCGAGCTGCTGCTCCGCCTTCACTCTCTTCAGGAGATTCAGCGTCTGCTCGAGCCTTCGCAGGTAGTCGTCCTGCGTGACCGACATCCGGTCGACGGCCTGGCTCAACTCGTCCGCGCTCAGGTCCTGCATCGCCAGCCTGATCTGCTCCAGGAGGTCCTTCATCTCCTCGGTCGCGACCTCGTCCAGAAGCCTCGTGATCGCCTCGGTCTTCTCGAGCGCCTCCATCGTCACGCGCTCGCTCTCGCTCATGGTGTCGGTCAGCTCGCTCATGCGATCGGCCATCTCGCTTACGTTCTCGGCGGCCTGCTCCTGACGTTCTATGGCCTTCTGGACGCGCTCCTGTTCCTGCCAGTCGATCGACGGATCGCTCCTTACCTCGTCGCCTATCTCCTCGAACTCGGCCTTCAGAGCCTCCTGCTCCTCGCGCAGCTCGTCGAGGTCGCTTATGATGTCGTCCTGCTCGTCCATCACCCCGCTGTAGAGTTCCGCCATCGACGGGAACCGAAGCACGTAGCTCTCGCTTCTGGACACCTTCGGACCGCTGACGGCGTCGTTGTCCCTGACCTCCGCGAAGTAGACGAGCACCGAGCCGGGGATCAGGCCGACGTCCGAGAGATCCCAGTCGAACTCACGGGCCACCTCGCGTGGCCCGCGGGAGCCGAAGGAGGCCACCGGCACGACGCCCTCGTCGGCGCGCCCCTGCACGGCGTAGCGAACGGAGATGTCGGAGATGCCGTAATCGTCTATGGCCGAGAGCGCGAGCGGTAGGACCATGTCCCGAGGCACGTCGCCGTCGGCCGCGGGGCGGACGATGCGCACGAGGGGATTCTCGTCGCGGACGGCAACGATGGAGTACGTCGCGGGGTCGCTGTTCGTAAGACCGTCAACGTCGACCACGTTTATCGAATAGGCGGCGCCGCGCGTGATCGTCAGGCGGCCCGAGAACGTGGCCGGGCCGGTCCGCTCGAGTTCGACGACGCTGTCGTCGTCGAATGACAGCCACGAGCGCTCGAGCGACTTGCTCCCGGTGACGGCGATGTCGACGCGCGTGCCGGCGAGGGCCATGACGTCACCCGTATTCTCATCGACCGTCCTCGGCACGAGCCCGGAGTACGCGGGGAACCGGTAGTCGAGCCTGATGCCGGTCACGAACGGGCGCTCGACGACGTCGACCGAGTACTCGGGGCTCGTCGCCGCACCGGCGGTCACGACGTACCGCAGCGGCGCCCGCACGTTCTCGAGGCCTGCGGAGAACCTTCCATCAGAGACGACGGCCATCTCGCGTTCGAGCGGAAGCTCGCCTTCCATTCGGAACGCCACGGATGCGCCTTCGTGAGGTCCATCGACGCGGGCAGAGACGGAGAGGTCGTCGCCCGAGACCAGCGTCACGTCCCCGGGCTCCACGAGGATCGACGTGAGCACCTCCTCGGGTGCGGTGAACGGATGGAGCAGTCTCACGCCGGCGGGCCCGAGGCGCGGTCCGGCGACGACCAGACCCACGACGCAAGCGACGGCAGCGACCGCGAGGCCCCTCGTCCACCTGGCGCGGTCGGCCTCGTGGGCACGCGCAGCCAGGTCGAGCCCCGCGGTCTCGGCGACGACCTGTGCTATGAGCGCGTCTATGAGCTCGACGGAGTAGCCCGTGCGGCCCGTTCCCCTGACCGAGCCAAGCTCCGCAGCGGACTCGAGCATCTCCCCGAGTTCGGGGTGCTCCCTCTCGATGACGGCAGCCGTCTCGACAGGGTCTATGCGGGTGGAGAGAGGACGGAACACCCAGAGCCAGAGCCCGACGAGTACCAGAGCGAGCGCACCGAGCATCCACACGGCACGCAGCCACGGCGGGAGAGGCCGGAACGAGTCGACGACGAGCGCCGGCACGACGACCGCCAGAAGGAGCGTCGTCAGGCGCATGCCGCCGACGGCAGCCCCGCGAAGCCTCCACCTGCGCCCCGCTGCCGCGATCCGCGCGACCAGTTCGCCGTGCCCGTCCGTGAACTTCCGCTCTTCCATGGCGCTACCGTGGCCTCAGGGCCGTCATCGCCGGCCGACATGGCCGGTCACCTAGTTCGACAAAGCGTAGACAACGACGTTGACGCCCATTCGAAGAGCGGCCTCGTGCTTCTCCGGAGGGTCGTGGTGGACCTCCTCGTCCTCCATGCCGTCGCCGATGTCCGTATTGAAGCTGTAGAACGCGACAAGCCTGCCGTCGTGGAACAACCCGTACCCGTGTGGGGGGCCGCCGTCGTGTTCGTGGATCTTCGGGAGCCCGCCGGGGAAATCGTAGAACGAGTGGTAGATCTCATGGTCGAACGGAAGCTCCACGAACCTGGCGTCCGGAAGCACCTTCGCCATCGCCTCCCTGAACGAGCTGTCCATGCCGTAGTTGTCGTCGGCCCAGAGAAAACCTCCACGGGTGAGGTAGTCGCGCAGTGCGGCGGCCTCGTCGTCGCTGAACGTCACGCGCCCGTGCCCCGTCATGTGCACGATGGGGCAGAGGAACAGGGCCTCATCGTCCGGCGCCACCGTCACGGGCCGGTCGTCGACGTCCACGTCCGTCCTGCCTCGCAGAGCGGCCAGCAGATTGGGAAGACTCGTGGGATTGGCGTACCAGTCGCCGCCGCCCCGGTACTTGAGGCGTCCAACGGTCACGCCTGGACCGGCATCCTCGGCGAGGGACTCGGAAGCGAACAACGCCAGTATGAGCACGGCCGCGAAGGCGGCGCGGCCGATCCTGCCAATGTCTCCTGCCTTCATCATACAGACCATTCTAACCGCGCAGCGGGCCCTGCCAAGCGTTCACGAGCGGGCGGATGGCCGGCCCCGGTCGCCGCGTTCGCCCGCGGAGTTCGCCCCACGCCGCCCCGCCGGATGTTGTCGCCCGAGAAACGCGGAGCGGCGCCCTCGCAGAGGCGCCGCCCGGTCGAACCGACGTCCAAGCCTGTCCAGCACGTCTGCCCTACTTCTTGATCCGCCTCCTCCTCCGCGCCTCCTCGGCCACCTGCCACTCGACGACGAGCGGGCTGGCCACGTAGACGGAGGAGTAAGTTCCGACGATGATGCCGATCATCAGGGCGAAGGCGAAATCGTTGATCACCTCACCACCGAAGAAGAAGATGCAGAGCACCACGATCAGGGTCGTCAACGACGTAATGAGCGTTCGCGACAGCGTCTCGTTGATGCTGATGTTCACGATGTCGACAAGGCTCTTGCCGTACAGCTTCCGTCTGTTCTCCCTGATCCTGTCGTACACGACGATCGTGTCGTTGAGTGAATATCCGACGATCGTCAGGAACGCCGCGATCACTGGGAGCGATATCTCTCGTCCCGTCAGTGAGAATATACCGAGCGTTATCAGGACGTCGTGCACGAGCGCCGCCACTGCCCCGACCGCGAACTTGAACTCGAATCTTATTGAGATGTAGATCAGGATCAGAACGAGCGCGATCAGGATGGCGTTCGTGGCCTTCGTGCGAAGCTCGCTACCAACCTTGGGGCCGACCAGCTCCTCGCGCCTGACCTCCGCCTGGTTGTCCGGCATGGCCTTGTCGAGGGCGCCGATGATGGCTCCCGTTATGTCCCCCTCCTCCTCCTGCTGCACCCTGATGATGGCCTCGCGGTTCCCGCCGAATCTCTGTATCTCGGCGCCGCCCATCCCGATGCCCTCGAGCGCGTCCCTGACCTGGTCCGCCTCGACCGGCTTCTGAAACTGAACCTGGACGAGCGTGCCTCCCTGGAAGTCGATCCCCAACTTCGGGCCGCCGTGCACGACCAGCGATATCACGCCGATCACGATCAGCGTCGCGGACAGGATGAACGCCGCACGCCTGTGGCCCAGGAAGTTGATGTGCGTCCCAACGAGAAACTCCATCGTGCCTCCTAAAAGCGCCGGGTCGAGCTTGAGCCCCGGTCGAAGGCCCGTCGCGCCCCACTTCGGAGCGCCGGACCCGGGCTCCTAGATGCTCAAATGCCTAACGTTCCACTTGATCGTAACCAGATCGAACACGACCCTCGTCGCGACGATCGCGGTGAACATGCTGGCAAGAATGCCGAGCGAGAGCGTGACCGCGAATCCCTTCACGGGCCCCGTTCCGAACTTGAGGAGAACCGCGGCCGCGATCAGAGTCGTCACGTTCGCGTCCATGATCGTCATGAACGCCCGCTCGTACCCGTCACGAATCGCGGCGCGAATCGTCTTCTGGTTGCGCAGCTCTTCTCTGATGCGCTCGAAGATGAGCACGTTGGCGTCCACGGCCATGCCGATCGTCAGGATGATACCGGCGAGGCCGGGCAGCGTCAGCGCCGGCCGCGGGTTCACCGGAAGCCCCGCCATGAGCGCCACGATCAGAATCAGATTCGCCGCCAGCGCGCCGACGGCCACCAATCCGGCGGCCTTGTAGTAGATGACCATGAACAGGATCACGAGGATGCCGCCGATGAGCATCGCCCGGAGACCCAGGTCGATCGAGTCGCGCCCGAGCGATGGTCCCACGGTCCTCTCCTCGATGACCGTCATCGGAGCGGGCAGCTTGCCGGCCCTGAGCATGATGGCGAGGTCTCGCGCCTCCTCGTCGGTGAAGCTGCCCGTGATCGACGCGGGGGTACCGGCCGGGATGCGGCTCCTGATGACGGGCGCCGACTGCACCTTGCCGTCCAGGACCATCGCCAGGTAATTGCCGATGTTGTCGGCGGTATAGTTCGCGAAGATCCGGCTGCCCTGGCGAGTGAGCCTGAGCGAAACGCCGGGCGAATTGGGTCGATCGGGGTCGAGACCCGGCCTCACGTCCGCCGACACGACGGACGAGCCGGTCATCAGAGCGTCGGCCTGCAGCACGTAGAAGGGTCTGTACTGGTGCTGGTCCTGCAGCGTCCAGTCCTCGGCGCCCCACAGCAGCCTCACGGTCGGAACGCCAGGCTCGCCCTCCTTCGACGGCAGGACCTTGGTGAGATCGATCCTGGCCAGCTGCTCGTCCACCCAGCCGATGTCCTCGACCGGGAAGAAGGCGAGGTTGGAGTAGTAGCGCGCCTTGGATGAGAACGGATGCTGGAGCGCCAGAGCCTCGGCGTCGTCGGCCGGCGCCTCGGACTCCTCCGGGATCTCACCGTCGGCCTTCATCACGTCGACGAGGGCGCGGTCGATCCGCCGGAAGACCAGGTCTATTTCGTCGGTCGGTTCCGCTGGCACGAACTCCAGGAGGGCGGTTCGCCCGATGAGCCTCTTCGCGCGCTGCTCGTCCTTGAGACCCGGCAGCTGGACGATGATCCTGTCGGATCCCTCCTGCTGTATGGACGGCTCGGAGACGCCGAACTGGTCGATGCGGTTCTTGATGACCTCGAGCGCCCTGTCCATAGCGTCCCGCGCCTCGTCCGCCGGCAACCCCTCCTTGTCCACCTCGAGCACGAGATGCATGCCACCCTGAAGGTCGAGACCCAACCTGAGAGACTGACTCGCCAAGGACTCGAGCTGCTCCGGGGGCATCTCAGCCTTCTGCTCTTCGGAAAGCGAGAAGAACCTGAACGTGAACGAAGCCTTCCATGCCGACAGCAGGATGACCACGATCACGATCAGCGTTCTCCACCTCATGTTCGACGTCATCAACTCCCTCCGGAATGACACAAGCGTTCGCGAGAGGCTCCGCCGCCGGGGCCTCTCCTGAAGTGAGTAACTCTTTATGATAGTCCGAGCCGGGGCCCCGGGTCAACGCGAAACCCAAGCCCCGTCCGTCCCTCCCGGGAAACGGCCCAAACTCGGGGACGAATCCGTGTTTCCGAGCCCCCCCGGATTCCCGGCCCGCGCTCGGAGTGCTTGGACTGCTGCCCGTTATCGGCTAGGCTTGTCGAGGATCGATGCACCGGCCCGACGACCAGGGGCCTCACCGCAACCGCACCGGGAGCTTCCAGATGTCGACAGAGTGGTCTCCCTACTGGCAGGACGTCAAGAACCTCAGGTGGACCGACGTCGACGAGGAGGTCCTCGAGAAGGTCGCCAACACGCTTGGGTGGGGGCCGGAGCGCTCGCTCCTCGAGTACGGGGCCGGTCGCGGGACCCACAGCAGACGGCTGTACGAGATGATGCGCTGTGCGGAGCCCGACCTCTACGAGGTCAACCCCGAGATGCTCATGTACATGGAGCGTCAGGGCCTGAACGCCATAGGCGACGCGGCGAAGCTCCGCCGGCAATACGACATCGTGTGGTCGTACGGGGTACCCGAACACTTCCGGGACCCGCAGCGGCAGGAGATCGTGGACAGGCACTTCGAGCTGAGCAGGGAGTGGGTGCTTCTGGTCATACCGCGCGCCACGTGGCTGCGGTCCGCGGCGGGCAGACACGACAGGATCCCCGCGCACGACTTCACAGACGCGGAGCTGCGCGAACGACTCGAGAAGGGCGCCGAGAGGCACTGGGGCGATACGGGCGGCGTAGAGATATGTGTCGAGTCATTCTGCCCGCTCTTCGGCATCAGACACATCCCCGCCGGATTCTACAACCTCACCGACAGGCTTGCGGGCTGGGCCCTGCCGGGCGGTCTCCTGATCGGCACCGCTCGGCGAGGGAAGTGAGCGGCCGGTTCCGTTGACCGCCGGCGCTCGGTGCACCGGTCGCCGGAACGCGCGTGCTCGTCCGGATGTCACTCCCCGAGCAGCGCCATGACGTCACTCCCCGGGCAGCGCCACGACGTCACTCCCCGAGCAGCGCCAGCATCTCACGTACCGCGAGGTCCATCCCGACCGAGACCGCCCTCGATATCACGCTGTGGCCGATACTGACCTCGTCGATCTCCTCGATGGCGGCGACGGGTTCTATGTTCCTGTACGTCAGGCCGTGGCCGCCGTGCGCTCGCAGACCCATCTCGTTGGCCGCGATCGCGGCCACGCGCACCTTCTCGAGTTCCCTCGCGGCCTCCTCCACGGTCTCGGCGTCGGCGTAGATGCCCGTGTGCAGCTCGACGATGTCGGCGCCCACGGCCTTCGCCCGGCCCACCTGCACGACGTCCGGGTCAATGAAGATGCTGACCTCGATGCCCTCGGCCTTGAGCCGTGAGACGGCGCTCTTCACTGCCTCCTCTTCGCTCATGATGTCCAACCCGCCCCGCGTCGTCAGCTCTCCGTCGCCCTCGGGTACCAGCGTACACATGTCCGGACCGACGCGCGCGGCGATCGCGACCATCTCGTCGGACGCCCTCATCTCCAGATTGAGGACGCCGACGACGGTCTCTCTTAGGACCTCGATGTCGCGCTCCTGTATGTGTCTTCGGTCGCCCCGGAGATGCACCGTGACGCCGCAGGCGCCGGCCAGTTCGGCCAGGACGGCGCCCCAGACGGGGTCCGGCTCGTCCGTCATGCGCGCCTGTCGAATGGTGGCTATGTGGTCGACGTTGACTGACAGTCTCATTGCGGTGCTCCTTAGTGGGCTGCGCCTCTCGCCAGCTCCGACACGAGGACGAACCTGACGCCGCGTTCCGCCATGCGCGGCATCTCGCTCTCGAGAACCCTGAGCGTCTCGGGATGCGGGTGGCCTATGCCGACGGCGTAGCCTCGCTTCCGGGCCATCTCCTCGAGCGACGAGAGCTGGGAACGCACGTCCATTCTACCCTGTTCATCGAGCGGGCTGTCTATGAACATGTTGTTGCGGGCCACTCTCACTCCGGCTCGCTCGGCCTCCGGGAAACCCTTCGACAGCGGCGTGGTCATGCTGTCCACGTAGAAGAACCCCTTGTCCGACACGACCGACATCATGGCGCGCATGCGGCCGCGGTCCTGTGTGAACGCGGAGCCCATGTGGTTGTTGGCGCCGACCGCGTGAGGTACCGCGTCGATGGCGTCGGCCGTGAGCGACGATATCTGAGAATAGGTCTGGTCGAGCAAGAGCGCGCCATCGCCGGGGTCGGTGTCGGGATAGCTCTCCGGCTCCATGGGGATGTGAACAAGGACCTCCTTGCCCGCACGGAACGCCTCGTCGGCGAGAGCGTCGGAGTAGGGCGTACCCGGCAGGATCGACACGGTCACTGGAAAGTCCGATCGCAGGAACTGCCTCACCGCGCTTCCGTCGCTGTAGCCGAGGTCGTCGATGATGATCGCGATCCGCGGGGCACCGTCCTCGTACACGGGCCTTCCGGCCGCCTGCGCGGTTGCCTCCTTGAGTACGATGTGGTGTGTCTCCACGTCGCGGACGCCGAACCGCATGTCGAGGGTCAGCCTGCCCTGCCAGTCGGGCCCGCTCTCCGTGACCCGGACGATCGACCCTCCGGCCTCCAGCACGGCGCGCGTGATGGTGGCGTTGCAGTCGAAGACGCCTACTCCGTGGGGGATCTCCCCCGACTTCTCCCAGTGAGTCCAGGCGTGCAGACCGTCCGACTCCTCCTCGGCACTGCTCCTGACGTCGGCCACACCCAGGCCGACCAGTACGGCATCGACGGCGGAGTCGACCGCAGCGGCGCGTTCCGTCAGGTCCGCGGGCCCTCTGATGCCCGCCAGGATCTCCGAGGCCCGTCCACCCGAGAGGAACTCCCAGGCCGCAAGGAACAGGATCACGAGCAGCACGAGCCCAATACAGCACATGCGGATCATCGACATGATCCGCGCGCGTCGTTCGGCCCTGGCCTTCATGGACATACCGCTGGGCATGGGCAGCCTTTCCGCGTCGCTCCCGAAGCGACCTCCGGGCCGATTCTAGGCGCGCCGTGCCGGGCAGTCAAGCAGAGCGGGGAACGGCATGCCGTTCCCCGCCCGCAGACTGACTATGTGACCCCGATCCGGTCGGACCAGCCGGCCGCTATCTGAACATGGACTTGAGCCGCCCGAAGGACACTTCCTCAGTGCCGCTGCCGTCGTCCGCTCGGATCTTCCCATCATCCGGCTTCTGGATGTCGAACCACTCAGCGATCTCCCACAGGGTCTCACCGTGCGGACCGACCTCGTCCTGGTCGATCTTAAACACGAACTCCTGATCGGCATTGGCCCAGTAGGTGTACTCTCCTACCCACACGCGCAGATCCGTACCCTCGCGGTACGTGAACCGGTCGTCGTAGGGATCATCCTGCTCCGCGCCCGTGTCGTAGACGTACCATTGGTAGGTGAGCGTCAGGTCGATCCTGTCGACGTTGGTGGTGTCCGCGAACATGTTCTGGTGTATGTCGCGCTCCTCCTGCTTGCCCCACGACGGCGGCAGTTCGCTGTCGGGGTTCTCGTAATCCTCGGGGTTCAGGGTGAACACGAAGTCTTCCGCCAGGCACGCGAGATACTGTTCCGCGTTCATCCACTTGTAGGCGGTGTTGAGGTTATAGATGACGTTGTCCGGGCTCGTCCTCAACTTGTACTGGATGTCTATATCGTGGCTGTCATCGGTCTCGCCCGGCGCGAACGGGTTCCAGCACCCTGCCACGGCGGCAACAACGACGACGGACAGAACACACGTCGCCATCCAGCGAAGAACGTGCTTGCTCATGGTGTCTCCCACGCCCTCTGAAGCTCCTCACTCACACCAGTCATCATATTCAGGAGCTGCGCCTCAGTCAAGAGACGCACCACGGGGAGCCGGTATTCACACCGGTCCCGGCGCCGCCCCCATCGCGGCACGGCGCTCTCCGGGAATGAGCGTGCAAGTACCGTGCCTGAGGCATGTTATGGAGGTTTCCCGATGCCCCGGACCGCAGGGCCGGAACGGATGGCCGGTACGGCCGGGGCGGGCGGTCCCGCCCGGATCAGTTCACGGTCCCGTAGTCCCTTCGGAGCCGTCCCCACGTGGGATACGAACCGCTGCTGAGCCGCCTGTCGACCCACCGGTATATCGCCCAACGCCCCGTCGCGTCGCGCCTCATGTGCAACGAGGCCTGCCCCTTGTAGAGAGTCTCCTCGTGCTGGCCCGGTGAGTTCCACTCTATCGTGAGCGTGTACTCCTCTATCCGGTACGTGTTGTCCGTGCTCTCGTCCGGTTGCTGGATCGTGGTGAACGAAAGCGTGATGCCGCTCGCGTCCCCGAATATGCCGCTTGCGGCGTGCTCTTCGTCGTCACGATTCCAGTGAATGAAGACGTCGCCCTCCGACACCGCCGCCGCGTCCAGAGAGTCCGACGGGTCGACGTGGAACCTGAAGCT
The DNA here is from genome assembly GCA_964399265.1 of uncultured bacterium. Taxonomy (GTDB): domain Bacteria; phylum Joyebacterota; class Joyebacteria; order Joyebacterales; family Joyebacteraceae; genus WJLY01. The sequence continues at coordinate 13,273 of CAYNQF010000029.1, read as the reverse complement.
GTCCGCGAAGCAGTCTCTGTAGTTCGTGACACCCTCTCCCTCGAAGGCGGACTTCAGATTAGAGAGCACGATGCTCGTCGTGATCGGCGTCTCCCAGTTCGTGGGCGTTCCCTCCGGCGGCCCATCGGGCTCGCGTGGGCTGAATATGCACCCGCCAATGAGCAGGCACGCGGCCAGAAGAGAGACGGCCGCCAGGACCCGCGCGCACCGCGGGCGTGCGGTCGCGTGCACGCCCCGAGGGGATTCCCTTCCGTCACTCACCGTTGTGAACATGGTGGCTCGGCCTCCAGTCGTCAGAAGGTCTTGTCGAGATTGAGGGAGATGTCCCAGACCTCGCGCTGGCGCTCCGTGATGTTGGTGGCGTCGCGGTAGGTGCGCCCGATGCTGAAGCTGATCTTGGTCCCGCTCTCGAGTTGGTAGTCGGCCTGGGCCTTGCCGGACAGCGACGTGTCGAACTTCTTCCACGCCAGCTCGCGGTCGCCACCCTTCACGTCCCACTTCTCCTGGTAGGCGAGCCCCTGTGACACCTGCAGGTTGACCAGCCCGAACAGCTTGTACCCCAGCTTGAGATTCAGGTTGTTGTCGTATCGTTCGCTGTTCTTGCCGTAGCGCTCCACGCCCGATTGGTCCTTGATGTACGCGCCCTCGTCCTGCGCGCGGTACCTGTGGTCGACCGATACCCTCACCCTGCCGATGGGCGACCAATCCAGCGATGTGCTGACCGTGAAATTGCGAATCAGGAAGTTCGAGTCCTCGTTGTACGAATAGAAGGTGTAGTCGGCCGACAGCTCGTATTTCTGCGTCACGCTGACGGAGGATCCGAATCTCTTGGTTATGGATGGTTGAACGGAGTAGGTCTGTGACGTCTTGTTGTCTCCGGTCCTGCTCCTTCTTATGTAGATGAGATTGTCCTCACGCATCTTCACGAAGAGCGATGTCGTTATGTCGCTGCGCGGGACGTAGTCGAGCTGGAGGGTCCCCTCCTGGTCGAACAGGTCACGGTCCTGGTCGTTGGCCTCTATGTCGTCGTAGTGGTGCGAGATCAAGCTGGTCCGCCCCCTCAACACGCCGCTCAGTTTGTCACCGAAGTCGTGGCTCATCGACACGCTCGCGGTGCTGGTATAGGAGCTGCCGGTCTGTGTATCGAAGTAGTCGCTGCGCTTCCTCTCAGACCTGAGCTCCGCGGCGAAACGCGTCTCGTCCATGTTGTACGCCAGGCTGGCGCTCACGGAGCGCGTCTTCAGGTCGCTGTCCTTCGACGCCTCCAAGCCGTAGTTCGTCCTGACCCTCGAGTAGCCCAGTCCGATCGCCGTGGTCAGGTTCTCCACGAGCTGCAGGTCACCCCTGAAGTCGACCGACTCACTCCTGCCTCTTCTGGTCTCGGTCTGCTGCTCCTTCGGATATTGTTTGCTGGATGACGATCTGCGCATGTCGACGGAGAAGCCGTTTCCCATCCAGTCATAGTCAACGTGCCCGGTGAGGCCGTGTTCGAACGACTCGTCGGTGCTCTTGAGGTCTCCCTGCTGCGAATCCAGAAGTGAGTGGCTGCCGTTGTAGTGGAAGTCCGTATTGACGCCCAGCGGCGCCTCGTACTTCACCCCTGCGCTGATCCTCTGCGTGTTGCCCTTGCTCTGCACATCGCCGTACTTGTTGCTCTCCATGCCCCCGCCCGTCCCAAGCGTGACGCCGATACCGCTCAGGAACGTCTTGGCATAGTCGGTGGTCAGGTTCACCTGCTCGCGCTCTCTGAAGCTCCTCACTTCGTTCGACTCGCCCTTGTTTCTCACGTCCACCTGGTTCGTCCTCGTGAACTTGATGCCGGTGGAGATCGCGGAGGTCACCGCCAGATCGAGGCCCGCGTTCCAGGTCTCCTGCGTGTTGGTCCTGCTCAGAACTTCGTTCTCCCTCAGCACTATGTTCGACGACGCTCTGAACGCCACATTCGGCGTGAGCGAGTAGTTCATGCTGAACGCGTGCGTCCACGACGAAACATCCTGGTCGCGCGTGTGAGTGAGCTTGTAGTTGGGATGGAACTCCGGGGCCCAATCCGTGACGCTGCGCCGAAACGTCCCTGCGAGCGGATGATCGGGTTCCTCCTCCTCTTCACCCTGTACCTGTTCTTCACCCTGTACCTGTTCCTCGTCCTCGTCCTCGTACTGCGCGAGGACAGGCTCCGCGACCAGGACCAGGGCCACGCCCGCGAGTATCGCTGCGATGATGGCGCGTCTCAGGTTCAATCCGCTCTCCCGCCGCCCGCGCGCCCGCTTCGGGCGCGCTCGAGGGCAAGCGTCAGCTGCTCGAACTCCTCCACCGACAACGTCTCGCCGCGCCTCGACATGTCGAGGCCCGTCTCAGTGGAGAGTCTATCGATGGTCGTCCCGGCGAGCCGCGCCAGTTCCGCGAGCGTCCCTCTCAACATCTTGCGCCGCTGGCCGAACGCGGCGTGCACCACCGTGTCGTAGAGGTCCGGCTCCGCGTCTCGTACGGGTCCCGCCGTCAGATCCAGCCCGACGACGCGCGAGTCGACTGCGGGCCTGGGGAGGAAGCACGTCCGTCGCACGACGAAGTGCGGCCGCACGCGCGCGTGGAATCCGACCACCGCCGTCAGGGCCGAGTAGTCGCTCTCCCCCGGGGACGCTGCCAGCCTGTCCGCGACCTCCTTCTGCATCATGAAGACGGCCCGCGATACGCAACTCCGGCCTTCGATTACCTGCCGAAGAACGGGGCTCGTCAGATTGTACGGCAGATTACCGGCCACGACGACCTTCTTGACAGCGAACCGCTCCGCCGCCGAGCGCAGGTCGAACTCCAGAGCGTCTCCCTCGACCAGCGTCACACCGGCCGGCTCACCATACTCCTCGCGGAACGCCCGGGCTATGCCCGAGTCGTGTTCGATGGTGACCACGTGCCTCGCGCGCTCGGCCAGGCCGAAGGTGATGGCGCCGAAGCCGGTCCCGACCTCCACGACCACCTCGCCCGGCGCGGGAGCAACGGCTTCCACGATCTTCTGCGCGACGTTCGGGTCAACGAGGAAGTTCTGGCCTCGCTCCTTCGACGGGGCGAGTCCGTACCTCGCCAGCATCTCACCCGCCGGCGTTGGCTTCATCGTCGCTCCCCGGTTCCGCCGCGCACGCGGAGCGGCACTCCAAGCTCGCCGGCCAGCTTCCTTGTCGCGTTCACGTCGACACCCGGAGCCGCGACTACGCTCGCGACCGTCTCGATGCCGGCCGCCTTGCACTCCCTTATGAAGGAGAGAACGTGTTCGAACGTCCGCTCGCCGAACCTGGGATGGCACAGCCTGTAGTACGTATCGGCATCCGGCGCATTCAGGCTCACGGAGACCGCGTCCACCGCCCGAGACAGCTCCGGCACTACGTTCCTGTTCCAGATGAGGCTGCCGTGCCCGTTGGTGTCCAGCCGGACCCTGACGCCGGCCTCTCTCAGACGCCTGCCGACATCGAGAACGACGTCGAGGCGCTCCGTCGGCTCGCCGTAGCCGCAGAAGACTACCTCGCGATGGCCGGAGGCGTCTCCGATGGCCGACATCAGTTCTTCGACGGTGGGTTCACCCTTGAGCTTCAGGCAGTAGCCCCAGAGCGTGTCCGACTGGTGCCGGATGCAGAAATCGCAGGCGTTCGTGCACCTGTTCGTGATGTTGAGGTAGAGGTTGCCGCCCATCTCGTAGGCGATCGATGGGCCGCCCGCCGGCGTGACGCCGAACAGCTTCATGGCGTTGCCGGTCGTGACGCGGGCAAGGTCGCGCACGTCCACGCCCCGGATCGAAGCTATCGTCGAGGCGACCTGCGCCACGTACGACGGTTCGTTCCGCGCCCGCTCGCGTCGCTCGCGCGCGCGCCCCCGATATGGCTCGGGTGTGAGCCAGGGCGCGTCGGTCTCGAGAAGGAGCTTCTCCTTCGGAACGTCGCGCGCCACGTCGACGAGACGGCCCTTCCGGGAGTACGTGACCGGCCCCCCGATACCGACGTGGAAGCCCCGCTCGACGACTTCCCGAGCGTAGCCCGCGTCGCCGGGAAAGCAGTGCATCACGCCGCCGACCTCGGAGGCATTCTCCTCGTCCAGGATCTCGAGCACGTCTTCGAGGGCGTCCCTGTTGTGAATGATGAGCGGCAATCCTACTTCCCGCGCAAGGCGGATCTGACGTCGGAAGGCGTCCCGCTGAAGGTCCCTGGGAGACAAGTCGCGGTAGTAGTCGAGGCCCGTCTCGCCTATCGCCACGACGGCGGGCTCTCTCGACATCTCGCGGAACGTCGCGAGAAGTCCGTCGTCCAGGTCGCTCGCATCGTGTGGATGCAGGCCGACCGACGCGTAGATGAAATCGTGCTCCCGCGCGAGCGCCGCAGACTCGAGTGAGGTCTGAAGGTTGAAGCCGACGTTCACCATGAACTCGAGGCCCGCGTCCAGGGCGCGGCGGATGACCGCGTCCCTGTCTCGCGAGTAGTCCTCCAGGTTCAGGTGGACGTGCGTGTCACACAGGAGCGTGTTGCGGGTGTCTGGATCTCGCATCGGCGTTCCGGTGTCGGACACTAGCGGACCTTCGTGCCGGGCGGAAGCTCTCTGTCGGGAACGAGGACGGCCGTCCCGTCGTCGTTGGAGGCGGCCAGGAGCATGGCCCTGGACTCGACGCCGCGTATCGTCGCCGGCTCGAGGTTCGCGACGACGACGATCGTGCGGCCGACCAGGCTCTCGGGATCGTACGACTTGGCTATGCCGGCGACCATCTGCCGCTCGTCTCCGCCGCCGAGATCGACGGTGAGCCTGAGAAGTTTGTCGGCTCCCTCGACCTTCTCGCACGCAACGACCTTGGCCAGCCTGAGGTCCAGCTTCTGGAAGTCCTCGAACTTGAGCATCTCTCTTTCGCCTTTCTGAGCGTCGGAGCCCTTCTTCGAAGCCTCCGTCTCGTTGTCTCCGGTCTGCTTCTTTGCTTCGTCCGACGCGGCGTCCGCCCCCCTCCTACCCGTCGCGGACGCGGCGTCGAACGCTCCGACCAGGTCCTCGTCGGTGTACTTCGGGAAGACGGCGTCGGCCTTCCGAATGGATATCGTCTCCGGCCACCCCTCCCCCCACACCAGAAGCTCGTCGAGAGGAGCGGCGCCGGGCTCGAAGCCGAGACCCAGGGCCGCCAGGATCTCGTCGCACTTGCCCGGCATGACCGGCCACGAGAGCACGGCCACCTGACGGATGGCTTCGAGCACGCCGAAGAGGACGGGCGCAAGCCTGGGCGAATTCTCCTTCGCCAGGACCCACGGCCTCTCCTCTTCTATGTAGGCGTTCGCCCGCCGGACGAGTTCCCAGACGGCGCCCAGGGCGTTCTGAGGGGCGTAGGTGGCCATCTCGCGTACGACCGCGCCGCGGGTCTCCGCCGCCAGCCGTGCCAGGTCGCCGCCGCCGTCGGACTCCGGCCGCTCGAACTCGCCGCCCAGGAACTTGACCACCATCGCCGTCACCCTGGACACGAGGTTGCCCAGGTCGTTGGCCAGCTCGGAGTCGTACCTGGCGCGGAACTGCTCCCACGTGAAGTCCACGTCCTTGCCGTATGTGCCTTCCCTCATAAGGTAGTAGCGAAGCGCGCTGGGGCCGAACACGTCCGCCGCCTCGAGCGGATCGACCACGATGCCGCGGCTCTTCGAGAGCTTCTGTCCCTTGAAGTAGACGAAGCCGTGACCGAAGACCTTCTTCGGGAGTTCGACCCCGGCGGACATGAGCATGGCGGGCCAGATGACGCAGTGGAACCTGGTGATGTCCTTTCCGATGATGTGCACGTCCGCGGGCCACCACTTGGCAAAGCGCGCATCGTCGGTGCCGTAGCCGGCGCCGGTCGCGTAGTTCGTGACGGCATCGACCCACACGTAGATCTTCTGCGACGCATCCATCGGCAGCGGAACGCCCCACTCGGCTCCGGCCCGCGTCACGCTGATGTCCGAAAGGCCTCCGCGCAGCAGCTGGATGATCTCGTTACGGCGCGACTGCGGCTCGATGAAGTCGGGGTTCTCTTCGATGTGGCGAAGTAGAGGCTCAGTGTACTTCGACAGTCTGAAGAAGTAGTTCTCCTCCACGATTCGCGCCGGGGCCACGCCGTGGACCTCACAGCATCCGTCCACGAGGTCCTTCTCCTGGAGAAAGGCCTCGCACGACTCACAGTAGAAGCCCTCGTAGTGACCTCGGTAGATGTCGTTCTTCATCGCCTCTATGAGCTTCCGGAGCCCTACGATGTGCCGCTCGTCGGTCGTTCGCACAAACTCGTCGTAGTCGATCTCCAGCCTCGTCCAGATGTCCCTGAAGATCTTCTCCATCTGATCGCAGTAGGCCTTCGGGTCCATCCCGTTCACACGGGCCGAGCGCGCAACGTTCTGGCTGTGCTCATCGTTCCCCATCTGGAAATAGACGTCGTCGCCGATCATCCTGTGGAACCTGGCGAAGACGTCGGCTGAGATCTTCTCGTACGCGGTCCCGATGTGGGGAGCGCTGTTCACATAGTCGATCGCGGTCGTGATGTAGTACTTACTTCTCATTGGACGTGGGACCCTTCCTGCTCTTCCCGGACCTGCCCCGTCTGGAGCCTCGCCTGCGCGAACTGCCGGACCTGCGGCCTCTCCGCCTCTTGGACTCGCTCGTGCCCTGTCGCTGCTCGTCACCTCCCGGCCCGGGCGCGTCCCGTCCGGACTCGACGCGCGGCTGCGTCCCGGACTCGACAGGCTGGGAGTCCTGCTTCCGCTCTCTGTCGTCGCCCTTGCCGGGCCGCGCCTCGTCCGCTCGGGACTCGCGCGATCCACCCGCGGCCTCCCTGGTCTGCCTCTTCGCCGGTTCATCCCGGCGCCGCGCTTCGTCCTCGCGCCGGGCGCTCGGTGCCGGCGCGCGGTCCTCACGGTCACCGGCGTCGCCGATGGAGATGCCTCCGGACCTGTATTCCTCTATCGACACGGTGACCGACTTGCCTTCTTCGTCCCCCACCGTGACCTTGCGATGGAATATATCTACCCCGACGACCTTGCCTCGACCCCCTCCTTCGAGAGGTACCTTCGCTCCGACCTTGGGGTACTCGCGGCCCGCGTCGGCGTAGAATCCCCTCTCGTATCTGAGACAGCACATGAGGCGCCCGCACCCGCCCGATATCTTGGGAGAGCCTGGCGCTAGGTGCTGTTCCTTCACCATCTTGAGCGTCACGGGATCGAAATCCTGTATGACGCCGCGGCAGCAGTAGTACCGTCCGCAGCGACCGTACCCACCCAGCCTTCGCGCCTCGTCCCGTACGCCGATCTGGCGCATCTCGATCCTCGTCTTGAAGGTAGCGGCCAGGTCGCGGACAAGCTTCCGGAAGTCGACCCGGTGGTCCGACGTGAAGTAGAAACGTATCTTGTTCCCGTCGAACTGCCACTCGACGTCCACGAGCTTCATCGGAAGCTCCTGCCTCGCGATGCACTGCTGGCAGATCCGGTGGGCCTCCGCCTCCTTCTCGCGAAGCTCCGCCAGAAGGGTGAGATCGGCGGTGGTGGCCCTCCTCAGGATGGGACCCTGGATGCCCTTCTCCTCCGTCTTGGAGCTGACCTCGTCCCCGTCGCGGATGATGACTCCTATGTCCTGCCCGCGGTCTATGTCGACGACGGCGTGGTCGCCAACGCGGAAAGGTATGTTCCTCGGGTTCGAGAAGAGGCCCTTCCGCCCCCCCTTGAACTCGATCTCAAGGGACTCCTGTGTGCCACTGATGAGTTCGTCGAGATTGCTCACCTTCGCACCTCTTACGCGGTCCGGACCGGACTCCGGTCCGCCGCCTTCCTTCTTGCGACCGCCATGTCGAGAAGCACCGATGTAAAGACGATCGTCGGATTCGAGTAGCGTTCTATCGCCCTCCGGGCGCCGTCGATCTTGGTGATCAGTGACTCGATCAGATCGACGCTCATCGTCCTAGCCTGGCTCTCCAGCGCGTCGAGATGGCGCGAGTAGACCAGGCCGTGCGAACCTGCGTCTCTGCCGAACGAGGACACGAGCAGCACGTCACGGTACCACAGAAGCATCAGGTCCAGAACGTGCTGTTGTTCCTCACGGCCAAGACGGAACGCGAGGGTGTTCGCCTCCTCCAGCAGGCCCGTGACGTCGCGCGTTCTCCTGCCGGTCGTTATGGACGCGACCCTCTCGAGCTCGGCTTCGACGGTCTTTCTGTCTGTCCTGACGGCCGGCCCCGCGCTGCCGCGGGACACCGCGGCCGCGGCCGCCGCCTGCTTCGCGCTGAAGCCGAGCCTCGGATCACCCGCGAGTATCCTGGCCACGTCGTCGGTCGACAGCCTCACGAACGGAACGCGCTGACACCGCGACACGATCGTGGTCGGAAGCGCGCTGGGCCGCGACGTGGTGAGCACGATGACGGTCTCGTCCGGCGGCTCCTCGAGCGTCTTCAGAAGTGCGTTGGCCGCCTCAGTGGTCATCGCGTCGGCGTCGGCTATCACGAACACCTTCCACGGTCCCACGTAAGGCCTCTGGTTGGCCTTCGCTACCACCTCGCTGTGTATCGTGTCGACGGATATGATCGGCACCTTTCTGCCGAAGTCCGCGTCGCGATATCCGTGTCGCACCTGTGATTCAATGACGGCCGCGTACTCGTCCGGTTTGATCGTGGTCGGCGCCGGAAAGACGAGGTGTATGTCCGGATGCGAGAGACCACGCGCCATCGTGCACGCACGGCACGTCCCGCACGGATCGAACCCGCCGTTCTCACAGTTGAGCGCACTGGCCAGCTCGAGCGCCGCGGTCTCCTTCCCCACGCCGTCCGGCCCCTGGAACAGGTACGCGTGCGACAGCCTCCGCGAGGCGTGCGCGCCTTCGAGAAGACGCACCGCGTGATCCTGGCCGATTATCCTGGAGAGAGCCATCAGTTTCGCCCGCGCCTCCGCGCTATCTCAGTCGCTAGTGACAGTGCGGCAGCCATGCTCCGCGCGTCCGCTTTGCCCTTTCCGGCCAGGTCGAAGGCGGTCCCGTGGTCAACGGATGTCCTCACGATCGGCAGTCCGAGCGTAAGGTTGACGCCGCTGCCGCCGGCCAGCAGCTTGGCCGGTATCGTCCCCTGGTCGTGGTACATCGCGAGAACCGCGTCGAACGCGTCCGCTCCGTGGCCTCCGCTCCGTGGTCCGGCGAAGAGCACGTCGGCCGGATACGGACCCAGAACGCGCAGCCCGTGGCCCACCGCCTCCCTTACGGCCGGCGTAAGAACGGTCGACTCCTCCGCGCCGAACTCACCACCCTCTCCGGCGTGCGGGTTCAGAGCCGCGACGGCGATCCTTGGGTCCGGCACTCCTAGCCAGTCCCTGAGCCCGCGGTCGAGCGTGATCAGCTTCGAGACGAGCATGTCTGTCGACAGCGCGCCGGCGACGTCGGCAATGGGCAGGTGCGTGGTCGCCAGACCGATCCGGCTGCCGTCGTGCACGAAGGTCATCACGAAATCGGCGGCGCCCGTCATCGCGGCCAGGTGTTCGGTGTGTCCCTGGAACTCTCGACCCAGGGAGGATATCGCCGCCTTAGAGACCGGCGCCGTGACCATGGCGTCGGCCTCCCCCGCCTGACACATTCTGACCGCGGTCTCGATCGATCTGAGTGCGGCAGCGGCGCCCTGCGCCGTTGGTCTTCCGGGGTCCGCGGGCACGTCACCGACGTCCACGACTTCCACGTCATCCGGGACGCCGGTCGAGAGCCTTCCACCCCAGTCGCGCAGAACGGACGCTGAACCGATCACGACCGCCGTGACGCCACGGCGCGCTCCGGCGTCGCCGAGCGCGCGGAGCAGCACCTCAGGACCGATGCCGGAAGGATCACCCATCGTGATGGCGACGCGGGGGATCTCGTTCACCTGCGGCCTCGCCTATCGCTCGTCGATGACCTCATAGAGCGTAGCCGCCCTCTCCTTGCTCACGTTGCCGGAGGGTATCTCCGTGATTCTCACCAGGAGGAAGCGGTCGCGCAGACTCACCGATATCTCGTCGCCGACGCGTACTCCGGTGCCCGCCTTCGCGGTACGCCCGGAGATGGAAACCCTTCCCGATTCACACGCCCACTTCGCGACGCTGCGCTGCTTGATGATGCGCGCGGTCTTGAGGTACTGGTCGAGCCTCATGCCGCTCCCGTCTATTCCTCCGGCGGCATCGGGGTCCTGATGTCGACGTAGATCTCCTGCGACAGCTGGTCGATGAGATCCTTGTACCCCTGCTCCGCCCTCTGTCCGTAGATGTAGTCGCGAAGGTCCGACCTCACCTCATCGAGGGCGGCCGTGTGCTCGTCCTCATGCTCGAGCACCTTGATCACGTAGTAGCCCGTGTCCCCGGCGACGACCGGAGCGACGTCCCCGGTGCCGAGACCCGCCAGTGCATCCTCTATCGACGGCGCCATCTCGCCCTTGCGGAACCAGCCCAGCACCCCGCCATCGGCCTTGGTTCTCTCATCATCTGAGTTCTCCTCCGCGAGGACCGCGAAGTCGGCGCCGTCGACGGCCAACTGCCGGAGACTCTCCGCCTTGACCTTGGCGAGTTCTTCGTCCTCGGGCGTGACCGTCACGCGGGCGAGAATGTGGCGCGCGTGTATCTGGTCGCCGGATTCGTCGACGACCTGGATGATGTGGAACCCGAACCTCGAGGGAATGATGCCGCTGATCTCTCCAGGATGAAGCGCGAAGGCCGCCTCCTCGAACTCGGGCACCATGGTCCCGCGCCCGAATGTTCCCAGGTCGCCGCCCCGCTGCGCGCTCGCGTCCTCCGAGTACTCCGCCGCGACCTGCTCGAACGGGACGCCGCTCTCGAGCCTTGCTCGGGCCTCGTCGAGCCTCTCTATGGCCGCCGCCTTCGAGGCCTCGCTGGGCTTCGGCATCACGAGGATCGCCGCCAGCCTGTAGGACTCGGGCACGAACGCCACCTCGTCCTTGTGCTCTTCGTAGTACTGGCCCACCTCCGCCCACGTGACGTCTATGTTCGAGTAGACCTCTTGCCTCACGAGCTTCTCGGCCAGCAGTCGGCGCCCTATCTCGTCGCGATACATGGCACGAAGCTCCTCTAGCGTCGTCCCGTTCTGCTCGAGAGCCTGTTCGAGCGCCTCATCGGACCCGTACCTGTCCCTCAGGTCCTGCACCCTGCGGTCGATCTCGGCGTCTACCTCCCCGTCGTCGACGGTTATCGAGTCCCTGTGCGCCTTCGCGACCAGGAGCATCTCGTCGACCATGTTCCTGAGTATGCCGGCCCTCGCCTGCTGGGCCTCCTCCGGCGTGATGTCGCCGCCGGACCTCATCTGATAGATGTAGAACTCCTCATCGACCTCGCTCTCGAGGACGATCTGGTCCCCAACGACCGCCGCTATGCCGTCTATGAGCTGCAGTTCGTCGGCCGGCGCGGGGTCGGCCGCTCTCGCGGTCCCGCAGAACGCTGCAAGCGGAACGAGCAGGAGCAGCGTTAGTGCCGTCTTCGACATCTGGTGTTCCTCCATTCTCCCCGCGGGCCCTGAAGGCTACGGGGCACCTTCCTCGTCGCCGGGACCATCCTCAGCGCGGCCCGTCGCTTCTTCGACCGCCGTCTCGCTCATGCGCTCCCGGACCGCGGCTCTGAGGGCCGCGGTGTCGACGACGACCGAGGTGTGAGACTCCAGGTCCTCCAGACGACGATCGAAGGCCTCGCGCCGTCTCTGCGACGTCAGGAAGTTCATCACCGCGCCGCGCCGCGCGTCGAACGTCGGCCTGCCCGCACCGGGCTGCCTGTCGAGCACCTTGATGATGTGATAGCCGTAGCTGCTCGGTATGACGTCGCTGACCTCCCCCACCTTCAGGGAGAAGGCCGGCTCCTCCAGCTCGTGGAGTATCTCTCCGCGCCGCATGTAGCCGAGGTCGCCGCCGATCGACGCCGTCTGGTCGATCGACATGGCCGCAGCCACCGTCTCGAAGGGCGTTCCGTCGTTGATCTCCTCGAGCGCGCGCTCGGCCTCGGGTCGGCTCCTCACCAGGATATGTGCGAGCCGTACCTGCATCGAGTACTCGCTCTCATGTTCGCCGAAGTACTCTCTGGCCTCTTCCTCGGTTACCTCAGGAATGCTCTCCATGAAGCTCTTGATGTATTCCTCCGCGACCAGTTCACGTTCGAGTTCGCTGATCCGCCTTCTCATGTCCTCGCGGTCGTCGATGCCGCGCCGCACGCCCTCCTGGTAGAACAGCTCAGTCTTGACCCAGGTGCGCAGCGCCTCTTCCTGGTCCTCCACGCTCATCACCGCCAGGAGCTGCTCCGGGATGGATGCGTAGAACTCACCGGAGGTCAGCGTTGTGCCCCCCACCTTGGCAAGCTCCTCGTCCCTCCCGCCGCGAGAGCAGGAGGACGCGGCCACAACCATCGCGGCCAGCACTCCGACGACGACCAATCTCTTCACGATGCCCCCGTACAGTAGAGGACCGCCTCCATCACCGTTCCTGAAGTCGGGCTGAAGGCGGTCCCGTCGTCCGCGTCCGCGTTACCCCCTGGCGCGGCTTACTCTACGCGATCTCTACGAAGTGACGACGAACCGGTTCGCCTCCTTCTCCTTCTTGGCTTCGACCACGTCCTTCACAAGCTCGAGGTTCGCATCGCTCCACACTATCTGGACGGTCTGGCGGACGCCGTCGAGCAGGGCATCGAGTCTCGCCTCGCTGCGTATCGTAAGGATGTCGTTCTTCACGATGTCACCGACCTCGCTGAACTCGCGCTCGCGCTCGGGGTACTTCTTGAGCACTTCAACGATCGCGTATCCGCTCGGGGCGGGGAAGGGCTCGCTGATCTCGCCAACGGGGAGATCGAACACGACGCCCTGCAGGTAACCCAGCTTGCGCTCGCCCTGATAGTAGTTCTCGATGAGTCCGTCGAGCGACTTGCTCCACGGCTCGATGGAGTACTTCTGGACCAGCTCCGTAAGCGTCGCCTTGCCGGACGTGATCATCTGGCGATACAGATTGGCCTCGCCCTCAGTGGCAACGACCAACTGCCGCAGGTCGACCTTGGGTGGCTCGGCGTAGTCCGCACGGTGCGACTGGAAGTACTCCCTGACGTCCTGCCCGGACGGCTGCTCTACCTTCGAGTTGACCTCGTTCTGATACGTAACATTGACCACGAACTCCTCGAGCTTCTGGTCAACGTAGTCCTTGAGCTCCTTGGACTCCTTGTACTTGTTCTTCGCTATCGCATCCTGTATGAGGTCTTCGCGGATCTTGCGCCAGAGGAAGAGCTTGAGACCGTAGGGACTGCTGTTCTTCGGTCCCTCTATGCCAGGC
>CAYNQF010000028.1:0-26013 GCA_964399265.1 uncultured bacterium | reverse complement strand
TTCTTGGCCTTGAAGGGGTCACGCGCGACGAGATCCTCACCGTGCTCGACACCGCAGCCATCTTCCGCGAGATCCTGGACAGACCCGTCAAGAAGGTGCCGACCCTGCGCGGCGTGACCATCGTGAACCTCTTCTTCGAAGCGAGCACGAGGACGCGGATGTCCTTCGAACTCGCTGAGAAGAGGCTCTCGGCGGATACGCTCAACTTCTCGGCCTCGACCTCGAGCGTCAAGAAGGGGGAGACGCTGCGCGACACGGCGCGCAACATCGAGGCGATGAAGGTCGACATGGTCGTCATAAGGCACGGCTCGCCGGGAGCCCCGCACTTCCTGGCGCAGCACCTGGACGCATCCGTCATCAACGCGGGCGACGGCTCGCACGAGCACCCCACGCAGGCGCTCCTGGACCTCTTCACCATAAGGGAGAAGCTGGGGAGCCTGACCGGCCGCCGCGTGACGATCCTGGGAGACATCAGGCACTCCAGGGTCGCCCTGTCGAACATCTGGGGGCTCAAGACCCTCGGCGCGGACGTCACGGTCTGCGGTCCGTCGACGTTCATGCCGGCCGAGGTGGAGCGTCTCGGGGTCAGAGCCATGACCGACCTGCGCGGCGCGATACAGGACGCTGACGTCGTCAACATCCTGCGCATACAGCGTGAGAGGCAGGACGGAGGGTTCCTGCCGAGCCTTCGCGAGTATACGAACCTGTTCGGCATAGACGCCGAGCGGCTGTCCTGGATGCGGCCCGACGCGCTCGTGATGCATCCCGGACCGATCAACCGCGGCGTCGAGCTGTCGCCCGACGTCGCCGACGGAGACAGGTCGATCATCCTCGATCAGGTCACGAACGGGGTGGCGGTGCGCATGGCCGTCATCTACCTGATCTCCAGAGTGAGGGCATCCGAGCACGCGGACGGCACGAGCCTTCTCGAGGAGGTGAGCATATGACGAGGGTCCTCCTCAAGGGCGGCCGGCTCATCGACCCGGCCACACGGACGGACGAGCGCCTCGACCTCCTCATCGAGGGAGGCAGGGTGGTGGGCCGCGAGCCTGACATCGATGCATCGGGAGACGTGAGAGTGACGGACGTGAGCGGGCTCGTGGTCGCTCCCGGGCTGGTCGACATGCACGTGCACTTCAGGGAACCCGGACGCGAGGACGAGGAGACGATCCTCTCGGGCTCCATCGCGGCCGCGCACGGCGGAGTGACGTCGGTGGCGGCGATGCCCAACACGGAGCCCGCCATCGACACGCGCTCCTGGGTGGACTACGTGCTGGAACGAGAGTCTCCCATCAACGTATACGCGATCGCGGCCGTTACGGTCGGGCGGCAGGGCAGGATGCTGACGGAGATGGCGGAACTCGCCGAGGCCGGCGCGGTGGCCTTCTCCGACGACGGAAACCCGATCGTGAGCGCGACCATGATGAGAAGAGCCCTGGAGTACGCCTCGATGGTCGGAAGACTCGTGATAGCGCACTGCGAGGACCCGGACCTCTCGAGGGACGGCGTGGCGAACGAGGGACTCGCTTCAACGATGTCCGGCCTCAAGCCCGTGCCCGCCGCGGCCGAGGAGACGATGGTTGCGCGGGACGTCATCCTGGCCGGGCTCACGGGAGCGAGGCTGCACGTCGCCCACGTGTCGACCAGGGGATCGGTCGAGCTCATCAGGCGCGCGAAGGAGGACGGCGTCGCCGTCACCTGCGAGACCTGCCCGCACTACTTCAGTCTCACGGACGACGAGGTGAGGACGTACGACACGAGCGTGCGTGTCAACCCGCCGCTGCGGAGCCGCGAGGACGTCGACGCCGTCAGAGAGGGACTTGCTGACGGGACGATAGACGCGATCGCGAGCGACCACGCTCCGCACTCGCTCGAGGAAAAGCAGGTCGAGTTCGACGCGGCGCCTCCGGGGATGATCGGCGTCGAGACGCTGCTGCCCGTGACGCTCACGCACCTCGTGCGGCCCGGGTTCGTGACGCTGGAGAGGGCGGTCGAACTCATGACAGCCGACCCGGCGAACATCCTGGGCATCCGCGCGGGCAGTCTGGAGGTCGGGGCGCCCGCCGACGTGGTCGCGTTCGACCCGGGCGTCGAGTGGACACCGGAGAAGGAGTGGTTCAGATCCAGGTCGAAGAACTCGCCATTCATCGGCCGCGTCCTGAGCGGACGCGCCGTACTGACAATGGTACGCGGGGAGGTCGTGTTTGAGGACGAGCGGAAGACCGCCACGACAGGTGAGCGCGACGCTCACGAAGAGAACGGAAGCGGCTCGAGGGAGCTTCCTCTTCTCGCTTGACGTGGGCGCCGAATTCCCGAGGTCCGAGCCCGGGCAGTTCGTCCAGGTCACGGTTCCCGGAGAGCTGATGCTCAGGCGCCCGTTCGCGGTGGCCGGCCAGACGGACGGCCACGAGATCGAACTCCTGGTCGAGCTGCGCGGGAAGGGGACGAAGGGGCTGGCCGCTCTCGCGGAGGGGGCCGGGGTCGACGTCCTGGGACCGCTCGGCACGGGCTTCTCGATGCCCGGCGACGGCGAGAGCGCGGTCCTGGTGGCGGGAGGCATCGGTGTCGCGGGGCTCAGGCTGCTCGCGCTCAGGCTCGCAGAGGAGCGGCGTCCCGCGCTTATGCTGGTCGGGGCGCGGACGCGGGAGGAACTCGTGACCGGAGTGGTGCCCCACGAGCCGGGGCTGGCCATCGAACTCGCGACCGACGACGGGAGTGCCGGGTTCCCCGGCATGGTGACCGACCTGCTGGAACGGCGCGTCGTCGACCTTGGCGGCGCCCGTCTCTACTGCTGCGGCCCCCCCGCGATGCTCCGCGAGGCGGCGCGCATCTCAGGAGCGGCCGGGCTTCGCTGCGAGGCCCTGGTCGAGGAGATCATGGCCTGCGGTGTCGGCGCCTGCAGGGGCTGCGTCGTCAGGACACGTAGCGGATACAAGACCGCTTGCTCCGACGGGCCGGTCTTCGACGCGGCGGAACTGGTGTTCGACGAGACGATGGAAGCGTAGTGGAACGCGGCGACCGTCACGGACTGGGCGCCCGAATCCGGAACACGCTGATCAAGAACACGCCGTGAAAACACACTGGGAGATCGAGTGCCCGACCTGAGCGTTGCGATAGGCTCGTTCCGCATGAGGAACCCCGTCATGCTCGCTTCCGGGACCGTCGGTTACGGGACCGAGTACGAGGGGGTCATAGACTTCGAGTCGGTCGGAGCGGTCGTGCTCAAGACCGTGACGCTGGAGCCGCGCCGGGGCAACGCTCCGCCGAGACTCCGCGAGACCGAGGGTGGTCTCCTGAACGCAATCGGACTCGAGAACGTCGGCCTCGAGGCGTTCCTCGAGACGAAGCTGCCGGAAGCCGCGAGACTCGCGGCGCCGCTCGTGGCCAGCGCGGCGGCGACGAACCCCGAAGGGTTTGCGGAACTCGTGCGGGAGATGGGCGCGCGCGAGGAGATCGCCGCCATCGAGCTGAACGTGAGCTGCCCGAACGTCGAGCGTGCGCAATGTCCCCTCTGGGCCGACGCGGCGGGCGTGGGGGAGGTCGTGGCGGCCTCCAGAGCACAGACCGACAAGACGCTACTGCTCAAGCTGTCGCCGAACGCGGCGGACGTCGTCTCCGTCGCGGAGGCGGCCGAGCGCGCGGGGGCGGACGGCCTCGTCGTGGCGAACACGATGCCGGGCATGCGGATCGACGTCGAACGGCGGCGGCCGGCTCTCGGCAACGTGACGGGCGGGCTCTCCGGCCCGGCGCTCATGCCGGTGAACCTCGCGCTCGTGTGGAGCATCTCGCGCGCGGTCGACCTGCCGCTCGTCGGGTCGGGCGGCGTGCGCACAAGCGACGACGCGCTCGAGTACATGATGGCCGGAGCCACGGCCGTGCAGGTCGGCACCGCCATCTTCGCGGACCCGAGGACGCCGTCGCGCGTCGCGACGGGGCTCATGGAGAGGATGAAGCGAGACGGGGTCGAGAGCCCCACGTCGTACGTGGGCGTGGCACACGGGAAGGCGGACAGATGCACTCAGAAGGTCGCGACAGGCTGATCCTGGCGCTCGACGTCCCGACGAGGGACGAGGCGCTGGCGCTCGCGAAGGCCACCGGGAAGTACGTCGGGTGTATGAAGGTGGGACTCAGGCTCTTCACGTCGGAGGGGCCGTCGCTCGTGCGGGAACTCGAGGACGCGGGACACAGGATATTCCTGGACCTCAAGTTCCACGACATCCCCAACACGGTCGCCGACGCGTCGCGCGCGGCGACGGCGCTCGGCGTCGACTTCTTCACGGTCCACACTCCGGGCGGCAGGAAGATGCTGGAGGCGGCGCTCGACGCTTCGCGGGAGGAGGCGGAGAGGAGAGGCATAACGCCTCCCGTCATCCTCGCGGTCACGGTGCTCACGAGCCTGCCCTCCACGACCGCGGAGGTCGTGGAGCGGGCGCGCTCCGCGTGGGACGCGGGGATGCGCGGCATCGTGGCCTCGCCGGTCGAGACGCGGGCGCTGCGGGATGCGCTAGGACCCGATGCGATCATCGTGACCCCCGGCGTGCGACCCGAGTGGGCGTCGTCTGACGACCAGAAGCGGGTGGCCACTCCGCGCGAAGCGGTCGCCGCGGGCGCGAGCCACATCGTCGTGGGCCGGCCGATACGCTCGGCCGACGATCCGGGCAAGGCGGCGAAGATGATCGTCGAGGAGATGGAGATGGCCGAGGCGCATCGCTAGCGGGCCGACGCCGTCCCGTCCGGAGCCGGATGGCGCACGAGTGGACGAGGGAGACACTGCGATGACCTCGCGGGCAACTGATTCACGGGTGGCGGAGAGAACGCGCGAGATACTAGAGCAGTCCGGAGCGCTCATGGACGGCCACTTCGTTCTGACATCCGGGCGGCACAGCGGCCGCTACTGCCAGTGCATGCGCGCGCTCGAACACCCGAGGCTGGCGGAGGAACTCGGTGGCATGATAGCCGACATGTTCCGGGACGAGCGCGTCGACGTCGTCGTCGCCCCGGCGCTGGGCGGCATCGTCATAGGGTACGAGGTCGCGAGGTCCCTGGGCGTCCGCTCGATGTTCGCCGAGCGCAAGGACGGCGAGATGACGCTCAGGCGCGGCTTCGCCATAGCACCCGGGGAGCGTGTGCTCATAGTCGAGGACGTCGTCACGACAGGCGGCTCGGTCCGGGAGGTCGCGGCGCTCGTGCGGGAGGCGGGAGCCGAGGTCGTCGGGTTCGGGTTCATACTCGACCGCTCGGGCGGAGAGGCGGAACTCGGCGCGCCGGCCCGCGCGCTCAGGACGGAGTCGATCGAGAGCTACGAGTCGTCAGAGTGCCCGCTCTGCAGCACGGGCGGGACGCCCGCCGTGAAACCGGGAAGCAGAAACTAGCCGGCGGTAAGAGGCCGGACGGCGTACGCAATACGAGTCCACAGTTCGCGAACGGATACCACACGGGGCCCCAGCAAGCGGGAGGCTGCGATGGGTGAGTACATTGGGCGAGGGAGGAAGGCCAGACGGGCGTTCGGTTTCGATGAAGTGGCCATCGTGCCGGGGCGCGTCACGCTCAACCCGGACGAGACCGACACGAGGTGGGCGCTGTGCGAACACCAATTCCAGGTGCCCATCCTGGCGGCGGCCATGGACGGCGTGGTGAACGTCGCCATGGCGGTAGAGATGTCGAAGCTCGGAGGCCTCGGTGTGATGAACCTCGAGGGCGTGCAAACGCGCTACGATGACCCGGACGAGGTCCTAAGCGAGATCGCGGGGGCGACTCCCGAGGTGGCCACGCAGCTCGTCCAGAAGCTCTACACGCCGCCCATCAACGAGAATCTGATCGGGAAGCGCATCTCCGAGATCAAGGACGGGGGAGGCGTCTGCGCGGTATCGGCCACGCCGACCAGGGCGGGGAAGTTCGGAAAGCTGGCGGAGGCTGCGGGCGCGGACATTTTCGTGGTACAGTCGACGGTCGCCACGATCGACCACATCTCCACGGCCTACGATACGCTCGACCTCGAGTCGTTCATCGATTCGATGTCGATACCCGTCATCGTGGGCAACTGCGTGACCTACGACGTGACGCTCGACCTCATGGAGGCCGGCGCCGACGCGGTCCTGATCGGTGTCGGACCCGGCGCCGCGTGCACGACCCGCGGAGTGCTGGGCATCGGCGTCCCACAGGTCACGGCCACCGTCGACGCGGCAGCCGCGCGCGACCTCTATTACAAGAGGACGGGGAAGTACGTTCCCATCATCACCGACGGCGGCATGGACACCGGCGGCGACGTGTGCAAGGCGTTCGCCTCGGGCGGGGACGCCGTCATGATCGGCTCGGCGCTGGCGCGCGCGAAGGAGGCGCCGGGCCACGGCTACCACTGGGGCATGGCGACGCCGCACGTGAACCTCCCCAGGGGCGCCAGGGTGAAGACCGGGACGTCCGGGACGCTCGAGGAGATACTCGTGGGCCCGGCCCGCACCGACGACGGCTCGCAGAACCTCCTGGGCGCACTCAAGACGTGCATGGGCTCCGTCGGCGCCAAGAACATCCTCGAGATGCAGCAGGCCGAGATCGTGATAGCGCCCTCCATCCGCTCCGAGGGCAAGCTGATGCAGAAAGCGCAGCACGTGGGGATGTGGAGGTAGGGAACCGCAGACCAGTGACGCCAGGTCGACCGACCGGAGGCGCGATGACAGGCAGACCGTCGGGCACGGCAGAGGATACGTCGGTGGGTCACACGGACACAACTGCGCACAGGAGCGCGGCCCGCGCCCGCGTCGTCATCCTCGACTTCGGGTCGCAGTACACGCACCTGATCGCGCGGCGCGTGCGCGAGTCCGGCGTCTACTCCGAGGTCATGAGGTTCGACCACGACCTCCGCGAGGTCGCGGAGGGAACGGGCGCGATCATCCTGTCGGGCGGGCCGTCGTCGATCTACGACGAGGGCGCGCCGAAACCTGACCCGCGCGTGTTCGAGCTGGGCATCCCCGTGCTCGGCATCTGCTACGGCATGCAGGCCATGACGGAGGCGCTGGGCGGGAAGGTCGCCGCCGGCACCACGCGCGAATACGGACCGCAGGGCTTCACGCCCGAGGGCGTCGATCGCCTCTTCTACGATGTCCCAGACGGCATCAGGGTCTGGATGAGCCACGGCGACGAGGTCGTGGAGCCGCCGCCCGGATTCAGCGTGCTCGGCCGGAGCGCCGACGGGAAGATCGCGTCGATCGGCTCGGACGAGCGGAAGCTCTACGGGCTCCAGTTCCACCCGGAGGTCGTGCACACCGAGCGCGGCCAACGAATCGTCGAGAACTTCGTGCACGGCATCGCCGACATCCCGTCGGACTGGTCGCCCGCGTCGTTCGTCGAGGAGACGGTCGCCGCGATCCGAGAACAGGTCGGGGAGGGCAGGGTCGTCTGCGCGCTCTCGGGCGGCGTCGATTCGTCCGTGATGTCCGTCCTCATACACCGCGCGGTGGGCGACAGGCTGGCGCCCATCTTCGTCGACAACGGGCTTCTCCGGAAGAACGAGGACCACGAGGTCATCGAGCGACTGCGGACGAAGCTGGGACTCAAGGTCGACATCGTGAACGCGCGCGAGCGGTTCCTCTCGAGGCTCGCGGGCGTCGAGGACCCGGAGCGCAAGCGCAAGATCATAGGCGAGGAGTTCATTCGAGTCTTCGAGGAGGAGGCCCGCAAGGTCGGCGACGCCGAGTACCTGGCTCAGGGCACGCTCTACCCCGACGTCATCGAGAGCGTCTCGGTCAAGGGCCCATCCGCGACCATCAAGAGCCACCACAACGTCGGCGGGCTCCCCGAGGTCATGAACCTGAAACTCATCGAACCCTTGAAGACCCTTTTCAAGGACGAGGTAAGAATGGTGGGTCGCGAACTGGGCATCGACGCCGACATCCTGGGACGCCACCCGTTCCCGGGGCCGGGCCTAGCCGTTCGCATCCTGGGCGAGGTGACGCCGGAGCGCGTACGCGTGCTGCAGGAGGCCGACGCCATCGCGATGGAGGAGATCCGCAAGGCCGGTCTCTACGACGATATCTGGCAGGCGTTCGCCGTCCTCCTGCCGGTCCGCACCGTAGGCGTGATGGGCGACGAGCGGACGTACGAGCATGTGGTGGCCGTGCGTGCGGTCGACTCGCGCGACGGAATGACGGCGCACTGGTTCCCGATGCCACATGACGTGCTCGAAAGGATGTCCGCGCGCATCATAAACAACGTGCGCGGCGTGAACAGGGTCTGCTACGACGTGAGTTCAAAGCCGCCTTCTACGATCGAGTGGGAGTAGCGCCGGCGGCGGAGGTCGGGAGCCGGACGATCCCCGCGGACGTGCGCGGGAGTATGGAGCGACCATGATAGAGCGATACAGTCTGCCCGAAATGGCAGCCATATGGAGCGACGAGGCAAGACTCGAGCTGTGGGTGCGCATCGAGGTCGAGTCGGCGAAGGCGTGGGCCGAGCTCGGGAAGGTCCCACCCGAGGCGGCGGGCCGCATCGAACGCATGGCGACGGTCTCGCCCGAGCGCGTGAGACAGATCGAGGAAGAGACGCACCACGACGTCATAGCCTTCCTGAGGGCCCTGGGCGAGTCAATAGGTGAGGATGCGCGCTTCGTTCACCTCGGCATGACGTCCTCCGACGTGCTGGACACCACCATAGGCGCGCAGATCGACCGGGCGGGCAGGCTCATCCTGGAGGCCATGGACGACCTCTGCGCGGCCGTCCGCGACCTCGCCGTCAAGTACAAGCGCACGCCCATCACCGGACGCACGCACGGCGTTCACGCGGAGCCGATGTCGCTCGGGCTCAAGTTCGCGTACTGGTGGGACGAACTGATGCGCGCGGGCGACGCCGTGGCGATCGCGGTCGGAGGCGCCGCGGTCGGCAAGATCTCGGGCGCGGTCGGCACGTACGCGAACCTGGACCCGCTCGTCGAGCAACGCGTCTGCGAAGCGCTGAGCATTCGCGCGGCGGGCATATCGAACCAGATCGTCGCGCGCGACCGGCACGCGAGGTACCTCTCGTCGCTCGCCGTTCTCGGAAGTGTCATCGCGCGGCAGGCACTCGAGATCAGGCTCCTCGCACGAACCGAGACGAGCGAGATCCTGGAGGGGTTCGCGAAGAAGCAGAAGGGCAGCTCGGCAATGCCGCACAAGAAGAACCCGGTCAAGTGCGAGCAGCTGTGCGGGCTCGCGCGCCTCCTCCGCGGGAACGCTCAGGCGGGGATGGAGAACATCGAGCTGTGGCACGAGCGAGACATCTCGCACTCGTCCGTCGAACGCGTCATCCTGCCCGACAGCTCCATCGTAGCGCACTACATGGCGGTGAAGTTCGGAAGCATCGTGAAGAGCCTCGACATCCGTCCGGACAGGATGCTCGAGAACATCGAGTCGTCGAAGGGGCTCATCTACTCTGGCACGGTGCTCACGATGCTCGTCGAATCCGGCATGTCGCGTGACGAGGCCTACGACCTCGTGCAGGCGTCCGCGATGGATGCGCGCAGGACGGGCGGCTCGTTCCGGGAAACGGTCATGAACGACGAGAGGATCGTCTCGAAGCTCGGGCGCGAGGGAGCGGAGAGCGCGTTCGACATCGAGCGCCACATGGCTCACGTGGACGAGATCTTCGACAGGCTGGAGATCTGCGAAGAGGACCAGACCGTGTAGAGGCGCAGCGGAACGGCGACGGGGCAGCGCAAGGCAGCAGACGACCGGGCAGACGCACAGGGCAAGCGAGCAGCCTCATACAAGGAGACGACTCGTGAAGAAGGTGAAGCCGCTCTACGAGGGGAAGGCAAAGATCCTGTGGGAGACGGATGACCCCGTCCTCATGGTCCAGGAGTTCAAGAACGACGCGACTGCCTTCGACGGCACGAAGCACGAGGTCATCGAGGGCAAGGGGCGGCTCAACAACACGATCTCGTCGAACCTGTTCGAGCTTCTGAACGCGAGAGGCGTGCGGACCCACTTCCGTGAGAGGATATCCGGCACCGAGATGGTCGTCGAGCGCCTCACCATGCTTCCCGTCGAGGTCGTCGTGCGGAACGTGGCCGCGGGCTCGATGGTCCGCAGGCTCGGCGTCGAGGCGGGGACGACGTTCGACCCGCCCATCGTCGAGTTCTACCTGAAGGACGACGCGCTGCACGACCCCATCCTGTCGGAGGAGCACATCCGGGCGCTCGGCCTGGCGACGCCCGAGCAGGTCGGCGAGATGAAGCGCATGGCGCTCGAGGTCAACGACACGCTCGGCTCGTTCCTCATCGAGCGCGGCATGCGGCTCGTCGACTTCAAGCTCGAGTTCGGGACCGTCGGCGGCGAGCTGGTCCTGGGCGACGAGATCTCGCCCGACACCTGCCGCCTGCACGACGCGAAGACGGGCGAGATCATGGACAAGGACAGGTTCCGCCAGGACCTGGGTGGGTTCCTCGAGGCTTACGGCGAGGTGCTGTCGAGGGTGAGCTCATAGGATGACGCACATAATGCTGCGCAGAGAGGCCGACGCGTACCACGAGGAGTGCGGGGTCTTCGGCGTGACGGGCAACCCGGACGCTGCGAGGCTCACGTACCTAGGGCTCTACGCCCTGCAGCACAGGGGGCAGGAGAGCGCGGGCATCGTCACGTGGGACGGCGAGACCGCCTACCAGCACCGGGCGATGGGTCTGGCCAACCGCGTCTTCGACGAGGACACGCTCGACAGCCTGCACGGCTCGTCCGGAATCGGCCACGTCAGGTACTCGACCACCGGCCAGAGCAAGCTCATGAACGCGCAGCCCATCCTGGTCCGGTTCAGGGGAGGATGGCTCGCGGCCGCCCACAACGGGAACCTCGTGCACTCGGAGGAACTCCGCTCGAGACTGGAGGCCGCCGGGTCGATCTTCAGGACGACAACCGACACGGAGACGATACTGCACCTCGTGGCGCGGGCGTATGCGACGCGGCCGCTCGACCGACCAGCCTGCACGGCGGAGATACTGGGCGAGGCGCTGCAGGACGTCGAGGGCGCGTACTCCGTCGTCTTCATGATGGACGGGCGCCTGGTCGCGGCCCGCGACCCGAGAGGCTACCGCCCGCTCTGCTACGGGAAGATCAAGAGCGGGGGATGGGCGGTGGCGTCGGAGAGCTGCGGCCTCGACATCGTCGACGCGAGGATGGAGCGCGAGGTCGAACCGGGCGAGATCGTGGTGTTCCACCCGGACGGCCCGGAGCGATACAGGATGAAGCACGCGGACGGCCCCAGGAGCTTCTGCATTTTCGAATACATCTACTTCCTGAGGCCGGACTCGGTCGTAAACGGCGTCTCGGTCGACACGGTGAGACGCGAGCTGGGACGCAGACTGGCGATCGAGCAGCCGACGGACGCGGACATCGTCA
The DNA here is from genome assembly GCA_964399265.1 of uncultured bacterium. Taxonomy (GTDB): domain Bacteria; phylum Joyebacterota; class Joyebacteria; order Joyebacterales; family Joyebacteraceae; genus WJLY01. The sequence continues at coordinate 14,656 of CAYNQF010000028.1, read as the reverse complement.
TCTCGGTTCCTGACTCGAGCAACGCCGCCGCCGCGGGCTACGCCGAGGAGAGCGGCATCCCGCTCGAGTTCGGGCTCATTCGGAACCACTACATCGGCAGGACGTTCATCCACCCGAAGCAATCGCTGCGCGACTTCAAGGTTCGTATCAAGTACAACCCGGTCGCCGACACTCTCGCCGGACAACGCGTCGCGGTCGTCGACGACTCGATCGTCAGAGGCACCACGAGCCAGAAGCTCATGCACATGATCAGGAGGGCAGGGGCGTCGGAGGTGCACCTGCGCATCGCGTCGCCGCCGATACGTTTCCCCTGCTTCTACGGCATCGACACTCCGACGCGGGGCGAGCTTGTGGCGTCCAGCAAGGAGGTGTCGGAGATCGCCGACTTCATAGGCGTCGACAGCCTGGGCTACCTCTCGATCGAGGGGTTGCTGGCGTCGGTGCCGGGACCGCCGGAGTCGTACTGCGTCGCGTGTTTCGACGGGAGCTACCCGCACGAATCGGACACGGAGGAGGCGGCCGCGAGCGCCGCGGGGAGAGCCGAAGGATGACTGTGAGAAGAGCACTGATCAGCGTCTCGGACAAGAAGGACGTCGTCGAGTTCGCGCGAGGGCTGACCGAGCTGGGCATCGAGATCGTCTCCACCGGAGGCACGTCCCGGCTCCTGCAGTCCGAGGGCGTGTCGTGCCGCGAGGTGTCGGACCTCACGGGCGCGCCCGAGATACTCGACGGCCGCGTCAAGACGCTCCATCCGAGGATCCACGGCGCCATCCTGTCGCTGCCGCAGAAGGAGAGCCACGTCGCCACGCTCGAGCGCGAGAAGATCGAGCCTATCGACATGGTCGTCGTGAACCTCTATCCGTTCGAGAAGGTGTCCTCGGCACCAGGCACGACGCTCGACGAGGCGCTGGAGCAGATCGACATCGGCGGCGTGACGCTCCTCCGCGCGGCGGCCAAGAACTTCGCGAACAAGATCGTCGTCAGCTCGCCGGCCCAGTACGAGAGGGTCGTGCAGACCCTCAAGGAGAACGGGCTCGACGTGCCGCGCGAGCTTCGCGAAGAGCTGGCCGTCGCGGCCTTCGCCGTGACCCGCAACTACGACAGGGCCATACACTCGTACATGGCGGGCATGGTCGAGACCGACTCCGACCTGCCGGCCTATCTGAGCCTCGAGTACCAGAAGGTGCGCGAGGTCAGGTACGGTGAGAACCCGCACCAGCGCGCGGCGGTCTACTACACGATGGGCAGGTCGCTCGAGCCGTCGGTCGTCACGGCCGAACAGCTCTCCGGCAAGGAGCTCTCCTACAACAACTACATGGACCTCGACGCCGCCCTCGCCATCGTGCGCGAGTTTCCGGAGCCGGCGGCGGCGGTCATCAAGCACTCGACCCCGTGCGGCGTGGCGACCGCTTCGACGCCCGCGAAGGCGTACGAGAAGGCGCTCGGGTGCGACCCGATGTCGGCCTTCGGCTCGATCATCGCCTTCAACCGCACGGTCGACATGGACACCGCGAGACTCCTGCACGACACGCATTTCGTCGAGGCGATCATCGCGCCCGACTACTACCGCAACGCCCTCGAACTCATGAGCGGAAAGAAGAACCGGCGCATCCTGAAGGCCTACTTCCCGGACCTCACCGACTACCACCTCCGGAACGAGAGGCAGCTGCGCTCGATGCTCGGAGGGGGGCTGCTCGTCCAGGAGATCGACACGGAGGACATGAGGTCCGACGATCTCCGCATCGTGACGGACCGAAGTCCCACGCCGGACGAGATGAGGTCGCTCACGTTCGCCTGGCGGGTCGTCAAGCACGTGCGCTCGAATGCGATCGTGCTCGTGCAGGGGACCGAGACTGTCGGCATCGGAGCCGGCCAGATGAGCCGTGTCGACGCGAGCGTGCTCGCCGTCTGGAAGGCGGGCGACAAGACGAGGGGCTCTGTGCTCGGCTCGGACGCGTTCTTCCCGATGAGGGACGCGGTCGACGCAGCGGCCGACGCCGGCGTCACCGCCATCATCCAGCCGGGCGGCTCCAAGGGAGACGAAGAGGTGATCAAGGCCGCCGACGAGCGCGGCATCGCGATGGTCTTCACGGGGATGCGGCACTTCAGGCACTAGCGCACTCCAGGCATCAGCGCACTCCAGGCGCTGGCAGCACTTCAGGCACCAGGGGAGGAGCCACATGAAGCACGCCGGCAGACCGCTCGTTGCGGTCGTCATGGGCAGCGACTCCGACCGACCGACTATGCAGGAGACCGAGAAGATGCTGGAGGAGCTGGGCGTGCCGTACGTCACGCGCATCTCCTCGGCGCACCGCGCCCCCCGGAAGACGCACGAGCTTGCCGAGAAGCTGGAGTCGGAGGGGATCAAGGTCGTCGTCGTGGGCGCCGGACTGGCCGCTCACCTGGCCGGGGCCATCGCAAGCGTCACGACGCTGCCCGTCATCGGCGTCCCGATGGCGGGAGGCAGTCTCCAGGGCGTCGATGCGCTCTACTCCACCGTCCAGATGCCCTCCGGCATTCCGGTCGCGACGATGGCCATCGGGAAGCACGGCGCGAAGAACGCGGCCATAATGGCCGCGGAGATACTGGCGCTGTCGGACCCGGAGCTGGCCGGACGGCTGAGGACGTACAGGGAGGACCTCGAACGCTCCGTGGACGAAAAGGACAAGGCGCTCTCCGGAGACCCGGACGGAGGGATCACCGCCGACTCGGTGTCGGACGCGATAAAGGGACTCACGGGAGAAGACAAGCAATGAGTGGCGTCGTGATAGTCGGAATGCAGTGGGGCGACGAGGGCAAGGGCAAGATAACAAACGCGCTGTCCTCGCAGGCCGACATGGTAGTGAGGTTCCAGGGCGGCGCGAACGCGGGGCACACCGTGGCTCTGAACGGCGAGCCCGTGGTCTTCCACCTGCTGCCCTCGGGCATCTCGGTGCCAGGCGTCGCCTGCGTCATAGGGCCCGGCGTCGTGGTCGACCCGGAGGCGCTCGTTGCCGAGATCGACATGGTGCGCGGACGAGGCGTCACTGTGGGAGACAACTTCCGCATCGACGTAGGAGCGCACATGGTGATGCCGCACCACCGGGCGCAGGAGGCCGCCGAGGAGCGTGCGCGGGGTGGAGGGGCCATCGGCACGACGCTCCGCGGGATAGGACCCGCGTACTCCGACAAGTACGCGCGCGACGGCCTCCCGATAGGGCTCCTCGCGGACTTCGAGACCTTCCGGGAGCGCTACTCCGAGGTCGCCCGCAGGAAGAACGAGAGGCTCGCGAAGCTGTACGGCGCGCGGCCCGTCGACGTGGACGGGACGCTCGAGCGCTTCGAGGTCGTGTCGCAGCGCCTGGCCCCGCACCTGGCGGACACGCCACCCGACGTGCGCGGCGCGATCGCCGCGGGCAGAAAGGTGCTCTTCGAGGGCGCGCAGGGAACGCTTCTCGACATAGCCTTCGGCACCTACCCATACGTGACCTCGTCGTACACGACGTCCGCCGGCGTGTCGCCGGGGACGGGCGTGCCGCCCTCGATGGTGGGGAAGGTCGTCGGCGTGGCCAAGGCGTACGTCACCCGCGTCGGGGAGGGACCGTTCCCGACAGAGTCGATGGACGAAAGCGGCGAGGCAATAAGGAAGTACGGACACGAGACGGGGGCGACGACCGGTCGCCCGCGCAGGTGCGGATGGATGGACGGAGTGGCGCTCCGCTACTCGGTCGAGGTGAACGGTGCCGACCGTCTCATCATCACGAAGCTCGACGTGCTCGACTCGTTCGACACGCTGCCCGTCTGCACCGGCTACCGCATAGGCGACAGCATGACGTTGTCCTTCCCGCGCACCGCGGCCGAGCTTGCGCTCGCGGAGCCCGTCTACGAGAAGCTCCCCGGCTGGAAGACCAGCACCGGGGACGTACGCCGCCCCGAGGACCTGCCCAGAGAAGCCCGGGCCTACATCGCACGCATCGAGGAACTCGCGGGCGTACCGGTCGCGGCGGTCTCGGTCGGCGCAGCGGCGCACGCGGTCGTCGAGTTCGAGAGCGTCCTCTAGAGGCGCGACCGGGTACGCCGTCCCTCTCGGCCTCACGAGACGCGCCTACCCCAGGTGCAATCCTTTCCGCTTGACGCGGGCCCCCGCCCGTCCCTACGATGGGGTTTGGAGTCCCCCTCACGTTACGCCGGAGGCCCCATGCCTGGCATCCAGGACAGCCGCGACGACCGGGAGATCCCGCTCGACGAAGTGGGCGTCACCGGACTGGTCTATCCCGCGGCGATACCCTCCAGAGACGGCGCACGCCAGACCACCGCGACGACATTCGGGCTGTTCGTGGCCCTGACCCCGTCGACGCGCGGGGCCCACATGAGCAGGTTCGTGGAAGTCCTCGACCGGGGTCCGAGAGAGCTGTCTGCGCGGGGCATCGAGGCGCTCCTGGGCCGCATCCGCGACGCGCACGATGCGGAATCGGTGCGGCTCGAGGCCGACGCCACGTACTTCGTCCCGAGGAAGGCGCCACTGTCCGGCGCCGCGAGCCTCATGGCGTGCGACGTCCGGGTGGAGGCGTCGCTTGGCCTGGACTATGACTTCGTGCTGACGGCGGTGGTTCCAGTGATGACGGTATGCCCGTGCTCGATGGAGGCGACGGGAGGACCCGCCCACAGCCAACGGGGACACGTGAGCGTGTCCGCGCGCGTACAGGGGGAACTCTGCATCGAAGAGATCGTCGAACTGGTCGAGGACTCCGCCAGCGGACCGATCTACCCGCTGCTCAAGGGAGACGACGAGCGGGCAATCATAGAGGCGGCCTACGAGGCGCCGCTGCTCGTCGAGGACCTCGTCCGCAACGTCGCGGAGCGCCTCGATTCGGATGTGAGGATCATCTGGTACGAGGTAGAGGCCGAGAACCTGGACAGCGTGCACGACCACAACCTCTACGCGAGTGTAGAGCGCTCCAGGTGAGAGGCCGCGCCGGAGAGGAGGAAGCCCGATGGAGAAGAAGGAGATCGGACACATCTCCCACTACTTCGGGGGACCGAGCGTCGCGGCGATCGTGCTGACCGGTGAACTGAAGGTCGGCGACACGATCTGCATACAGGGACACACGACCGACCTTGAGTTCAAGGTGAAGTCGATGCAGATCGAGCACGAGGAGATGGAACACGCGAAGGCCGGCGACAACGTCGGGATAGAGGTCCCGGGCCGTGTCCGGGAGCACGACGTGGTCTACAAGGTCGAGGGCTGAGGTTCAGGCCGGATGACGAACACGAACGCCTCATACGCGCTCGCCGTGCGGGCGCACGCACGCGACGGCAGCGTCGATGCGTCGCCGCGAATGCTGGCCAGGATGAGGTCGGCGGCGGCCGCGCTCGGCGAGTCCGAGCCCCGCATTCTGGCGGGGCCGACCGGTATCGTGGGAGAAACGACGCTGGTGCTGCAGCTGGTGTCCCCCGAGGCGGTCCTGCCCGCCATCCTCGCGCTGGCGACCGCGGTCAGGCCGGAGCGGGCGACGTTCTGCACCTCGGCCGCGCCCGTCGTTCCCGGCGGGGGAGGGCCACACGCGGACTACATGACCCCCGCCCTGTCCGCGGCGCACCGGGCCGCGACGGAGGCCGTCGGGCGGCTGGACGAGACGGACTTCAGGGAGGCGAGGGTGCTCGTGGTCGGACCGCCTCCGGCCGAGCTGCTGGGCTCGCTGATCGGTCTCATCCTCGAGGGGCACGACGCCATGACGGAACGGCAGCGCCAGATCGTGCAGCTCGTGAGAGAGAGCGAGACTCAGCAGGAGGTCGCCGAGCACCTCGGCATCTCGAGGCAGGCGGTCAACCAGAGCCTGGCCGCCGCGGGATGGCACCACATCGAGCGCGCTGAGGCCTCAGCCGTAAAGGGGCTCGCAGACCTCTGGGACGGCGCGGGAGGACGGACATGACGGGACGTGTCGCCGTGCTCGTGGCGCTCGCCTCGCTCGCGATGCTCGCCGGATGCGGCGGGCCCGCGACGTTCGTGTCGGCGGACCCTCCGGTGACGACGCAGGCGGAGGCGTGGTTCGTGAGTCCCGTGGCCGCGGTCCAGAGTGCGCTCAGGCAGGCCATGAAGCAGGAGGGGCTCGAGACCGTGCCCGCCCCGAAAGACGCCGACGTACTCGGCGTCAAGCGCCAGATACCGTACGTCGACGAGGAGTCCGGTGCGCCGGCGGACGGACCGCTGCCCGTCTACCGCGTTGCCGCCTTCCTGAGGCGAAACGGCAAGACGCACGTGCGGCTCGTCCTGACGCCCGAATGCCGGGCCTGCGACGGAAGCACCCCTTACGAGTGGGAGTATCCCGGTGACGTCCTGCGCGGCGTGCTTGAACGGACACGTGGGATCCTGAGCGAGCAAGGCGCCAGATTCGTGTATCCGGAACGATTCCGGCCGGTCGTGTGGAGAAGGCCGCACAGGTAGGCGCTTTCCGATGTTCGGACGGGTGGGCGGAGCCCTGCCGGGCACGAGTAAAGCCCTAGAGCTTGACAGGGGCCTCTGGGGCCGTATTCCGGCCTCTGGAGGCCCGTTCTAGGTGAGCAGCCCCGCTGGGCGAATGGACATGAAACGCCTCTCAGAAGCTGGATTTCGAGCCCTGAGAGGGCGCCAGACGGGAGTCCGGAGATGACCCGCAGCAGTGTGAAACGGCCCTTGCGGTGGGCCCGAGGTCTCGTTCAGGCCGCTCTGACCTGCGCGCTCTCGGCGGCGCTGCTGTGCGCGTTCGCTGCGGTGACGAACGCGCAGACGACGGAGGGCGGCGACCAGCGCTCCTACGGCGGCGCGACGCCCGAGGCGCTCCTGGTGCACGGCGTCGCCGGCTACGAGGGCGGCGAGATGCGCCAGAGCCTCCTCGACCTGGAGGAAGTGGTGAAGCTCAGGCCGGGGTGGATCCTCGCGGAGCGGGTTCTCGCGTACATGGAGATCAGGGCCGGGAGGTTCGAGGAGGCCGGCAGGACGCTCGAGAAGCTGATCGGTCCCGAACTCACCGAGGCACTCGAGACCGGCAAGACCACCGGGCGGGGAGCGGCTGCCGCCGTGGACCCCGAGGACGTGCTGGGGCTCGCGATCGTGAGAGGGCAGACGGGGGCCTACAGGGAGTCGGACCTGCTCTACAGGGCGTTCGCGGACATGGTAGGAGAGACGACGCCCGAGGCGGCCAGGGCGTATCGGAGATTGGCTGACATGTACGAAAGGTCGGGGGTAGACTGGGGGGATGCGTCCGTGGAACGGGCGCGGGCGATCGCCACCGACCCGGACGTGGAGTCGGCGAGTACGCTGCCCAGATTCCCAGATCTCTCCCAGTACCCGGAGCTTGAGCCATACACCCGCGAGGTCGTTGAGGCGCCCGGACGCGAGCAGCCTCTGGAGGAATACGACCGGCTACCGAGGCTGGCCGAGTGGGAGGAGACGACCGAGTCCGGTGAAGAGGCGCTTGCGCCGCGAACCGTACCGATGGAACTGCTGGTCGGTGAGAGCGGCCTCGTCTCGGAGGCGCACGTGCCGGAGGGTACGGAGGTGAGCAGCGCGCAGGCCGCCGCACTCGCGAGGGCGGCAGGGAGACTCGTCTTCGAGCCCGCACTCTCCAGTGGACTGCCGGCCGAGGTATGGATCCTCTTCGGCGTGGACATGCCGGTCGCGGCGGGAGCCGATTCGCTCGAAGGCGGGGAGGCGGAGGCGGAGGCCGACTCGCTCGAGGGCGGAGAGACGCCGGAGGCGGAGGCCGACTCGCTCGAGAGCGGCGCACGTGAGCGGGGACTGCAGTCGGGAGCTGCGGAAGACCAGTGACGGCATAAGGAGATCAGCGGTTGAGACCGATCCTGTACTACTCTGACGGCTATTTCGCGGACATCGGAGAACACGTGTTCCCGATGCTCAAGTTCAGCCTGATCAAGCAGCACCTCATAGAGACGGGTGTGGCGCGGGAGGAGGACTTCGTGGAGCCCGAGCCCGCGACGGACGACGACGCCCACCTCGTGCACACGCGCATGTACATCGACAAGCTGCGCGAGGGGACCCTCACGATGATGGAGATCGCCAGGCTGGAGTTGCCGTACTCGCACCAGCTGATCGACGCGTCGTTCCTGAGCGCGGGAGGCACGATAGCGGCAGTGAGGTCGTCGAAGGAACGCGGGGTCGGCGTGAACGTCGCGGGAGGTTTCCACCATTCGTTCTCGGACCACGGCGAGGGATTCTGCGTCCTGAACGATGTCGCCATCGGAGTCGCCCGCGCGCTCAACGATGGACTGGCGAAGCGCATCGGGATCATCGACTGCGACGTGCACCAGGGTAACGGGACCGCGTCGATCTTTGCCGACGAGGACCGCGTCTTCACCTTCTCGATACACCAGGAGTTCAACTACCCGTTCGTCAAGCCGCCGTCCGACCTCGACATCGGGCTCCCCGACGGAGCGGTCGGCGCCAGCTATCTGCCGCGTCTCCGACAGGGCATCGACAAGGTTCTGGACGGATACGGAGCGGAGATGGTGCTCTACGTCGCGGGGGCCGACTCGTACGAGGGCGACGTCCTGGGCGGGCTCTCGCTCTCGAAGGAGGACCTGGCGGAGCGTGACCGGATGGTCATGGAGAGCTGCGCGACGCACGGCGTCCCGTTCACGGTGACCCTGGCGGGCGGCTACGCTGAGAACACGGAGGACACGGTCGAGATACAGGCCGCGACGATCGCCCGCGCCATAGCGGTGGGGGAGGCGCTTCCGCTGCCGTAGCCGGGACGCTACCCCCCGGGGACGACGCCGAGCTGTCTCTCCATGCGCTCGACCAGAGGGCTGGAGGCGTCGACCTTCCTGGCGTCGTCGAGGAGGGAGCGGGCCTCTGCCGTGTCTCCGCGAGCGACCGCGATCCCCACCGACATGTAGTAGCCCCTGATGTCGTCGGGCCTGGCCGCGATGTAACGCCGGGCGAGATCCCACGCCTCCGGCAGGCGGCCCTCTCCGAAGCGCCCGACCATTCCGTACCACAGAAGCTCCGGATCATCCGGGTACCGCGCCAGCCCCTCCGTGACGGCACTCTCCATCGCGGGCGCGTCCGAGGGATCGGCACGTCCGACGTAGGCCCTCATAACGGCGTGATAGAATTCCGGGCCCTGCGTCGCTCCCGACGCGCGCACGGCCTCGAGCGCCGCCAGAGCGCCGTCGAAGTCGCCCGCCTCCAGCAGGTCCGTCGCGTCCGAGAACACCGCGAAGCCGGTGGTCGAGGAACGCACGTGCAGGTAGTCGAACCTGAGCGGCACCGCCACTGCGCACGCGGCGATGACGAACGCCGCGGCGACCTTCCAACGCTTGAGCACCACGAGATCCCAGATGCCCACGAGCGATGCTCCCGTTCCCATGGCAAGGAACGGAACGAGAGGAACGCGATAACGGCCGGTGACGAAGAACGCTATCACCGACAGCGAGTAGACCACGAGGAAGATGAGCACGAGCTGCAGGCGCCGTCTCGCGTCGTCGTCGATGCCAAGTGGGGGACGGAGTCGCTTCCCCCAGCGCAGGAGCGACAACGGGAGCGCGACCACGAACAGGGCGAGCAGCGTGGAGAAGCTGAGAGGTACCGACCGCAGGGTCCAGTACCTGTCCCTCCGAGCCTCGTATGGCTCGTTGTTCGGGGGCTCGGGATCGCCCACCAGCGCGAGCGTCTTGCGGAGCGTCAGCCGCAGCCAGCCCGCCGGGTCGCCGCGGACGTAGCTGACGGCGCGTCCGAACCAGTATGAGGAAACCTCCGTCGGCCGCAGTTCTCGCCCGAGGTCACGTTCCGCGATGCCTACCGCGTCCTCGTATCCGCCCCACCAGGTCTGGCGGGTCCCGGGAACCACGGCCTCGAGACCGTTCGATTCCGGGTTGTTCCCGATGTAGAGATTCACACCGCCCTGCGATGCCACCGGCGCCGCATCGCCGCCGACGATGGCGTTCCTCACCGTGACGGCCGCGGGAGGAGCGAGACATCCGATAGCCATCGCCACGGCCATGACCGCCGCCGCACGACGGCCGCGCTTGAGCGAGACGCTCGCGATCCACCACACGGCGAACGGCATGAAGATGAGGATGTTCGGCCTCGTTATCGAGTAGAGCCCGAGCACCAGGCCCGACGCGCCCGCCACGAGCGGGCTGCCCCGGTCGGCCGCCCTGAACGCGAGCAGGAACCCCAGCAGGACGAAGAACACGAGGAACACCGGGAGAAGAAGTTCACCGTCGAAGTATGCGAGGACCCAATAGAGCGCTGCCACGATACCAGCGGCCAGACCCGCGCGCCTGCCGAAACAGCGCGTGCCCACGGCATAGACAAGCGAGCAGGAGACGGAGCCGATGAGGGCCTGGACGGCTCTGACGGCGGTGGTGTTCGCACCGACGAGCTTGAAGAGGCCGGCCAGGAAGTACGGATAGAGCGGCGCCCGGAAGAACGGGGCGTGACGGAGCATGTCGTACGGCGCGCGCCACACGCCCGTGGCCAGCGCGCGGGCCCACTCGAGATGATACTCCTGGTCCATGTAGAAGAGGTTCCAGTCCGGGAAGCGCGAGGCCTCGAGAAGATACGCGACCCTGAACGCGAGCGCCACGGCCAGGACAACGAGCGCGTCCTTCCATCTGGGCCTGTACTCCATTCGGACATCTCCTCGGGTGAGGGGACTTCGAAGGCCGGACCGGCGCCACACGGCGCGATCCCAGGTTCATTGTACCATCGCGCCGGCGGACGCGCCAGCCGGCACGCATCCGGCCCGTGTGGAGCCGTGTGTCGAACGGGTACGCGTGCGCCGCTGCGTTGCGCCGGCGCGCCATTCCGTGCTAACGTCATGTGCTCGTGACCGCAGGGCGCGTCGGGGCCGGCGTCGGAAACGGTGCGGCGCGGACGCCAGACGGGCGGGAAGGACACGATGCCCTCCAGACTCGATCGACCGCACGCCACCACCACGAGAGCCGACTGGATCGCGCTGGGAGTGATCCTGGCCGTCGCGGTCGTCCTGAGACTCCTGTACCTGAGCGAGATACGCGGCCAGGCGCTCTTCTCTGCGCTCACCGCAGACCCCGCGATCTACGAGGCTCAGGCCCGCGACATCCTTCGCGGCATCCTCGTGCCCGACCACGCCTACTTCCACTCGAGCCCTCTCTATCCTTTCTTCCTGGCCGCCGTGATGAAGCTCGCCGGACCAGGCTTCCAGACCGTGCGCCTGATACAGGCCGGCGTCGGATGCGCGTCCGTCCTCCTAATCTACCTGCTTTCGAGACTGACGGTTGGCGCCCGACCGGCGCTCGTCTCCGCCGCCTTCGCGGCCGTGTATGTGCCCTTGATCTTCTTTGAGGCCGAGTTCCTCGAGATCACGCTGGTCATCGCCTTCACGGCCGGCGCGCTCGTCATGCTCGAACGCGCCGACACCAGGCTGGGAGGGCGCGGCGACGCCCGGCGAGGCGGGGGGCGGTCTAGCCGCCGTTCCCGGGAAGCGCGTGGTCGCGGGCTGCAGGACGGTCGCGCCCTGTGGTGGGCCGCGGGCTCGGGCGCGCTGCTCGGTCTGGCCTCTCTGGGGAAGCCCAACCTGCTCCTCGTGGCGCCGGTCGGCGCGATGTGGCTGGCGGCGCAGCCGCGCGGAGGCCGTTCCGCCCCGCGCCCGAGAGCGTGGACATCGAGCGGGTGGAGGCGGAGGGCCCCTGCCGCGGCGCTCTTCTTCGTCGTCTGCGGTCTCACGATCCTCCCGGCCACGGTCCACAACTACAGGACCGACGGCGATCTGATACCGGTCTCGTCGAACGCCGGGATCAACCTCTTCATAGGCAACCATCCGGGAGCGCCCGGCACATTCACCGTGCCCGCGGAAATGCGCTTCGACCTGCGCGTCGCATCCAAGGAGGCCGCGCAAGCGGCGACCGGCAGGAGCATGAGCGCGGGGGAGGTGTCGGACTACTGGACATCCAGGGCGCTCGCGTTCATGCGGCACCGGCCGGCCATGTGGCTCGCGCAGACCGCGACGAAGTTCGCGCTCTTCTGGAACCACTACGAGATCCCCAACCACTACGACCTGAGCTTCGTGGCGAGGACGGCGCCGGTGCTGCGGCTGCCGCTCGGCACGTTCGCGGTCGTGGCCCCGCTCGGCGTCGTCGGCCTGGTGCTGGCCTCTCTCCGCAGGAAGAACGTGGGGCTGCTGGTTCTGTTCGGGGTGACCTTCATGTGCTCGGTCGTCCCGTTCTTCATAACGGCGCGCTACAGGCTCCCCATCGTCCTCGCACTCCTGCCCGGAGCGGGGTATGCTGTTCACGAGTTCGTGAGATCGCTGCGTTCGAGAAGCTGGCGGGCGGCGGTCGCCGTTGCGGCGCCGGTCGCGGCCGCGGCGTTCCTCGTGAACGTAGACATGCTCGAGTTCAATCCCTCGCAGATGCACAACACGGTCGGTGCGATCCTGGCCGGCAGAGGAGACATGGAATCCGCGGCGACCGAGTTCGAGGCGGCCGTCGAGGCGAACGCGTTAGACGTCTCCGCCAGGCGGAACCTCGGGCTCGTCTACCTGGAGCTGGACCGCTACCGGGAGGCGACGCGAGAGCTTCGGCGCGCGGTCGAGATCCATCCAGGATACGCAGACGCCTGGCTCGAGCTCGGACAGGCGTACGCGGGGCTCGACTCGCTGGACGCCGCGCGAAACGCGTGGTCGAAGGTGCTATCGATGCGGGCGCCTCCCGAGCTCGTCGCGGAGGCGCGGAGGCTGCTGGAAGAAACGGCCTCCTACTCGGGAAACGAGACAGCGCCTCCCGCAGACGCTGACATGGGAGAAACGAGATGAACGGGAATGCCTCCGCGCCGGCAGGAGCAGCAGTAGAACTTCGCAACCTGACCAGGAGGTACGGGACGTTCGAGGCCGTGAAGAACGTCTCGCTCATCATCCCGCGGGGACAGATCTGCGGATACCTGGGACCGAACGGAGCCGGCAAGACGACGACCGTCAAGATGGCAACGGGCATGCTGCGCCCCACCGAGGGAACGGCGCTGATCGACGGGTTCGACGTCACTACAGATCCTATCGCCGTCAAGGAGCGGATAGGCGTCGTGCCCGAGACCGGCGCGCTATATGAGAGCCTAACGCCGACCGAGTACCTGACGCTCGTCGCCCGGCTCTACCATATCGAGCCGGAGGTGGCCCGGGAGAAGGCCAGCACGTTCCTCGGGCTGTTCGGCATCTCGGCGGAGGCCGACCGCATCATGACGACGTTCTCGCGTGGGATGCGGCAGAAGGTCCTCATCTCCTCGGCGCTCATACACAACCCCTCGGTGCTCTTTCTGGATGAGCCGCTCTCCGGGCTCGACGCCAACACCGCCCTCATCCTGAAGGAACTGCTGAAGGACCTCGCGTCGCAGGGCAAGACGGTGTTCTACTGCTCGCACGTGCTCGAGGTGGTAGAGAAGGTCTGCGACAGGGTCGTGATCATCAAGCAGGGAGAGATCATCGCCGACGGCAAGGTCGAGGAACTGAAGGACATGACCAAGCGGGGTTCGCTCGAAGGCGTGTTCAGCGAGCTGACGTCCACGGGAGACCTCGAGGAGGTCGTCCGGACGTTCTCGGACAGCGTCACCGGTCGGGGAGGAGGCAGGACTTCGTGACGAGGGAAACCTCACCGAGGACGAGGCCGGGCTCGGTCGACAGGCAACAGCTGGCCGCGCTGGTGTCCGCGGGCATCAGGCTCGACCTCCGGGCCTCGCGGGCGATGCACGGACGCACCAAGGTCCCACCACTCTTGATGGCGCTGTTCATCTACGCGGTGATGGGGACCGTGCTGGCCTTCGCGCTCCTGAGCCAGGACGACCCGTTCATCTACTCGCTCTTCACGATGAGCGCGGCCATGTTCATGACCGGTCTCATGGTGATCATGGAGTACAGCACGGTCGTCGTGAACCCCGACGACTTCGACATCATGTCGCACAGGCCCATCTCGTCCAAGACGTACTTCTGGGCCAAGGCGGCAAACCTTCTCTTCTTCGTGGTCGTTACGGCGGCTGCGCTGACGCTCCCGGCAGCCATCATCGGTGGAACAAGGTTGGCGGGACCGGCGTTCATACCGACCTACCTCGCGTCGGCTCTCGCGGCCTGCATAGCCGTGGCCGGGCTCGCGGTGCTATTCTACGCCGTGGCGCTCAGGATATGGAGTTACGACAGGTTCACGAGCGTCATCACGTACGTGCACACCGCGGCGACGTTCGTGCTGGTTCTCGGCTACGTGTTCCTGCCGAGGGCGCTCGGCGGGGACGCGGCCATCCCGACGATCCACAGGGGCGACTGGGTGTTCCTGGCGCCTCCGGCGTGGTTCGCCGCCGTGACGCAGCTGGCGCTCGGAAGGGGGACGGCGCAGGATGCTCTCCTGGCCCTCATGGCGCTCGGGAGCACGGTGGCGGTCTTGGTAGCGGCCGCGAACACGATCTCCCTCGACTACTCGAAGAAGCTGTCGGAACTGGCCGCTTCGTCGCGGGAGTCGGAGACGCCTGCCGCGACACGAGCTTTCAAAGGCGCCCTGGGACGCCTCGGGCTCTCGCTCTGCAGAAACGACGCCGAGAGGGCCGGGTTCACGCTCCTCTCGGCCTACATGCGGCGCGACAAGAAGCTGCGCGCGAGGATCTTCCCGGCGTTCGGGCTCCCGCTCGCGGCGTACGTGGCGGGGCTCCTGACGGGGG